>JAUNJR010000142.1 GCA_030533135.1 Coriobacteriales bacterium
CGAATGCCGGCATCATGAACAGCACGTAGAGCTGCCAGTGCTGACGCATGTAGATAAGCGTGTTGCGTAGGGCTCCGCCTCCCTTCTTCGCACTCGCGGTTGACGCTGACGGCGTTTGCGGCATATGAACTCCTCTCCCTTGTTGTGTGCTACTGCACCTTTTGTTAGTTTGTGAACGCATCTTTTTTGTGCATCCGACAGACCAATTCTTGCGCACAGAACCTCCACAGTCAACAAAAAATCGTGCAATTGCAACATAAAATGGCGCTAGCGCATTGTGCAAATGCCATAGAGTAATATTTGATGGTTTACCTGCGTGTCTTTACTCAAAGTTCGAGCTAGAAGGACACAGGATGACTCTGATTTGATTTCGCTCAATGGATGAGGAGCGCGGGAAACGGTTCCTCGCGCTCCTCATCCATTTGTTTTTGTTTTTATATCGTTTGATGACCCTTTTTGACTGACGAAGGCCCTCTTTCAAGGCTGGCGAATCGTCGGCTTTGCTTCTCTTTGCTATGACAGAAGCCTATCGAGCATGCGGGCAACACCGCATTCCTCGTTATTCCAAGGGAGGACCTCGCTCGCAGCCGCTTTGACAGTCTCCTCTGCATTTGCCATCGCGTAGGAGCGGCCAGCTGCTGCAAGCATATCAATGTCATTCGGTCCATCACCGAAGGCGATGGACTGTGCGCGGTCAACTCCGTAGCGTTCGCACAGCACCTCGATGGCGTGGCTCTTGCTTGCCTCGCCACTCATAACCTCGCAAAGAATGTCGTTTGACCGCACAACGTTGAGGTGGGGGTACCGTTCGGATACGGTACGCTGAGCTGCAACGATGGAAGCCGGGTCGCCCATTAGTAGAAACTTATGAATGCCCCGGTCGCCGAACGTACCAGCAAGGTCACGGCTCTGTCGACTTTCGGCCTGGACAAAATACTCTTCACGTACTACACGCGGATCTGACCGATCGTCCACGATCCAATCGTGGAAACCGTACGTACCCACCACCACGTTTGGCAATTCATCTTCAAGGTAACGCTTGATGGCCAATGCCTCGTCTGTCGCAATGACACTGCTGTAAAGCTCGTTGCCCTCGTGATCGAGCACGTATGCACCAGAGAAGCACGCGATGGGTCCCGTCAGGCCAAGCTGTCGATGTATGGGATAGAGGCCCTCGGGTGACCGCGCCGACACAAGGCAGAACGGAATCTGAGCCGCAACACGTTGCAGAATCTCAGCCGATGCGGGAATGGGGTGATGATTATTGTCAACAATCGTTCCGTCTACATCAGAGAACACAATACCGATGCTCACGTCGACTCCTTACCAATAGACTTTTGCAACCAAATCGCCCGCCTTCACAATGCCCCACTTGAGCACCTTTACATCCGCGAGTTCCTCTGTGTTGGTGACGACAAACACCACCACATCGTTGTAACCAGCTTGGGCAACCTGTCGTCTGTTCCACGAGATAAGCGGAGTGCCCCGCCTGACGGTGTCGTTTTGCCAGGCATGCTGACGAAATCCGCCCCCCTCGTATCGCTCAGCCTGTGAACCTACCGCAAGCATCAGCTCAATGCCGTCCTGCGTAAGTAACCCAACTGCGTTGCGTGATGGCAGTTGAGCTGTGATTCGGCAGGTCGCTGGTGCAACAAGCGTGCCGGATGACGGTAAGATTGCGATGCCTTCACCGCAGGAGCCATCGGCAAACTCGGAGTCGTCGAGCTCCCAAAGCGGCAACACCTCTCCATTCACTGGAGCGTAGAGCTTCCCATATTCAGACGGAGGAACGTCAAGCGTCACGTATTCGTGGTCAGAAAACGAACGATCATGCTGCCCCTTGTCGATGCGTTCGGTTAGGTCACGCGCTCTTCGAGCGATATAGTGCAGGTCGGCTATCACCTTGTCAGGGTTATCGTATGCGCGCACATAGAACTCTCGCCTGCTCTCAAAGTCAGTAGGATTTGACTCAAGCAGCTCAGAGGTAAATGCAGGCGTCTGTACGGTCTCTACTGGCTCAAACGCAGCTTTCTTTCCTTTGCCATCGAGCGAATCATCACTACCGCGAACACCCCAGTTAATCTCGCTCATCAGCTTCCTGGTGAGCTCTGCCATCTTCTTTAGTTCGCGCTCGACACGTTTTTGGTCCTGAACATACGCAACGTAGTAGTCACGTTTTTCGCGCTTTGATGCCTTGTCCATCGGAGCCCCCTACCCTAACAGACGCGCACGCACCACCCGTAGCTCTCCATCCGTCACGCCAGACTGTTCAAGAAACTGAGGAATTGATCCGTAATGCTCAACCATGCGGTCGTATACCACCGAAATGGCATCGATACGCATCTTCAGTTCAGCACGGACCTTATTGCCCGAGGCAGCCGTAGCTTCAAAGAGCGCGGCATTGACCTCGGGTATATAGCCAAATGAATACGCATAGTCAGCAATAATGTCGCTACGCCCCACACCCGCAAGTCCAAGCAGCAGCATCGACATGATGCCTGTCCGATCAGACCCGGCACCACAATGGAACAAGGTGCAGCTGCGCTCTGGTTGCGAGGCAAAGAATGAGAAGGCCTGTTTAACTGCCCCGTAGTTGGCAAGCATCTGGAAATACGTGTCGGCAACGTATCCTCCAGCTCCATCCCCTTTGTTCAGCACCTGGTCAGTGATGTCATAGTCAAAGAACGGGACATTGAGATACGCGACGTCCAGCAACTCGCAAAGCGTTTCGGGAGAATTCATCGCCTCGTCCTGGCCGCGAAGGTCAAGAACGCTCCGCACTCCGTATGACCACAACTCTCGCGCGTCTGCCTTGGTAAGGCCGGACGTTGAACCAGACCGAATAAACCGATGCGTACGCGTGCGTCCATCATGACAGAGAAAGCCCCCCACCTCTCGGACGTTCATGCCGCCCTCGAGGTCAATGGTCCCTCGGTTGAACCCACGACGCGGACCATGTCGGCGCAAGATGTTCTCAATGAAGCCTATATCAATCTCCAAATTGCATAGCTGCAGGTAGATAGCTTAATTGTAAGAACTGCTACGCAAAAGCGATTTCAAGTATGTCACCGTTGTAGACTGCAAACGGTTACGTCGACGCATTGACGAAGCGCTCAAATCCAGCGGATACTCAGACGCAACCATTCCATTCCTATAAAGGAGCCTCTATGAGTACCTGGACTCTTGATGAACTTGCCCGCTTGATCGATCACACCAACCTGCATGCCGATGCCACCGAAGAAGACATGCAGATTCTCTGTGATGAGGCAAAGCGGCACCACTTTAAGATGGTGGCTATCAACCAGGTGCAGTCTCGGTTCTGCTCACAGCAGCTCGCTGGAACGGACATCGACACAGGCGCGGCAATCGCCTTCCCTCTGGGCCAGACCTCGATTGAGGCAAAGGTATTTGAAACGCGTGATGCCCTCGCAAACGGGGCAAACGAGATTGACTACGTCGTTAACGTCACGAAGGTTAAGCAGCATGACTGGGACTACGTAGAAGACGAGATGACAAGAATCGTCGCTGTTTGTAATGAGGCAGGCGTTCCTTCTAAGGTCATCTTTGAGAACTGCTATTTGACTGACAACGAGAAAGTGTGCCTTTGCGAAATTGCCCGTAAGGTACGTCCGACGTTCATCAAGACGTCCACGGGATTTGGCACTGGCGGAGCAACAGTAGCCGATGTGAAACTAATGGTGGAGCACGCTGGCAACGATGTTCTGGTCAAGGCTGCAGGTGGTATTCGTGACGCCGACACCTTCCTTGCTATGGTCAAAACTGGCGCACGCCGCATCGGCACCTCATCAGGCGTTGTGATTATCAATGAGCTGGCAAGGCGCATGGAGCTTGACGGAATCACGTCGCTGGAACTCTAGAGATGGAGTGCAAGCGGTCTGCCGCATCCCACAACAATCCCGATTCCCTCCTAGAGCAACCGTTCGATACGTTTAACGGGCTGGAGCCCCGCGTGGGGAAGGACACGCGGGGCTCCAAAAAGGAGGGGGAGGACACCGAAGAGTTCTTAATTATTCTGCGGTACCACGCTTGCTGAGTTCCTCCAGCATGGCCTCGACGTTTTTGCGACCGTTGCTAATACCGGTTCGCAACACCATCACGACTGCCAGAGCAAGCGCACCGAATACTGCACTTACCACGATGAGCACCATTCCGCGCTCTTCTGTGTAGGCCCAGTACCCAATGAGCACCGCGAGGGCGAGGGCGGAGTAAGCAAGGCGTAGCCAGAGCTGCAACTGCTGGATCGCGAGCGTTTGAGCGCGCGCCTCTGCCACGAGGGGGTCATCTGTCTCGGTCCATTCTCGCCGATACAGTTTCGGCCCCTTGCCGTCAGATCGCAGCAAATCCCGAAACGCCA
>JAUNJR010000143.1 GCA_030533135.1 Coriobacteriales bacterium
TCTTCTTGAAGCCCTGCAGGAAGGGGCCATAGGCGTCGGCGTGCGCGAAGTTCTGGACGAGCTTGACGCCGATGTTGCCGACGTTGATGTCCGGACAGATGATAACGTTGGCCTTGCCTGCTACGGCGCTCTCGCGGCGGACCTTCTTCTCGGCGACAGCCGGGTTGATGGCGGAGTCAAGCTGGAACTCGCCGTCGATGGCGAGATCGGGGCGACGCTCCTTGGCGATGGCGACGGCGGCACGAACCTTGTCCACGAGCGGTCCCTCTGCGGAGCCGTCGGTGGAGTAGGAAAGCATGGCAACGCGCGGCTCCCAGCCCATGAGGGCCTGGACGGTCTCGGCGGCGCTGATGGCGATGGAGGCGAGCTGCTCGGGATCGGGATCGACGCACACGGCCGCGTCGCCGAAGCCTAGGAGGTGTCCCTCGCTCCCCTCCCAGCCGGGGATGTTGAAGATACCGCAGGAGGAGATGGTGTCGATGCCGTCTGCAAGGCCCACGATGGTCTGGCCGCCGATGATGACCTCGCCGGTGGAGCAGCACAGGCCTCCGAAGGTGATGTCGATGTCGTCGATGCGCTGCATCATGAGAGCACGGTCCATCGGCTTCTTGGCGCGGCGACGGATGGCCTTTGCCTTGAACGGGAAGCCCTTGATGGCCTCGCAACGCTGCGCGAACGCCTCGTTGGCGTCTGCGTCGGTCACGTCGATGACGGTCACGTTCGTCAGATCGACGCCGACCTGCTCGGCGGTGGCGCGAAGAGCCTCACCATCGCCCACGATGTAGCACTCGCAGAGCCCGGCCTTGGTGAGCTCGCCCACCACTTCCATCATCTTGGGGTCGTCAGCCTCGAAGAAGGCCACCTTCTGGGGATTTGCCGCTGCCTTAGCCCGTACCTGCTCCATAAGGTCCATGAAGTGCTCCTTTCAATGGTGAAAAGACATACTGCCAACCAGTTTCAATTGTTGCAGCGGCACAGCATCCAAACCATGGGTGCCACGCCAATCATCGTTCGGTCCTTCTTTGTGTTGCTTGTGCAGGCGCACAAGCTGACGTGAGGCCGTTAATGAATGGATGCATTCACAAGGCAATGCCTCGCCCCAGTCGCCCATGACAAGCGCCGCAGCTGATGGCCTCTCAACGCGCTTTCTCGCGTCCCTTCCAAAGTTGATGGCTTGATCGCCCATTCCCGCATCAAGTTTTCGCTATGCTAGATATGGGGTTAAAACCTCGCATTTCGTGGTAGCTGTGGTTTGTTGGGTCACGCACTGGGGGTACGTATGGCAAGCTGTCTCCGGCTCAAGAAGTCGAACTGTAAGAACTGCTATAAGTGCATTCGTCACTGTCCGGTCAAGTCAATCCGCTTCTCCGCCGACCAGGCTCACATCATCGACGATGAGTGCATCCTGTGCGGTACCTGCTTTGTGGTCTGTCCACAGGACGCCAAGCAAATCGTCGACGAGACCGAGAAGGTACGCGTCATGATTGGCAGCGGGGATCCCGTCATCATGAGCCTCGCCCCATCGTTTATCGCCAACTACGAGGGCGTCGGCATAGAGGCCATGCGCGAAGCGGCAA
Organism: Coriobacteriales bacterium; assembly: GCA_030533135.1. Lineage (GTDB taxonomy): Bacteria > Actinomycetota > Coriobacteriia > Coriobacteriales > Atopobiaceae > UBA1367. The sequence goes on from JAUNJR010000143.1 coordinate 1,578, forward strand.
AGAAGCTCGGCTTCGCCGACGTCGAGGAGACCGCGATCGGCGCGACGATGGTCAAGCGCGAGTACGACCGCATGCTGGAGGAGGAGCACAAGGACATCATCATCTCCTCCTGCTGCCACTCCATCAACCTGCTCATTCGCAAGTACTTCCCCGAGCAGCTCCCCTACCTTGCCGACGTGGTCTCCCCCATGGTGGCGCACTGCATGGACATCAAGCGGCGCATCCCCAACGCAAAGACCGTGTTCGTAGGTCCCTGCGTAGCCAAGAAGGACGAGGGCGAGGAATACCGGGACGCGGTGGATGCGGTTCTGACCTTTGAAGAGCTGACGCAGTGGATGAAGCAGGAGAGCATCGAGCTCAAGCAGGAGCTTGTCCTGAGCGACGAGAGCCTGGCGCGTTTCTTCCCCACCACGGGCGGCATCCTCAAGACCATGGAGCAGAATTGCCTCGAGTACACCTACATGGCGCTCGACGGTGTCGAGAACTGCATCGCAGCGCTTGAGGAGATTGCGGAAGGCAAGATTCACAAGTGCTTTATCGAGATGTCTGCCTGTGCGGGAAGCTGCGTGGCCGGCCCCGTCATGGAGAAGTACCGCCGCAGCCCCGTGAAGGACTATCTGGCAGTGGCGACTTACGCAGGAACGCAAGACTTCCCCGTTGAGCAGCCAGACATCCCCGTGATGAAGCACCTTTTCACACCCCTCGAGCGCTCGGAGCGCGTCCCGTCCGAGTACGACATCATCGAGATTCTCCGTAAGATGGGCAAGTTCAAGCCCAGCGACGAGCTCAACTGCGGCTCTTGCGGCTACGACACATGCCGCGCGAAGGCCGTCGCCATCTATCAGGGCAAAGCCGACATCTCCATGTGCCTGCCGTTCCTGAAGGAGAAAGCCGAGAGCTTCTCGGACGCCATCGTCAAGAGCAGCCCGAACGCACTCGTCGTGGTCAACGACTCGCTGGAGGTGCAGCAGCTGAACGATGCCGCCCTCAAGCTGCTTAACATTCGCTTTGCATCCGACATCCTGGGCGACCAGGTGGTGCGCATCCTTGACCCACGCGCGTTCATGGACGTGAAGCGCACCAGGCGTGGCATCTACAACCAGCGGACCTATCTGGCCGAGTACCAGCGCTTTGTTGAACAGACCATCGTTCCGGCTGAAGACGGCCATATGATCGTCTGCATTATGCATGACGTGACGGACGAGGAGGAAGAGCGCAAGCACCGCGAGGAGATCAACGCAAAGACAGTTGAGGTTGCCGACAAGGTCGTCGAGAAGCAGATGCGCATCGTGCAGGAGATTGCGTCGCTTCTGGGCGAGACCACGGCAGAGACCAAGATTGCGCTGTCCAAGCTGAAGGAGTCGATCCGTGATGAATGATCTGAGCGTTGACATCGGCTACAAGAGCATCAACCACGCAGGTGAAGAGCTGTGCGGCGACCACGTGGACGTGGTGAACACCGCCGATGGCTCCACCGTCATCGTGCTGGCTGACGGCTTGGGAAGCGGCGTGCAGGCCTCCATCCTCTCCACGCTGACCTCCAAGATCATTTCCACGATGATGGCCGAGGGGCTGTCCGTCGAGGAATGCGTCTCGACCATCGCCTCGACGCTACCGGTTCATGACCGGCACGGGGTTGCCTACTCCACCTTCACCATCATCAACCTGATTCGCAACCATACGGCAGAGCTCATCCAGTACGACAACCCCGAGGTCATCCTGATTCGAGACGGCGACGTCACGGACTACCCCATGACCGAGCTGCACATTGAGGGCAAGAAGATTTTCCGCTCGACCATTCGCCTGCAGGAAGGCGACGTGTTTGTTGCCATGAGTGACGGCTGCCCCCACGCAAGTGCGGACAGGACCTACAACAACGACTGGAAGCGCGAGGACATCGGGCAGTTTGTGGCGGACATGTCGCTTGTCGGCTACACCGCAAAGGTGCTGTGTACCATGCTCATCGACGAGTGCGACAAGCTGTACGGCTATCACCCGCTTGATGATGCCACCGCCTGCGTGGTCAAGGTGCGGAAGCGGGTTCCCATGAACATCCTGTTTGGACCTCCCGCAGACCGTGATGACAGCCAGAAGATGATGAGCCTCTTCTTCTCAAAGGAAGGAAAGCGCATCATCTGCGGAGGCACGACCGCCACCATTGCCGCAAAATACCTGCGCAAACCCTTGAACGCCAAGACCAATCCCCCCGGTGTCAAGAGCAAGATTCCGCCCATGTCCGAGATCGAGGGTGTTGACCTGGTGACAGAAGGCGTCGTCACGATGAGCAAGGTGCTTGAGTACGCCCAAGACTACCTGCAGGGTAACGAGAGCTACGAGGAGTGGAACTACGGCCACGATGGCGCTTGCCGCATTTGTCAGCTGCTCTTTGAGGAAGCAACGGACATCAACTTCTTTGTGGGGCGTGCCATGAACCCAGCCCACCAAAACCCCGACCTGCCCATCAGCTTCAACATCAAGATGAACATCGTAAAAGAGCTGACCGAGTGTCTCATCAAGATGGGCAAGCACGTGCGGGTGAGTTACTTCTAAGATCCGCTGTTCAACAACACCGACAAAAAGAGGGGCCTTTGGTGTGGTACCAAAGGCCCCTCGCCTGTTCTGGTGTGCGTGGCTCGCCGAACGCCTCAGAGGATGTTACTCCTCGATCTCCTCGGCAACGCGCTCAACAAGCTCGCCGAAGGTCTTCATGGTCATGACCTCGTGGATGGTGACCTCAGCGTCGAGCTCGTTCTCGATGGTGGAGGTCAG
>JAUNJR010000051.1 GCA_030533135.1 Coriobacteriales bacterium
CCCTCAAGCTGGTGCGCCGCAACGGCGCCGCCCCACAGGAAGTCCTTCGGAAAATGAGACATGATACCCTCCCTTTCTTCCTCAATGCACATGCCTTAGGTTCATTTTCGTTCGGAAAGGGAGGGCGCGTGAGTTACGCACACGCACTGTCGGTGAAAGGCAAGACGCAAGCCTGACGTCTACGCAAGGCTCATGCAGAACGTGTAGCCCGCGCCTTCGTCATACTCTGAAAGCTGCTCAAAGCCCATGTGACGATAGAAGCCCACGGCACGCTCGTTCGAGGCAGCAACGCCGAAAACCACGCCTAGAACATGGTGCTCGCGCAACGTGGCAAGGAGAGCCTCGATAAGCTTCCGACCGTTACCACCGCCTGTGAACTCCTCTTGGATGTCAATATGCAGGTGCGCGGGAAAGCGATCGGCCACCGACTCGTAGAAATCGAGCTCCTCCTGAGCGCGGGCCTCATACTCTGGGCTCAGCGTCTTGATTTGTTCGAAATAGGGGGCAAAAGCTGGCTTCCATGTGGCAATGTTCTCGGCACAAAGAATGTAACCGCGCGCCACCCCATCATCGTCCAGCAGCATAAACGCCGTGCCATGATCAAGATAGGGGTCACAGTACATGAGTAGCGTAAAGCGACCGTGGATTTCGTCCGTCCGAGCCCGTTCACTGGCACTCGCGATGCATACGGCCCTCAACTCATCCTTATGCTCTGGTGTATAGGGAACTACGCGCATGACGCCTCCACCTCAACAGTACACATCTGTTGGTCATAAGCATTTATCCCAGTAAGGACTCGGCCCAATCGGCCTCCTTGAAACCAACGAGCACAAATCCGTCCCCGATGACAAGCGGACGCTTGACCAGCATGCCGTTGTCAGAAAGCAGTGCAAAGGCCTCCTCATCAGACATGCCTGCCGCCAACTTGTCCTTAATGCCCAGCTCGCGATAGAGCTTCCCGCTGGTGTTGAAGAAGCGGCGGACAGGAAGTCCGCTGACCTGCTGCCAAGAGGAGAGCTCATCCGCCGAGGGGTTGTCTTCCACGATGTGACGATCGACATACGCCACACCCTGCTCGTCCAGCCACTTCTTGGCCTTGCGGCACGTGGAGCACTTGGGATACTCAAGGAACAAAACTTCTTTTGACATGGTCCTCCCCTTTCGTGGTTTACAGCAGCTCGTCCAGCGTGCGTCCGTACGACGGCAGGAACTCGTCCATGAAGTCCCCCACCTCTGGATGCGTTGCGCGCATCTCTTCCAGCGACGCCAACGTCGTCGCAGCGGCCGTACGGAATTCCTCGTTACCCTGAGACGCTTCCTCCAGACACTTGATATAGGCGGAAAGCTTGTCTGCCGCTTTCACCAATTCATGGAGGTAGGCATCTGCAGCGTCATCACGGCGAGGAACAAAGGCGTCCTCAAACGCAAGGCGCAGGTCGTCGGGCAACGTGGCAAGCAGTTCCCGCTCCGCCTCGGCCTCGACCTCCTTGTAAGCGCCGCGCAGCCGCTCATTGCGATACTTGACGGGTGTAGGCATATCTCCCGTAATGATTTCCGAGGCGTCGTGATATAGGCTGACCAGCGCAGCATGGTCAGCGTTCAGCGCTCGGTCATATCGCACATTACCGATGGTGCATAGGGCGTGGGCAATCATGGCGACCTCAAGCGAATGTTCAGAGAGGTTCTCCGCCCGCGAATTGCGCATGAGCGCCCAACGTTCTATGTACTTCATGCGTGTCACGATGGCAAAGAAGTGTGACTCCCGAGGCATGGCGGTTCCTTTCGATTTGGTGGACACCATGGTACCCGTTACGCCGGACATGCTTTCCTCCAATTGGGACGACACGGGCGCCGTGTGGTTACATCAAGCGGAACGGAACCCTAGTCGCGAGTCAGCTTACGATGCAGACGATGCGGCTTCGCAGCTTCAGCTCCAAGTCGAGCCACCTTATCACGCTCATAGCTCTCGAAGTTGCCTTCAAACCAGTGCCAACGACCTGGCTCATCATCGGTGCCCTCCCACGCCAGAATGTGCGTGGCGATACGATCCAGGAACCAACGGTCATGACTCGTGATGACGGCACAGCCAGGGAAGGCGATAAGCGCCTCTTCCAGACTCTCCAAGGTCTCGACATCAAGGTCGTTGGTCGGCTCGTCAAGGAGCAGAACGTTGCCACCTTGCTTGAGCGTCAAAGCCAGGTTCAAACGGTTACGCTCGCCACCCGAAAGCACGCCTGCCCGCTTCTGCTGGTCCTGCCCCTTAAAACCGAAGCTTGCAACGTAAGCACGACTGGGTATCTCAGTCTTTCCGACCTGCAGCGTGTCAAGCCCACCCGAGACGACCTCCCACAAGGTCTTGTCCGGATCAAGGCCCGCACGCGTCTGGTCAACGTAGGAAATAGACACGCTCTCGCCAATCTCAAGTGAACCAGAATCCACGGGCTCTTGTCCCATGATCATCTTGAAAAGCGTCGTCTTACCCACACCGTTGGGGCCAATCACACCAACAATGCCGTTACGAGGCAGGTTAAAGGACAGGTCGTCAATGAGCACGCGGTCCCCGAAGGCCTTGTGCAGGTGCTTTGCCTCAATGACCTTGTTGCCCAGACGTGGACCAGCAGGAATCTGAATCTCGGAGAAGTCCAGCTTGCGCGAACGCTCGGCCTCTGCTGCCATCTGCTCGTACCGCTCAAGACGAGCCTTGTTCTTTGCCTGGCGGGCCTTGGGGCTACTGCGCACCCACTCAAGCTCAGCACGCAGCTTCTTGGCACGCTTGGCATCCTGCTGGCCCTGCAGCTCAAGACGCTTGGCCTTGGTCTCAAGGTACGTTGAGTAGTTACCCTCGTAGGGGTACAGACGCCCACGGTCAACTTCGCAGATCCACTGTGCCACGTTGTCCAGGAAGTAGCGGTCATGCGTCACGGCCAGCACAGCGCCGGGATAATTGTGTAGGAACTGCTCTAGCCACAGCACGCTCTCCGCATCCAGATGGTTGGTCGGCTCGTCGAGGAGCAGCAGGTCAGGCGCCTCAAGGAGCAGACGGCACAACGCAACCCGACGGCGCTCGCCACCGGACAGCACACTCACCGGCGCATCAGGGTCGGGGCACTGCAGGGCGTCCATCGCTTGCGAAAGCTGGCTTTCTAGATCCCAGCCATTCGCGGCGTCAATCTCATCCTGAAGCTTGCCCATCTCATCCATCAGGGCGTCAAAGTCAGCATCAGGCTCGGCCATTTCCTCGCCAATCGCGTTGAAACGCTCAACCTTGGCAATCGTGTCCGCGAATGCCTGCTCAATGTTCTGAATAACCGTCTTGTCCTCGTCAAGCGGAGGCTCCTGCAGCAGGATGCCCACGCTGTACCCAGGTGAAAGGCGTGCTTCTCCTGCGGTGACTTCCTCCATCCCCGCCATCACTTTGAGCAAGGTCGACTTTCCCATACCGTTGGGGCCCACCACGCCAATCTTGGCACCTGGGAAGAAGCCCATTGTCACGTCATCAAGAATGACTTTATCTCCATGCGCGCGTCGGGCACGATACATCTGATATATGAACTCTGCCATGAGTACTCCTCCTGTCAAAGCGGTCCTGTCCCTCCCCATTGTACGTAAACCACTCGATGGAGAGAAAAGCCCTCTATTTGCCCAAAAATGCAAATAAACACCAGTTAAACGGCATTGTCTTATCTTTCAGCCAAAAACTGGCAAAAGCTATGAAGTGAATAAGTTTCGACGATGTTTTTAAATAAACTGCAGGTAAATTGCCTGTTTTAACTTATTCAAACAAATTTGAAAAGATTCGAAATACCGTTCACCGCCGTATATGCCCCTCTCGCGAAACGCCCTTGTAACAGTAGAGAGCATCGGGTATCTTCAAGTCAAGCAAAGGAACTCGACGAGATCGAGACGACCAAGGGGGTGGTGCCAATGGGCTCAGAAATCATATCCGGGCGTTCCGCGGTTGGCATCGCGAGTCCCGTCTCCTCTAGGTAGTCCTCAGTAGCTAGGACATGTTGAGCGGCACAGGCGCCGCAGAGCCAGACAGAGTCGGTAGACGGATGTACCAATGCCTTCCGTGTAGAAGCCAGAGCGTCACCCGATGAGACGCTGAAGCGCTACCAGACTTGAGTCTGAGGGGTCCAGTTCCTACAGAGGTGAAAAGGAACTCCAATGGACTAGATGTGCCCAGGAAGGGCAAACCGCGACTCGGGCGGGCGATCGAAAGGTCGCCCGCTTTTTTGCGCTTACGTACTTAGCAGCCGTTTTGAATCAGCTCGTTGCGAACCACCGTACGGAGACGCTCCTCTGCCGCAGCCTCTGCCTCCTTGTCACCAGAAGCACGTGCCGCACGAAACGCACTAATCGCTGTAAAGAAACTGTCGGCTTCTTCTTCGCCGTGCTGGGCCTCAGCTTCGTCACCAAATGCCGTCCTGAATCCGTTCTGGGGCAGCAGACAGCGAAGCTCGCGTGCCAGCTCTTCGTCTTCTTGATCCATGGACACTCTCCTACCGTCCCATGATGCACGAACCAGTGCTGGGGCGGTCTCGATCGCTCTTTACATACTTGGTACTTGCGCCGCGCATATTGCACTCCGCAAGCTCAAGCACACCGTCAATATAGGGCTGATACATCTCGTCAACCCCACTGGTCAGACCCGAGACGCCGTCGCAGTCATCGCCCCATGCCAAGGCGTCCTGCACGATCTTCATACGCTCCTCACGGGTCGTATCTTTGATCAGCACTTTGCGTGCCATGCGAATACCCCCTCGCTATGAAAGCTTGCACACCTTGCGGTCATAGGTGAGCAATCCGTTGGTCTCTTCCTCAACGTCACTGAGCTGCGTATAAACAAATCCCGAGAGACCATCATTCTCAAGTAGGTCTGCCTTGTCCAACAGCACGGTCAACGCAAGCAGCCAGTCTTCCTCTGACTCGAACTCGGCGTAACCATAGCTATGAGAGAACATGCTGTGCTCATCCATGTGCCACAGGAGACCACCCATCTCAGATATAACCTGCGCTCTCGAGCCATGCTGCTGGGACTGCGCAGCACGGAGGCTCTCCATCTGCTCCTGGATAGCCTGCTTAATCTCTTGCTGCATGGGTGCAAAAGCTCGCCGGACCTGATCCAGGATGGACAGCTTGTTGTCCTCCTGCTTTGACTCCTCGTCATCCTGAATCGGTGCAAATGGATCGCGGAATGGCTCCAGAATAGATTGCCTACTTGCCTGCTGCTTGGGAGCAAACGGATCGCGGAACAGGTGCATGCCTCGGAAGTAGTTATGCACGCCGTGGATGTCACCGGCACCTTGATCAAACCATCCGCTGGTAGACAGCACGGGACGGTTAGGATCAAGCTCCCACACTTGCTGGGTCACTTGAGCCGCCTCGAACTGGCCCCAAGACTCGTTAAAGAGCACCCAAACCGCAATACTGGGGTGGTTGGAGAGGCGAGTCACCGTCGCCGACGTGTTCTCTATCCACTGCTGGCGGTACAACTCGTCGCCCGCACCGAACCTCTTGTAGTTATAGTCATCATCGACATACGCATGCCACGAGTACTTGAAGAGCGTCGGTATGTTACGCGCGTACATATCGCTTGGGTTGGCGCCTCCCGATGGCATGTCTTGCCACACCAGCACGCCCAGACGATCCGCATGCCAATACCAGCGCTCCGACTCGACTTTGATGTGCTTACGCACTGTGTTGAAGCCTAAGTTACGGACAGTCGTCAGGTCGGCCACGATGGCCTCGTCTGAAGGCGGCGTCATCAATCCGTCAGGCCAATAGCCCTGATCAAGCACGCCGCGGAAGAAGAAAGGCTCGTGGTTCAGGCACAGGCGCGGGATACCGAGTTCATCTTTTTCCACGGTGATGGTTCTGAAGGCACAATAGCTGCGAATTTCATCAGTCCCGAACCTAATGCGTAAGCGATAGAGATACGGATCATCGGGACACCACAAGCGAGGCGTCTCGACTGACGCCGTTACGGTCACGACCCGCATACCCTCCGACGGCTCGAGTTCTGCCTGAGAGACCAACGCGCCTTCGGCGTCGAGAACATCTACCGAGAGGACGCCTTCTCCCTGGAGCCAAGCACTGAGGACTAGGCTCTCATGGTCTGGATCGGCGACAATCCGCATCTTCTGGATGTGCGTGGCTGGCACGACCTCGAGCCAGACGCTCTGCCAGATGCCCGACTGGGCGGTATACCACATACCACCGTTCGCAAGGCGCTGCTTGCCCCTCAATTGCGTGCCCGTATCGCTCGGGTCATAGACGCATACCTCAAGAAGGGTTGCGCCAGCCACCATCAGCTCCGTCACGTCAAAATAAAACGGCTGATAGGCACCTTCGTGCGTCCCCACCTGCGCACCATTCAGGTACACGGCACAGGCATAATCCACACCATCAAAATGAAGCAGGCAGCGATCTCCCTCAGCGAGTTTTGGCATGCTCAGACGACAGCGATACCACAGGAGTTCGGTCGGCTGCAGCTGACGCCCTACCCCAGAGAGTACGGCTTCTGGCGAGAAGGGTACGCGAATCTTACCGTCCATCCTCCGCGGCGCCTTTGCGAACGGCCACTCAAGATTTGCGTCAGGACAATCCTCAAACGCATACTGCCACCAGCCGTTTAGGACCCACACACGCTGTCGAGCCATCTGCGGACGGGGGTGCTCCGCAAGCGGAATCATGTCTTGCTGAGCCGCAAGCTGCTCGCCCCACGTAGTCATAAGCTGCGTCGGCTCTTCAGGCTCATGCTTCTTGGGAATGCTCTTGATTACCCGTCTGATATCGAGGTCCATGACCGTATCCCTCCGTGCAAAATGCTCCACAGCTAGGATAGGGCATTTTTCGGCACAGCATGACATGACATGCAAGGTATTACGCAAGTTATTGCTTGTGTGAGGCATCGGACCGCTTCATCCGCCAATATCGCCCGATGACCGAGACGTTTACACTCGTAAACTTCCTGCGCGCGCCACGAGTGGCAAGATAAACGCATCTATTTGTGACTATCACAAGGAGTTCATCATGCCTCAGGGGATTCGCAAAGTAAACGTCGTTGGTCACCAGCATCCCGACACCGACAGTATCTGCGCCGCCATTTCCTATGCCTACCTGAAGTCCCAGGTAGATCCGGACACCGAGTACGAGGCTCGTCGTGCCGGCACCATCAATCGTGAAACCGCGTTCGTCCTGCAGCACTTTGGGTTCCAGGAGCCACGCCTCATCACCGACGCAAGTCCTCAGATCAAGGACACTAACTACAACAAGACTCCCGCCATTGGTGGTGAGACCAGCCTGTATCGTGCATGGAATCTCATGCGTGATGACCGCACCTCAACGCTTTGCATTGCTGGAGAGGACGGCGGTTTGCAGGGTCTCATCACCGTAAAGGACATTGCCAACGCCAACATGGACATTCTGGACAGCCAGGTTATCGCCCGCTCTGCCACGCGCTTCTCCAACATCGTGGATACCTTGGAGGGCGAGCTTGTTGTTGGTGATCCCGACGGCATCGTTACCAAGGGCCACGTAATCGTTGGCACCAGCCCCGAGATGATGGAGGACGTCCTCGAAAAGGGCGACGTCGTCCTGACCACCAACCGTTATGAGACGCAGGACTACGCTGTACGCGCCGGAGCGAGCCTGCTGATCGTCTGTGGCAACGCCCGCGTCTCGGCAGTGGTGAGCGAAGTCGCCGCGGAGCGCGGATGCGCCATCATTGCCACCAAGTTCGACACCTACGCCGCGTCGCGCCTGGTCACCATGGCCATTCCTGTGCGCGCCAAGATGCTCAGCTCCGAGGTCATCGACCGCTTCTCTGTCAACACTGCCGTTGAGGACGCCCAGAAGGTCGTCGCTCGTACCGGCCATCGCTTCTTCCCGGTCCTCGACGAGGACGGCAGCTACTCCGGCATCATCACCTCGTCCGACATGATCGCCCCGCGCAAGAAGCACATGATCCTCGTTGACCACAACGAGCGCGGCCAGGCAGTCTATGGCATCGAGCAGGCCGAGATCATGGAGATCATTGACCACCACCGCATTGGCTCCGTCGAGACGAGCGGTCCGGTCATGTTCCGCAACATGCCCGTTGGCTGCACCAACACCATCATCTACGACATGTACCAGGAGAACGGCATCGAGATTCCGCCCAAGATCGCCGGCCTGATGCTGTCGGCCATCCTGTCCGACACGCTGTGCTTCCGCTCCCCCACCTGCACGCCGCGCGACAAGTTTGTCGGCGAGCAGCTTGCCAAGATCTGCGGCGAGGATCCCGACACCTACGCCGACCAGATGTTTGACGCTGGCGCAGACCTGACTGGCCGCACCGCTGACGAGGTCTTCAACTCCGACTTCAAGGTCTTCAGCCGCGGTAACGTGCGCTTTGGCGTTGGCCAGGGCTCGTTCATGACCGAGACCTCCCGCAAGGCCGCCGAGGACCTCGTTGGTCCGTACCTGCGCGATGGCGCGGCCGTCAACGAGCTGCCGATGGTCTTCTATCTCTTCACCGACGTGAAGAGCCAGTCCTCCGACATGCTGTATTGGGGCGCTGCGGCCGAGGAAGTCGCAAGCCGCGCCTTTGGCGTCTCTCCGGTTGACGGCGTTGCCGTGCTGCCCGGTGTTGTAAGCCGCAAGAAGCAGGTCATCCCCGCGCTCATGGAGACCCTCCAGCGCATGCAGGAGGAGCAGGAGTAGCACCTCCCTCATCCAAGCAGAAGGGTGGCCCCGTGGTGACTTCACCATGGGGCCACCCCCTTTGTTTGAAACGTCCCTGACGCGTAACTATGAACGCATGAAACGAGGCATGGTTCCCGTCGCAGCGGCCCAGGCTATGTCAAGCAGCGCATCTGCCATGCCTTCCTCGCTTGACGGGCCAATTTCCCACCGAGCGGCCGCCTTTGCCTCGGGACTCGCGTTTGCGACAACCACCGAATTGGGCACCGCCTTCAGCATCGAGAGGTCGTTCTCCGAATCCCCAAAGGTTGCCACCTCATCAAGGCCAAGGCCCAACGCCTCAGCCAAGATACGCACAGCCGCACCTTTTCCGTGGCCCGCTGGCGTGATGTCAATGAGCGGTGCATGTATGTTTGGGAAAATAAAGTCCAGCTCAGGCACCTCGGCTCGCAGCCTATCCCGTAGCCTGGTCCGATACGCAAGGTCTCCGACCACATGAATGTTAGCCTTGAGGGACGGGGCAGCAACGTGGTCCTCGATGGTAAACGTGTTTAGGTGCCACCCAAAGCCAGCCTCACAGCGCTTCGGGTCGCGAGAGACAAACCACGCCTTGAGGTCAACATCAAGATCGTAGAGTGCGAGAGCGCCCGTACCTTCCTCATCCATGATGTCCGCCACATGCTGCAGGGCATCCGCGTCGGCGTATGCCTGGCAGATGACCTTGCCATCTAGCATGACCACCTGTCCGTTGGCAAAGGCACCCGTCGCAAAGCAGCGTTCGTCTCCCTGAAAAGCTCCTTTGACCCCTGCTGGCGTACGTCCCGTCACTGGTCCGAAGTGCAGGCCCGCGTCAACCAGCGTTCTCACGGCGGCAAGCGTACGTGCTGGCGCCTCGCCATGATTGGTCAGCGGCACGAGGGTGTCATCAAGGTCAGTGAGCACAAGCTTGATCATGAGCACCAGCTTTCATCTGTTGGGTACTCAAGTGTATGCGAGGATTCACATCGGCTGCAATGCTTCAACATCGGCAGCCTCAAAACTAGTTGTCAAGGCAACAAACGATTGCATGCTGGCAAGTCGAATACACAGCCGTTAACCATAGGGGTGAGCGGTTACATGCTCTGGCTTCTCGCATTACTGCAAGCCCTGTCTTACCATCTTGTTTGAGCCGCGCTTTCAAATCGCCCAAAAGGTCCAAGTGAGAAAGGAACGCCCATGAACGAAACGATTCAGAACCTCAAGACTCGTCGCTCTGTCCGCAACTTCTCTGACAAGCCAGTAGCAAAAGAGCTCATCGAGCAGATTGTCGACGCGGGACTCTGGGCACCGAGCGGCATGGGCAAGCAGGCTCCCATCATCCTGGCCGTGACCAACAAGGAGCTGCGCGATAAGCTATCAGCCATGAATGCCGACGTCATGCGCTCATCCGGTCGTGGCCCAGCTGGAGACTTTGATCCGTTCTATGGCGGGCCAGTCGTGCTCGTCGTGTTGGCAGATCGCTCCGTAGTAACGCATGTGTACGACGGTAGCCTGGTCATGGGCAATCTAATGAACGCCGCAAAGTCGCTCGGCGTCGACTCCATCTGGATCCACCGCGCCAAGGAGGTCTTTGACTCTGACGAGGGTAAGGCAATTCTGGCCAAGCTGGGTGTCGCAGGCGACTACGAGGGCATCGGCAATTGCGTGCTGGGCTATGCGAAAGAGCCAGCTGGTGATGGCGCGCCACGCAGAGACGCCCGCGTCTTCTGGGCAGAATAGCCCCTTACCACCCCTATCGGAGCCAAGTGTCACATTGGGGACTGTCCCCAATGTGACACTTTCATTTGTTAGGCAATGAGTTCGGGATAGAGGCGCTCGAGGGCAGTTGCAATACCATCCTCGTCGCAGGAGTCCGTGACATAATCCGCGATAGCCTTGACCTCGTCCACCGCGTTGCCCATGGCCACACCACAGCCCGCCCACTCGAGCATCGTCCGGTCGTTCTGTGCGTCGCCAAACGCCACGACCTCTGACGGGTCAATTCCCATGGCGGCAAAGGTCTCTGCCAGCGCACGGCTCTTGTCGACACCCAGCGGTGTGAACTCATAGTAGAACGGCGCGGTGAACATGCCCGACAGCTCTCCCTCAAAGGGCGCCTGCATCTCTTGCCAATGCTCCTGCAGGTACTCAGGCTGCCCGGCATTCAAAATCTTGTTGATGCCCCAGTCCACACGCGCCGGAAGATCGCGCTGCTCACACACGAGGAAGCCGTTGTTATGAGCCTCGTACTCAATGATGAGCCATGGCGCGCCGTCGCGTTCGATGGTGAAGTATGCATTATTGGTCCACATGAACTCGCCATGATCGATGACCGAAGCCACCTCAAACTTCTTCATGTGCTCAAGCACTCGCTTGCCCTGGTCTACGGTCATAGCCTGCTCAAAATAAACCTCACCCGTCTGATAATTGAGCGACTTTGCCCCATTGAACGCCACAAAGACACCGCCGTGGTTCTTCATGTCTAGGATGTCCGCAAACTTGTGCAGACCCACATCAGCACGACCAGAAGCAAGCACCAGCACCACGCCTTTGTCTTGCGCCTTGAGAAGCGCATCGCGCGTTAGGGGCGTAATATCCTTCTGTGAGTTGGTGAGCGTGCCGTCAATGTCGAGCAGTATTGCCTTAACCATTAGAACCCCTCCCCCATGTTTATCTCCCGCGATACCAACAGCATACGGCATTTGTATGGCAGGTTGTCAGGTGATTTGTCATAGCGCGACTAAGAGGCGTTGGTCTTAGAGACGTAGGTAATCAACATAAGAAAAGAGGCCGGCTGCGAAGCCGGCCTCTTTTCTTAGGGAAGGAAGATGAGCGTAAAGCGTGCAGCTTATGCGGCGGCCTGCTCGTTCTCGTAGAGCTCGTTGTCCACGGAGCGGGCGAACGGCAGGTAGATGAAGAACGAGGCGGCGAGGCACACGACCTGCCACAGGGCGCCCTGCCAGCCGCAGCAGATCAGGCCGGAGACGATGGGAGGCGTGGTCCAGGGGACGGTGACGCCGGTGGTGTAGGGGATGAAGCCGATGGCCGTCATGATGTAGGCGGACAGGTTGGAGAACAGCGGCGCCAGGACGAACGGGATGAACAGCTTCGGGTTCATGACGATCGGGGTGCCGAAGAGGATCGGCTCGTTGATGTTGAAGATGCCGCAGCCGATGCCGAGCTTGCCGACGGTCTTGAACTGCTCGGACCTGGCGAAGAAGACCATGTAGATGACCATGCCGACGGTGATGCCGGAGCCGGTGATGGCGTGGAAGCAGGTGCGCCAGGGGTTGGTGAAGATGTGCGCGCCGTTGGCGCCCAGGGCCGCGATGGCCTGGGAGCGGGTCATGCCCTCGGCGGTCAGCCTGTCGAAGATCTCCTGGTTGATGAGCATGTTGGAGGTGGCGATGGGGTCGGCGACGGAGTTGACGACGGTGGCGCCGTGGACGCCGAACCACCACAGGAACGGGACGAGGCCCTCGAGGATGGCCACGCCGACGAAGGTGTCGCCCAGGCTCTGGAGCGGCGCCTGCAGGAACTTGTAGATGAGCTCGATGGGGGTGCCGCCGGAGGCGAGCAGGCAGACGTGGTAGATCAGGATGCCGCCGGTGAGGATGGCGGCGGCGGGGATGAGGCCCGTGAAGGCGGCGGCGACGCCGTCGGGCACGCCGTCCGGCATCTTGATGCGGATGTCCCTCTTGAGGAACCAGCTGTAGGCGATGCCGGTGAGCAGGCCGGCGATGATGCCGCCGATCATGCCCTGGCCGGCGAGCCAGGTCTTGTTGAGGCCGGCGACGGAGGTGACGGCGTTGCCCTCGGCGTCGAGCAGGTCGACGGCGACGGTCGAGGGGATGAAGATCAGGAACAGGGCGATGGCGATGATGCCCGCGGACAGGGGCTCGAAGCCGTCGTTCTTGGCCCACTGGTAGGCGATGCCCAGCGCCGCGATGAGGGCGACGATCTGGAACGACGAGGTGTAGCCCTGGCGAAGCGCCGGCACCAGGCCGGTGGCGGTGACCATGTCGGCCAGCGACTGCACGGGCAGCTGGAACAGCAGCAGGTAGACGGCGCCGACGATGATCAGCGGCATGGAGTAGACGAGGCCGTCCTTGATGGCGCGGATCGGCTTGGTGTTGACGAACCACATGACGGCGGGCAGTACTTTGCTTCCAAAGAACTCTTGCATGGTTTCCCCTTCTTTCTT
>JAUNJR010000052.1 GCA_030533135.1 Coriobacteriales bacterium
GGCCCTCCACGGCCCCCGAAACCCACTTCGCGTGAACACGCCTCCCTAGCTCACGGGAAAGTACGCAAAGTACAGCGGCAGCATCAGCAGAACCCACCCGGCCAGCAGCATGATAAGGTGTTTCTTCTCGGCATGAACCGCAATGAACTCGCGAATCAGCGCGCTCGGCCAGTAGTAAAACGCCACGTGGCTGCCAATGCCCACGCACTTCAGACCAAGCTTTCGGCAATACCTCAGCGCCCGGTACACGTGGTAGTTGCTCGAAACAAGCGCCGTATACGTGCTGCCGCCCCGCGCGTCGATAATCGCCTTCGAGTTCTTCAGGTTCTCGAAGGTCGTGGCGGACTGGTCCTCCTTGATGATGTGGTCAGCCGGAATGCCCTTCTCCAGCAGATACCGCTGCATCGCCTCGGCCTCAGAGATGGTCTCGTCATCGCCCTGCCCGCCAGAAGGAATCAGCACGGGCGGGGTGGGGTCCTTTCGATAGACCTCAATTGCCTTGTCCAGCCGATCCGACAGAAGCTTGGACATGCGGTCGCCGTCAAGCAGCCCGGCGCCGTGGATGATGACGTAATCAAAGTCGCGCTTGTGCGGAATGATCTGCAGAAAGACGCAATACAGCATGAACACGACAAACGCCATCGAGAAATAGAACACCGAGACACTCACAAACATGCCCAGGCGGCTGATTTGGAAAAGGTAATTCGCTCCGTCCCAGCTCTCTCCCGCAGTTTCAGGCATGACGACCGCGAGAAACGCAGCCACCTCGCCAAATCCCACGGCCAGGCCAAGTCCGAGCGAGAGCAGGTTGCCGAGGCTCCGCCCTTCGCGCCTGATCATCAGGATGCCGTTCCAAACCAGAAAGAACGGCACGATAAGGAGGGTGAGGAGCACGCCCCACGCGATGAGTGCGACGATGGTGCCCCGGAAAGGCCCCGCCGCATACGTAAGCGCGATGGCCGAAAAAAAGAGGGCGAAGAACAGCAGGTAGCAATTGCGATACCTGCTTCGGTCCTGGTGGAATGAGATGCCCAGCAGCGCCCAGAACGCTACTGGCAGAAGATAGACTGGATTCAGCATGGGATTCCCCTGATTCGAGTTTGTCCGCCATCACAGCGCTGATCGATATGGCCTTCCTATACTATCAATGGCCCGCGCCGTAAGCTATTCCGATCCGCACTGCATCTGACTATGTAGGCAGTGAGAACTTAAGCAGCCTTTGGTGTAGAGAACTTAACCATTAGTGTACGAAGGCGGGTCCAAAACGACCAGATTCCAAAACTGCCGAAGAGTATTGTATTTAGATTATTGATAACAAAGACACGAAGAAACACAGCGTTAATGCAGGAAAAGCCACCAGCAAATAAGTAAGCAATATGACAAGTTTCAGATATAACATTATATTACGGTTCCGAGAAACGATTACATTCTGGGTTGACTTTTCAGGAATGCAGGCTGAAAGTAGGTACATCAGGTTCGTACCATTTCGATTAGACGAAGGTGATGCAACAGTGAAGAAGAGCCTTATCGCGACCCTTATGGCAGTGCTGCTGTGCGCCGTGTTCGCGACTCCCGCTTTCGCTGGCACGATGAACAGCAACGAAACTGAGATCTATAACAAGTTCTGCAACTGCGTCGACAGCAAGGTCCCGCAGCTTCTTGACGAGGAGCGCGCAAGCTCCTTCAAGAGCTGGGCTGAAAAGACCCTGACCAACGACGAGATCGATCTTGACAAGGCTGCTTGCGACGAGCTCAACGCTAAGCTCGACGAGGTTATGGCTTACATTGA
Source organism: Coriobacteriales bacterium (assembly GCA_030533135.1). Taxonomy (GTDB): domain Bacteria; phylum Actinomycetota; class Coriobacteriia; order Coriobacteriales; family Atopobiaceae; genus UBA1367. Next base: position 1,790 of record JAUNJR010000052.1, read on the forward strand.
CGATCCCGCCAACGGCATCGTTGACCGTCCGACCGCTAGCGCAGCTTACCCGACCATCGCCAAGATGATTAACCAGGTCTCCGAGAAGTACGGCATGACCGTCGTTGTCGAGAACACTCTCAAGGACGGCAAGGTCCTCGTGAACGGCAAGGTTGTCGGCGACACCAAGAAGACCGTTAACCAGACCGGCTTTGGCCTCACTCAGACCGCCGTCGTCTCCGCGGCTGCCGTCGCAACCCTGTGTGGCGCTTACTTCGTCGCTCGTAAGAATCGCCTGTTTGCATAAACGTTAGGGTGGCATGAAGTCTTTTTCAAAGACGCCCAAACTGCTGGCATACCTTGGTGTGCCAGCAGTTTTCTGCGTACTCGGATATGCTTTATTGTGGCTGGCGTTGCAGCCTGTCTGGCCGATGGCTTCCGCCACGGTCGGACTTTTGGTGTCTGACGAGGCACCAAACTTTGACGCTGGGCTTACTACCGTCTATGACCCCAATGCCTTCAAGGCTGAGGTCAAAGAGGACGGGTTCATCTCTGGTGCGGATGTGCACTTTCCTGAAGCCGGCGAGCAGTACGGCAAGATCACGTGCGAGCGCATTGGCTTGGATGCGCCGGTGTATTGGTACGACTCAGACGAGATCCTTGCCTACGGTGTGGGCCAGTCACTGATTAGCTTTCCGCCTGGCTACGGCCGCGAGATTATCCTGTCGGGCCATAACACCACGTACTTTGCGTGCCTGGAAGACGTCGGTGCGGGCGACATCATCAAGTTTGACACTAACTACTGCAATTATGAATACAAGGTGACGCGCGTTCAGGTGTACGACGAGAACGAGCTCGAGCACCTCCTCAACGGCAACATGTTTGAGGAGAAGGAAGAGCTCATCATGTATACGTGCTATCCGTTCTATGCCATCTCTGGCCGCAAGACGGATCGCCTGACGGTCTTTGCAACGCGAATCTCGGGTCTTGACGTGAAGTGGAGGGGTGTCGATTGAGTGAGTATGGACACCACGGTCCGTCCAAGACGCGCGATATGGTGAGTCTTGTCTTCAGCTTCTTCCTAGCGCTGACGCTGGTTATTGAGGCGGCCCTGCTTGTGGTGCATGTTGGCGTCTTTACTGAGGGAAGCATGGTTTCCGTTCTGGACGATCAGTACTACGGGTTGGTGCTGGACTACGTCAACGACAAGGCGTACTACTACACCATCCCCACGGGCATCGCGCCGGCCGTGACCGAGGACGTTTTTGAGATTGAGGACGTTCATTACGACGTTGACCAGTACGTTTTGGCAACGTTGCGCGGGACCGAGTACGAAGCGGACACGACCGCAGCTGAGGAGCGGTTGCTGCAGCACGTGGATGACTTCTTCACTCAGGGCGGCGTGGAACTATCGGCAGACACGGACGAAATTGCGAAGACGTACGTGGGCGAGATCATGGACATCTACCGCGGGGTCGCAAAGATGCCTGGCCTGAACGCCCTGTCCAATGTGCGTACGCGCTACATGAAGTACTCGCTCATTGGGTCGGTTGCGGTTGCGCTTCTGGCGCTTGTTTTGGGAACGACCATCGTCCGCCTGCACCACTACCCTCACCGCGCACTGCGTTACATCGCTTACGCTGCGGGTGGAGCTGGGCTTATGTGCTTCATCGTGCCCTTTGCGTTGTACCAGTCAAAGTGGTACTTAGGCCTGAACCTGTCGCCGCAGTACTTCTACCATTTTGGTACGCTGCTGGTGGCAAGGGTGCTTCACCTTTGCATGTTGGCAGGACTTGGGTACGGAGTGCTGATGGTGGTGCTGGCACTGATTTCGAGCGTTATGCGACAAGGAGCCAAGGCCCGCCATCGTAGCCATGGTTGATGATGCATGGTTGAAGCTGGCCTGACATATCGTGATTACGCCCGGTTCGCGCGCATGCCTCTTGATGAGCTTGCGCGCGACTGCACTTTCGAGGCGTTTCGTGCCACGGGGCCAGGGGGCCAGGGCGTGAACACGACCGATTCGGCCGTGCGCCTGGTTCACGAGCCGACGGGCATTGTGGTGGTCAGCCGAGAACAGCGCAGCCAGCTTCAGAACCGCGAGCAGTGCCTACGCAAGGTGCAGGCTATCCTGCGTGCGCGGTCGATTCCGCCCAAGAAGCGCGTGAAGACGCGGCCGACCAAGGGCTCGATTGAGCGCCGGCTGAAGGCCAAGCGCGGTCGGTCTGACATCAAAGCTTCGCGCCGCCGCCCCCGTCTCGACGATTAGTGTCACATTGGGGACTGTCCCCAACGCGACAGTTACGCGGCTTGGGTGCGGATAAAGATGTAGTGGATGCCCAGCGCAAAGAAGAGCGTACCCATGACGCCTAGGTAGGACCACACGGCGCCGTCAAAGCCGTACAGCCGCACCAGGATGATCGAAGCGCCCGTCACAAAGACCGTTGCTCCCAGATAGATGCGCGTCGCTGTTGCCTGCTGGCGCAGCACAGTGATGATCTGGTACAGGAAATCGATGGCCGCCGAAAGCCCGCCCGCAATGACCATCAGGTACTGGGCGTTGCGGTACGGTTCGAAGCTGGTACCGTAAAGCAGCGTGTTCATGGGCACGGCAAGCCAGTGGGCAAAGGCCAGCCCGACGCCGGTAACCAGCACGCAGACGGCAATCATGGCGACAACAATGAGGTCAAAGCGCAGGCGCTTGCGTTCGTCACCCCAGATGGTGGCGAGTCGCACCAGCTGTGGGCGATAGATGAACCCAACGACCATGAGCATGGCCTGTGCGGGAAAGTAGATGGCTGAGAAGAACACCTGGCTTCGATAGGGAAGGACGCCCTCCATGGCGTACTTGGGGATGCTCTCGATGAGGGCGAAGAGGAAGAGGGCCAGGAACGTTGGGAAGCAGTCGGTGAAGATCTCGCGCACCTCGATTGCTGAGCCCGGGCGCGGGCGCGGTGTCTCAAGGCGTGTGAGTGGGGCGGTAAGCAGGAAAAATGAGGCAAGAGCGGCGACAGCCATGCCGATGCTGGCGGTGACAAGGCTTTTTGTGACAAGCAGCAGCAGCGAGAAGGCCGTAATGCCTAGTACCGAGCGCACCGCCTGCGAAATGCCTGCAAGATACAGTTTGTCCTGCTGCTGGAGGCGGGCTTCGTAGGTGTCCGCGAGGGCGTCGACGGCGCGGAAGCCGTATGCTCCTGCGCTGATGAGCCACATCTCTTTTGAGTAGCCGCGCACGAGGCAGTACAGAAAGCCGATGGCGAGCATGAGAAGGCAGGTCATCAGGCGCTGCGTTCGGTAGGAGGAAAACGATTCGGTTTCTTCAAGGTCGGAGACCTGATAGGTCTTCACGCCGTAGTTGCCGACGTACAGCAGGAGTGTTGCCGTGGTAAAAGCCATGGTAAAGTGGCCAGCGCGCTCGGCGCCCGAGAGCTGCGTGGCCACAATGGTTAGCAGGGGGAAGAGCGTGCCCCAGGCGATGGATCCCAGCGTGTTGAGCAGGTAGTCGCGGCCGCTGCGACCGGACTCGTAGAGCCAGGGCTGGTCGTCCCATCTGCCTCCGAACACAGCTGCGAACAGGCGGTTCCACCAGCCGTTAATGATGCTGGCGAGGGTCACGCGTCCGCGCGGCTGCTCGGTGTTGTTGTGGTTATGACTATGGTTGTGGTTCGATGGTGTCATGGACGTGGGGCTCCTTTCATGAGAAAGGATTCTAACGCACAGGCGTGTCCGTATCGTTAAGCGGCGGGGTTTACGCCTATGCAAGGGTCGACGCGCGGCGCCAAGCCTCCGCTACAAGCTGGGGAAGCGCATCAACCAGCCGACGGCTCTGATCAAAGCTCAATCCACTGGCAAGCTGCGGCAACAAACGCAGCGCCACATCGAGCGCCAACAGCGGACCCTCCGTCGAGAAGCCCAGGCGTCTGAGAGGCGAAAGCATCCAGCTTAGACCCTGCATGAGGTCCTCGGTTGACTGAACGCGCACAAACGCCAGGCTTGCCCCGACCAGAGAAAGCAGCCTCAGCGCAGAGGTGGTGACAGAAGCCGCAGCAGACGCAAGCTGTCCATGACTTGTAAGCAGCTGCGCGACAATCGTGATGCAGAGAATGAGCGCCACCGGCCGAAGCGCTCGCGCCAGATCTTGCCAGCCCACGTGCGCATAAACGCACGCTGCCGCCGACAGGGCTAGGCACACAAGCAGCGCTCCGATGCCGGCCGTACGCAGCACAACCACCGAGAAGATCACCAGCATCACCAGCGCAAGGCGAGGATCCACGCGACGGAAGGGCTCACGTTGCGCCAGGGCGTCAGTCTCGTCACCAAGCTCAGACGTCACTCTGTCTGAACTGCCGTTTTCTTCAATCAACTGACAAGCGCGCACTGCGACAACTCCGCAAAGAAGGCCAGTCGCGCAAGCCGCCAGAAGCAGCGGTCCCGCGCTGTACCAAACGAGCGATGTTCCCAAAAGCGCCTGAGCTACCAGCAGCTGCCCGACCACGTGGGCCATTGCGCCCACCACCGACACCATCCACAGCTGCATGGTGCGCAGCCTTGACAGTGGAACCATGATCGCCAGCGCAAGCGCGGTTCCCAGCGCAGAATAAGCCATGGTAACCGGGTTGCCAAAAAGCAGCCCCGCGGCCAGTACCTTCACGACTCCAATCCAGCACGCGCCCACGGCATCGCCCTGTGCGAGGGCAATGAGCACCGACACATTGGCAAGCCCCAACTTGATGCCGGGTATGGGGATGGGGATGAAGGTCTCCAGATACCCGAGCACCAGCGCCACGGCAGCAAGCGCCCCAACCTGCGACCAGCGCTGGGCTTCGTCTGGAGTGAGGTGTCGTGCGTCGCGTGTCATGAACTACCTGCTCACCAGGTCGACATTGTCGCCTGACCCGTCGGTCACAGCTGTGACATCAAGCTCTCCGTCTGGTGCGCCTTGTTCGACGACCTCAACCCACAGCTGGTGGGGAAGACAGATGAGCTGCTGGCCGGGGAGGGAGATAGGCTGCTGGTGCAAGCAAGCGCCAGTGGGACAGTCTGCCTCGGCCACATGAGCCGCACCACCAGAGATGACAATGACGTTAGTACCCAGCGACGTGGTCACGGTCAGCTGATCATCCTTGTCAAGCGGGAGCTCGTAGGTAGCGCCGCCTGCGTCGTGAACGCGGGCAACCAGCCGCGCGCCTTCGGACGCTCGCGGAAACAGGAAGACAAACGCAGCCACCAGGCAAGCGACAACCACGACCCCGGCAATCACCGTGGCACGCATCTCTTGTATACGTCGCGCTAATTCCATAGGGCTCCGTTCGTCATGACGAAGGTTAGGCTAGCATACGCTTGTGGTGCGACGATGGGCAGGAGGACAAGATGCTTAGCAGACGGGCATTTCTCGGAGCGTGTGCGCTCCTGCCGCTTGCTGCCTGCGCGAAGGGCGGCGCTGCCCCCCGTGCCCAGGAGTCCATCCAGTCGTCGTTCTTCTGCTTTGACACCGTCTGCGCGCTAGGCGGCGTGATGCCGCAGGACGTTCTTGAAGCGGCCGTGGTGCGTTGCCAAGACTTTGAGCAGATGCTTTCGCGGACCATTGCCACCAGCGACGTGGGTCGCATCAATGCTGCGAAGGGCGAGCCGGTGCAGGTTGCGCCTGAGACGGCGGACTTGATTAGCCAGGCGCTCAGATATTGTGAGGAGTCGGACGGACTCTTTGACATCACCATCGGCGCCGTGACTGAGCTTTGGGACTTCCACGAAGGTATCGTGCCTGACGAATCGGTGCTCGAGGAAGCCGTCAAGCACGTAGGCTGGCAAGGCGTCGCCGTTGACCTGGCGTCCAATACTGTGACGCTGGCCGACCCTGACGCACGCCTTGACCTGGGCGGCATTGCCAAGGGCTATGTGACTGACGTCATCGTGGCGCAGCTGGCGGACGCGGGTGTGCAGAGCGCTTTTGTCAATTTGGGTGGCAACGTCGCCGTTCTGGGTAACAAATCCGACGGCACCCCGTGGCGTATCGGCGTTCGCGATCCGTGGGATCCAGCGGGGGAGAAGAGCGTCGCTGTTGTCCACGCAAGTAGCGGTTCCGTGGTGACAAGCGGCTTGTACGAGCGGCAGTTCGAGAAGGATGGCCACAAGTACTGGCACATCTTGGACCCACGCACGGGATACCCGGTCTCTTCGGACATCGTCTCGGCGTCGATTTACAGCGAGCAGTCGGTGGACGGCGATGGTTTCACCAAGCCACTTTTCATGCTGGGCTGCGATGAGGCGTTTGCGTTTCTCGACGCGCATGACTTGGATGCCCTGCTCATCAAGGAGGACGGCACGCGTATCACCACCAGCAACAGCGCCTTCGAAATCCTCTAGCGCACAAAAGTGTCACGTTGGGGACAGTCCCCAATATGACAATTGTCACGTTGGGGACAGTCCCCAATGTGACACCCTGTGGTCCCTTCGCGCTATTCCCGTTTTGCCTGCATCTTTCACCCAAAAATCCTCTATAACGATGGAAGTTAGAAACATCAAATAGTTGTCCATCGGGGTGTTGTATGGCTGAGAACGTGCGCACGCTTGCCGACCTTACTGAGGGAGAAAGCGCGACCATTACGTCGGTTGGCGGCGAGGGGGCGCTGCGTCAGCACCTGCTTGACATGGGCGTCATTCCTGGCGTGCAGGTGAGCGTGGTCAAGTTTGCTCCCATGGGCGACCCCGTTGAGCTGCAGATTCATGGCTACTCCCTCACGCTGCGCCTTGACGATGCGGCCAACGTCACGGTGGAGAACGCCGCTTCGGTTACCGAGGAGGCTCCTCGGTCAGCCGTCAAGCATCGCGAACATGCGCACCCAGGCCTCGGTGAGGAGGGCAAGTTCCATCCCAAGGGCTCGGGCAATCCGCTTCCTGATGGCACGACGCTTACCTTTGCCCTGGTTGGCAACCAAAACTGCGGCAAAACCACGCTCTTCAACCAGCTGACTGGCGCAAACCAGCACGTGGGCAACTTTCCGGGCGTCACGGTCGACCGCAAGGATGGTGTGATTCGTGGGCATGGCGACACGCTCATCACCGACCTACCTGGCATCTACTCCATGTCGCCCTACTCGAGCGAGGAGCTGGTCAGCCGCAACTTTGTGCTGAACGAGCACCCGCGCGCAATCATCAACATCGTGGACGCCACCAATATCGAGCGCAACCTCTACCTGACCATGCAGCTTCTTGAGATGGGCGTGCCCATGGTGGTCGCGCTCAACATGATGGACGAGGTCACGGGCAACGGCGGCTCGGTGGACGTCAATCACATGGAGGCAATGCTCGGTGTGCCGGTGGTTCCCATTTCGGCCGCGCATAACGAAGGCGTTGACGAGCTGGTGCGTCACGCGATCCATGTCGCCCGCTATCAAGAACCCCCGCTGCGTCAGGACTTCTGTGGACCAGAGGATCACGGCGGTGCAGTGCATCGTTGCCTTCACGCCACCGGCCACCTCATCGAGGATCACGCGCGCCGCACCGGCCTGCCCCCGCGTTTCGCCGCCTCAAAGCTCATCGAAGGCGACGAGCTGATTGCTGCGCAGCTGGAGCTCGATCAGAACGAGCGCGAAACCCTCGAGCACATTTGCCGCCAGCTCGAGATGGAGCGCGGCCTGGACCGCAAGGCCGCAATGGCAGACATGCGCTTCTCCTTCATCTACAAGGTGTGCGACGCCTGCGTCGTAAAGCCCAAAGCCAACCGCGAGCGCACGCGCAGCGCAGCCATTGACCGCATCCTGACCGGCCGCTTCACGGCCATCCCCACGTTCATCGCCATCATGGGCCTCGTCTTCTTCCTCACGTTCAACGTGGTAGGGGCGTGGCTTCAAGGGGTGCTTGAGGGTGGCATCGAATGGCTGACCGGCGCGGTGGACGCCTTCCTCACGGCGGGCGGCGTCAACGAGGTGGTGCACGGCCTGGTCATTGGTGGCATCTTCGAAGGCCTGGGCAGCGTGCTCAGCTTCCTGCCCATCATCGTGACGATGTTCTTCTTCCTCTCGCTTCTGGAGGACTCGGGCTACCTGGCGCGCGTGGCGTTCTTCATGGATCGCCTGCTCAGGCGCATGGGCCTCTCCGGACGAAGCATCGTGCCGCTGCTCATCGGCTTTGGCTGCACGGTGCCAGCGGTCATGTCCACGCGCACGCTGCCGTCCGACCGCGACCGCAAGATGACCATTCTCCTGACACCGTTCATGAGCTGCACGGCCAAGCTGCCCATCTACGGCTTCTTTGCCAACGCGTTCTTCCCCGAGTACAGCTGGATGGTTACGGTCGCGTTGTACCTGCTGGGCATCGTGGTAGGCATCCTGGTGGCCAACCTTTTCAAAGACACGCTGTTCAAGGGCGAGGCGGTCCCCTTTGTCATGGAGCTGCCCAACTACCGGCTGCCAAGCCCGCGCAGCGTGGCGCAACTCCTCTGGGAGAAGGCAAAGGACTTCCTGCAGCGTGCGTTCTCGGTCATCCTGGTCGCGACGGTTGTGGTCTGGTTCCTGAAGAGCTTTGACCTGCGCCTGAACCTGGTGGCCGAGGAAGAGTCCGCACGCAGCATCCTTGCGCTGATTTCGGGCTGGATTGTACCTCTGCTCCGTCCAATCGGCTTGGGAGACTGGCGCATCGCCACCTCGCTTATCAGCGGTTTTATGGCCAAAGAGAGCGTGGTCTCAGTGATGGAGGTGCTGTTCCCCGCAGGCCGCGTGACGACCGCCCTGACGCCGCTTGCCGCAGCGTCACTTTTGGTGTTCAGCCTGCTGTACACGCCGTGCGTGGCGGCCGTCGCTTCCATCAGGCGCGAGCTGGGAACGGGTTGGGCTGTCAGCGTGGTGGTGTTTCAGTGCGCTATAGCGTGGGTTGCCGCCCTGATAGTGCGGCTTGTGGGCCTTGCGTTGGGCTTGGGCTAGGGAGAGGTGCGCGCGATGAACCTTATGGATGTGCTCATCATTGCTGTGGTTGCCCTGGCTGTGGGTTTCGCAATCAGGTCAATGATCCGGCGCCAGCAAAGCGGCGGCTGTGGTTGCGGCTGCGATGGCTGCGCCAGTCGCGCCGGGTGTCCCAAGCGCTAGTACTCTCGCCCAGACAAAAGAGCCTGTTCGAGCCGCTGCCTATTCCTCAGGCTGGCCGTAGTAGCCCCGCTCTTCAGCCTCGTCGGCAATCTGCTCGGGCGTGAGGTGCGCGATGGGCAGATTCGTCGCCAGCGCTGCAAGATACGCCTGGCAGGATTCCTCGAGGTATACGGCTGCGGTGAGCGCTTGGTCAATGCTCTTTCCCACCGCGATGACGCCATGATGCTTGAGGATGACGGCCAGCGCGTCGCCAAGGTGCTCGACCGTGAGGACCCCCATGCCCTCATCGGAGCTGCGCGTGAAGGGCGCCACGTGGACTGCGGCATGCAGCTCGTCGATGACGGTGGTGAAGTCCGCGGGCAGCTCGTCGACCACGAGACCCAGTGCGGTGGCGTACGGCTGGTGGGTGTGGATAACCACGTTTACCTGCGGCAGATGGTTGAAGATGTAGAGCACCGCAGCCATGTCTGAGGTCGGTCGACGCTTGCCGTCGATCGTGATGCCCTGTTCGTCCACGAGCACCACGTCAGATGGGAGCATCGTGTCGTAATCCATGGCCGTGGGTGTCACGAGAAAAGCGTCCTTGCCCTCTGGTCCTGCGCCAGGGATGCGCATGCTCACGTTTCCGCCGCTTCCCTTGATGAGCGACGATGCGCGCATCGCGAGCGCGCAATCAATGAGCGACCTACGCTCGGTCTCGAAGGGGACCTTCGCACCCCGCTTGACCTTGGATTTCTTCTTGGAGACCTGTTGTTTGCTTGCCTTTGCAGCCCGATTCTTCTTGCTCATGCGTCGCGCTCCCTCCGATAAGATTCGCCCAGCGCTACGAGCCGTTCGTACGCTGCGACGGGATTGTTTGCGCCAAACACAGCCCGCCCCATGACCACTGCGTCAGCCCCTGCCATGACCACATCGCGCAGGTTGGTCTCGTTCACCCCACCGTCAACCCACAGCTGTACGGTATCCGGTAGGATCTGCCGGGCACGACGCACCTTGTCGAGCGTCATGGGCCTGAACGGCAAGCCTTCGCGGTCGGCCTCTACGCTCACGAACAGGACGTAGTCAAGCTGGTCTGCGTAGTAGCCCAACACGTCAACGGGCGTTACGAGATTGATGGCCAGCCCACGTTTGGGGCATCCGCCAACTTTGAGCGCACTCAGCCACTCGCTTGGATAGGGAAGTGCCTCGACGTGCGCGCACGCTGCCGGAACACCAATTTCAAGGATGGGTTGAACGTAATCCATGGGATTCAGGACCTCAAGGTGCACGTCCACCGGTACCGGCGTGTTTTCGACCACGGTGCGTACGGTGTCCATGCCAAAGGTAATCTCGTGCACGAAATTGCCGTCATCCACGTCAAGGTGGATGTGTGCCAGGCTGCGTGTGGCATCGAGCACGGCACCTAGGTTGAGCTGGCTCCCCGCGGAGAGGGACGGGCTGAGCTCGAACACGGCTACTCCTTCCCGCCGAAGGCTCGGAGCGCTTCGAGCGCCCGTTCGTACACGGCGAATTTGCTCCGATACAGGTCCACATACTGGGGTCTCGGCTCGACAATTTCACCTACGCGCACCGAACGTGCTATTGCGTCGTCGTAATCGGCATAAGAGCCTACGCCAACCCCTGCTGCCATGGCGGCACCTTGGCAGCCAAGCTCGGTGTTTGCGAGGGTTTCGACGGGTACGCCCAGCACATCAGCCATGATCTGGGTCCACTCGTGGCTCTTGGAGACACCGCCTGACAAACGTACACGTCGCCCTGCGAGGTCATTTCCTACCAGCTGGTGAACGTTCCACAGCGTGGAGAAACACACGCCTTCATAGATGGCCAAGATCATGTGGGCTCGGGTGGTGTAGCTGGTGAGCCCTAGGAAACAGGCGTCGGCACCGCTGGGATACGATGCTCCGTAGAGGTAGGGCACGAAGACCACCTGGCTGTCAGCAGGGTCAAGCGCGCTCACGGCAGCATTGCACTCCTCGTAGATTCTGCTGCGTGGGGTACCGGGACGATCGGC
>JAUNJR010000053.1:0-1679 GCA_030533135.1 Coriobacteriales bacterium
CTGGACGGATTGGTGACCTACAAGTACAAGCTGTTTGGCGACGGCCACATCGTGGGCGATTACGCCAGCGGCGTGCGCAGCTTCCACTTCCGCGACCGATAGAAGAGAAGCGGTCCGTTAGGTATCACCGTTTCCACAATAGTTTGCACATGAAACGGGGCGAAGGAGATTGTCTCCTTCGCCCCGTTTGCGTTAGGTTATGCAGGTTTGCCTATCCCCGCAGCAGACCCTTGCTAGCAAGGCAGTCTGCCGCAAGCTGCACGAGCTCCTTCTCGCTCAGGCAGTCGGCTGTGTTGGTGATGTAGGTCTGGAAATGCCTTGTCTGACGATGCTTCTCGTATGCTTCCTCGCTGGCATAGCCTTCCCAGAAGACCCAGTGCAACGGATCGTCAGCAAAGCTCGCAGCATAGAGGTAAAGCACGCCAGGTTCCTGCGCCACGGACGTGCGCATGTTGGTGAAGACCTCCTCGCGGAACTGCTCAAGCTTGTCGGGCAGAATCTGCACGAAGCAGCAGCGCGGAGAGGCGTTTCCGTCGGTAATCTTGAGGCCCTCGGGCTTCTCGACCATGAGCTCAGGCTTGACCGGGCAGACCTCGCGTGTGGTCAGGTTGTCAGCAGCCATGGCTACATAGGCCTTGAACTGGTCCGATGAGGCGTGAACCTGATACGCGTCGTCGTCTGCGTAGACCTCGAACACGTAGCACATTGCGGGGTCATCGGCCAGGTGCGTGGAGTACATGGCCAGCGTGCCAGGCTCATTGGTGACCGAGGTGATGAGGTTTGTCTCACCCACGCGGTTGAACTCCTCGAGGTTGTCCAGCTTGCGGCCAAGCTTGAAAAGACGGGTGATCATGAGTGGCTCCTTCCCGAAAGCAATGTCTTCTCTGCAGTGATAGCTATCCAATAAGTCGCTGGTAGTTGCCGTAGCGAATGGCGTCCTTGTCAGCCTCCGAGATGTTCATCTCGCTAATGGCGGCAAGGATTTCCTTGGTGGCTCCGGCAGGCAGAATGCCGAGCGGAGCGTCGGTCCCAAACAGCACGTGGTCAATGCCGTAATAATCAACGGCCAGGTCAAGGGCCTTGGGATTGCCCAGGATGGCCGTGTCAGCGTAGAACTTGCGCATGTCAGCAGCTTGCGCGGCGGGCAGGATTCGGTCTACGCGGCCGGCAAAGAAGGGCACCATGGCACCTGCATGATGGCAGATGACCTTGAGGGTGGGGAACTCCTGCAGGAGATTTGCCTGCACCATCTGCAGCATGGCCTGCGTGAGCTCATACTCCCAGCTGAACACGATGTTGTTGTCTGGCTTGCGCAGGTCAAAGACAGGATGCAGCAGGGCGAGGACGTCTGCTTCGGCCAGCGCGGCAAAGAGTGGTCTGAACTGCTCGTCGGCGATGCTCAGGCCGAGTGCCCGCGTAAAGATTTGCACGCCAACGACGTCTTCGTTGCCAAGGACTTGCTCCTGCACGATGCGCACGGCCTCGTCTATGTTGTTCATGGGCACCATGAGGGCGGCTGCCTCAAACATGTCGGGATTGGCGCGGCGCATGGCAATGAGCTCTTCGTTGCCGGACCAGCACAGCTCAGCGGCCTCGGAAGGACCAACATAATCCTCTGGGAGGGCATTTACGAAGCTGATAACCTGGCGTGTCGAGCCGTCCCAATGCGCGCGGCGGTT
>JAUNJR010000053.1:1779-12848 GCA_030533135.1 Coriobacteriales bacterium
TCGACGGTCTGGCCCGGCTCAAGGTTCTCATGCAGCACTGGAGTGGCTGCCTTTCCGTTAACGGTGAAGGAGTCAAGCGCGCGCGTGATCGTAAACGCCGTGTCGGAGTTGTTGGTCAGCGCCAAGTAGTAGCCCGAGCAACCCAGGTGGTCGACGCTCTTGCCCGTAACCTTGATGGTCACGAGGGCGTCATGAGCAATGGTGACGTCCATCGGATAGATGCCCCACTCGTTGGGTTCAACGACGGGCGTTTCCTCAGTGGCAGGCTCACCAGTCTCCTCACTCTCGGCCTCGCCACTTTCCTCAGAAGTGCTGTCGTAGTCATCGAGTCCCCAGTACTCGACAAACTCTTCGTCGACTTCCTCGGCGTCCTCGGGAGGCTGCCAGTTAAGATACGCCTCGTATTCCTCCGGTGTTGAGGGGGCAAAGACAAAGTGGTCATACTCGTCGCCCATGACGACCTTGCCATTGACGAGCTGCAGCGCCTTGGTGATTTCATCGGTATAGATGGTCGCCTTGTTCTCACCCTCGGCGAGCCAGGCTCCCTTGAAGACGTTTCCATAGAGGTTGAGCTCTGCCGTGGCGTCAAGGTTGAGCACGATGAACGAGTCAAACCCGTGGTCACGTACCTTCTGGAGGTCCTCGCCAGCCAGCTCATGGCCGTCCGTCGTACGCGACTCGATATGCCATGTGCCAATGAAATCCATGCCCGCCGGCATCTTGCCGTCCCAGTTTTCCGCTTGGTAGCGGGTATACGTCGTGAAGCCCAGCCACGCAAGGCTGGCCACGAAGAGGCATACCAAGATGGGGACGAGCTTACGCATGAGTCGCTTTCGGGCAGGGGGAGGGACGTGACCAGCATACTTGTCACGCTTGCGCGACTGGGTGCGGTGCGCCAGAAAACATGAGAACACCCCGACCCGTCCTGGCTGTCACGTTGGGGACAGTCCCCCATGTGACAATTGTCACGTTGGGGACTGTCCCCAACGTGACAGCTACAGGTTGAAGAGTTCCTCGAGCGTGGAGAGGACGCCCTGCTCGTTGTTGCTCGGGCAGATGTAATCAGCCGCTTCCTTGACCTCGTCGGTTGCGTTTGCCATGGCATAGCCATGACCAGCCCAGCGTAGCATCTCGATGTCATTGCCACCGTCACCAAAGGTTGCGCATTCAGCGGGGTCAATGTCCCAGCGCTCCGCCAGCTTGTCCAAACCACTGGCCTTGTGACAACCATCCACGATCAGGTCGATAGCTCCATGCCCGCTCGACGTGGGCACCAGTCCCGTGGTTAGCGTCGCGCGGATCTCGTCGTAGTACGCCATCGTCTTGTCGTGCGGCACCGTCAATGCAAACTTGAGCGCGGGGTCAGTAATCGCTCGCAGATCATCGACCCACTCCATGCGGTGATAGTACATGCGCATGTACTCAAAGAAGTCCTCGCGCATGCGGCCACGTTCCACAAACGCGCAGTTCAGGCAGCTCATCACGGTTTCAATGTCGGGATGCGACTCAATCCAATCAAGCGTGCGCAGCACCACATCGTGCTCAATTTCCCCAACAAACACGATATCGGAGTGGTCCTTTACGTACGCGCCGTTCTCCGCGACAAACGAAATTTCCTCGTCGTAGCCAGGAAAGTAGTCACGCAACTGCCAATACTGGTTGCCGCTCGCTATGACAAACTCGGCACCGACCTCGGTCATACGATTCAGAATCCGTCTAAAGCGAGAAACGTCAAACGTGTGGTTGTGATCGACGAACGTGCCGTCAACGTCCACCGCGACCATCTTGATCTGCGTCATGCGTCCTCCCAGGTTCGGGTAACGTCCGGGCCCCTCTCACGTTTATGCCCCCGAGGTACTACTCCACGCTCTTCAGGTAGCTCTCTGCTTGCACGAAAGCCGTCGGCTCGTCCACCTTTTCCCAGGTGAAATTGTTGATGACCGTGCCATCCGGGGAGGTCACCTCGCTGCGCACAATGTTGTCATTCTGGTCGTAAACAAACGTGATGATGGAGGAGGGCTCGTCATTAATGGTGACACCGCAGCTGATGGGCATCCCGTCCTCGCCGTACTCGTAGTGGTACTCGGTCGTCGATTCGCCCTCGGGCTCCTTGGAGACCATGCTCTGAACAAAGCCCAGCTCGTCATAGGTAATCACGACGTGATACTCGTAGTCTGTCTCGTCACCCGACGGGGCGGAGATGCTGGTGACCTCCACGATGGTGCCCGCGCTGCCGTATGCGTAGCGGTCGATGACCCCATTCGAGGCCTTGCGCTCAACAATACGCCCCTCGTCGTCATACTGGTATGTGAAGGTGACGTCGTTCTTCCTGCCCCCCGCTGCCGTATACTGCGCGGATGCGGCATTGCCCGAGCTATCAAGCGTGTAGGAGGAGGTCGAGGAGGAGAGCTCAGCGCCCTCTTCGTCGGTCAGCACCGTCTGAAGGGAGGTTACGGCGCCATTCGTGTCGCGCTCGTAGGTCGTCTCCTCGTGATACGTGAGGTAGTCGCTCTGTACGTCGCTGCTGCGCCTGGTCAGGACCCACGTATCGTGATTCAGCAGGCGTGCCTTGAGGTTTTGGGCAGCCTCGTCCTGAGGGGAGGTGGCACCTTCGTCAATGTCAGCGGTGCCGTCCTCAATCTCAGGCTGATCCTCTGTCGTCTCAGCTGTGCCACCGCTCTGCGACTGACGAGACGAGCAGCCCGCAAGGGGGACAAAAGCTAGCGTAAGGGCAAGCGCTCCAGCACAAAGGCCCGTCAAGGTACGATTCTTCGTTGTCATGGTTGCTCCTTTCTGTCGACGCGCGCGTCGAGCTCTGGATAGAGGTGACAACAGCTAGAGGATACCATGCATTTTCTTAGGCGTTGCCCCCGTGCTGCTACACTGCGTAAGGTGCCAACAAGAAAGAAGGAGAACAATGGCTGACAACACCGTCAAGATTGCGCTCATCACCGGGTATCTGGGCGCCGGAAAGACTACGCTGCTCAATCACATCCTGTCCAATGAGCAGGGCATTCGCGCTGCCGTCATCGTCAACGACATCGGCGAGGTCAACGTGGACGCGCGCCTCATCGAGAAGACGGGTGTGGTCACGCAGGTTGATGACAACCTCGTGCCGCTGACCAACGGCTGCATCTGCTGCACGCTGGCTGACGACCTTGCACGCCAGCTGCGCGACCTTGCCACCTCGGGCAAGTATGACCACATTATCATCGAGGCGTCGGGCATCTGCGAGCCCGTCCCCATCGCGTTCACCATCGACAATTTCTGCAAGGACATGGACGAGATGGGCGTGAGCGTCACGCTGGACAACATCATTGCCGTGGTTGACTGCGCTCGTATGTACGACGAGTTCAACGGTGGCGAGGACCTGCTGGAAGAGGACATCGACGAGGACGACATCGAGGCGCTGCTCATTCAGCAGATCGAGTTCTGCACCACGCTGGTGCTGAACAAGGCCGACCTGGTCACGAAGGAGCAGGTTGAGGAGCTGAAGGCGCTCGTGCGCGGACTGCAGAAGGACGCCAAGATCATTGTTGCCGAGCAGGGCAACGTCGATTTGGATGACCTGCTGAACACCGGTCGCTTTAGCTTTGACGAGGCTTACGGTTCCGCCGCGTGGATCGAGGCCATGGAGCATCCCGAGGAGCATGAGGATCCGGAAGTTCTGGAATACGACATCCAGACCTTCGTGTACTACCGCCGCAAGCCGTTCAGCCTGGATCTCATGGAGCAGTTCGTGCGCAACTGGCCCGAGACCGTCATCCGCGCCAAAGGTCTTGCGTGGTTTAGCGGCGACCCCAACATGGCCTACCTCTTTGAGCAGGCCGGTCATCAGGTTCATCTGCAGGAGAACGGCCTGTTTGTGGCCTGCGCGCCTGAGGCTGAGATGCGCCAGATCATCGAGGACAACCCCGAGATTCTGGATGACTGGGACGAGGTCGTTGGTGACCGCATGAGCAAGATCGTCTTCATTGGGCGTCACATGGACCGCGCCGCCATCGAGGCTGGTCTGGACAGCTGTCTGGTTGACTGGGCTCCCGATGAGGATGAGGATTGGGAGTAACCAAGCGAACGCCTCTTGAAGACGCACCAGTTTTGAGATGAAAGAAAGGGGGCGGGTTTTGACCCGCCCCCTTTGCATGTGCGTTAAGGCATCGTGCCTAGTAAGCGATGTCGTAAGAGGCGATGACCTTTGCGGTTTCCGTAGCGTCCATAAGAATGATGACGCCCTTGACGTCCTTCAGCACGGACGGATCAACGCCTCCCACCACACTGGCATTGAACCACATGATGGACTGAAGCGTCTCCCCGGCGTGCAAGGTCTCGTAGAGGACGGGGTCGTCCACGATACCGTTGGCAGCGGTCCAGTCGCCATAGCTCATGAACAGGATGTCCTGATCGGTCTTGTTGGTCAGCTCGAAGAGGAAGCCGGGGTCTCCGACGTATTCGCCCATGGCGACGATTTTCATGGTGCAGAGGTCGTCGTCCACGAGGTCGACGTTCATCTCGACTGCGTTATCCAGGTCCTCGATGGTGTCTCCGCCGTAGTAGCTCGATTCAAAGGGTGAGTCATCTGAAGCGTCGGGCGTGTCAGTTTGATTAGTGTCAGTTTGAGTATTGGAATTGGTAGTCTGCGTGGCATCAATCTTATCTGCGGGGTCGATGCTCTTGAGGACCATCGTGTAGGGCGTTTCCGTCGCGGGATTTGTGACGATGAGCCGGCCGTCATCAAGAGCGAGGCTGACGCTCGTCTGTGCGTTTTCAAGCGTAAGGGTTGCTTTGCCGGGTTCCTCGACGTTCCACGTTCCCGGATACTCCGAACCGCTTGCGTTGAGAACCACGCTACCATCCGCATTGAGGTCAAGGTACGTGTAAATGCCGGTTTCCTTGAGTTGTGCGAGGAGCGCTTCGTCATACGTTTCCTCACCGCTGACCATTTCCACAGCTTCCCAAGTACCAACGAAGTCCTTCATGGGATCTGGTTTGACGGAGGCGCCACAACCAACCAGCACGAGGCAGAGTGTGAAGGCCAGAACCACCATCATCCGTAGCTTTTTCATCAGATAATCCTTTCTTGACGAGGTCAAGGACGATGCCCCATGTCCATTGTATGGGCATGGGGCAAAATAGATTGATTGATGGTGGCTGGCATTCGGTCAAGGGCTCAGAGGTCAAGCAGGTCCTCGACAAAGCCGACGCGGTAGTTGTCAAAGACGACGGTGCCTTCATCCTGCGTGGCGTCAAGGTCGACGTCGGCGGCAATGCCAAAGTCGCGGTCGCCCTCGGGGTCGCGGAAGATCTGGCGCACGTGCCATACATGGGTGCTGCGCTCGTCGATCTCGTTGATCTCGAGGTAGGCGGACGACCGGGCGTCACCGTCAAGCAGCACATCCTCATGCTCTTCAAAGTAGCTGTCCATGATGCGCTGCCAACGCGGTGCGCGCCAACCCCAGTCACCGTCCAGGGCACCGAGCTCGTCGTAGCGCTCTTCGGCAGCCAGGCGCACGCGAGCGAAGAGCGCGTTGCGCACCAGCAGCGTGACGGCGCGACGGTCGTGCACCACTTCGTCCGGATCCTCTGGCGGGGCACCAACGTCCAGCTCCTCCGCGTCCGCACCTTCCCACTCGTCCACGAGCGAGGAGTCCACGGTACGCACTACCAGGCCCAACCACGCGACGATGTCCTCAAGGCGCTCGTCGCGCTTGTCAAAGGGCACGGTGCGGTCAAGCGCGCGGTAGGCTTCCGACAGGTAGCGCAGCAGGATGCCCTCAGCTCGTGCGATGCCACAGCGTTGTACGTAGCCCTTGAAGTCCGAGGCGGTCTCCAGCATGTCGCGCAGGACCGACTTGGGTCGGGGTTCATAGTCACGCGCCCAAGGTACCTGCTCACAATACTGCGCATACGCCGCGTCGATGAGCTCCTCAAGCGGTCGGTCGTAGGTGACGTCCTCAAGCCGCTCCATGCGCTCCTCGTACTCAATGCCATCGGCCTTCATCTCGGCTATCGCCTTTGCGCGTGCAGCCTTCTCCTGGGCGACAAGAATCTGGCGTGGATCTTCCAGCGTGGCTTCTACCAGCGAAATGACGTCAAGCGCGTAGGTTTCTGACTCGGGGCCAAGCAGCTCGAGCGCCGCCAGCAGGAAGGGGGAGAGCGGTTGGTCAAGGGCAAACCACTCGGGCAGCTCGATGGTCACCCAATAGTCGTCCACACCGTCCTCGTCCTTCTCGCACAAGACCACGCCGGCGTCCATAAGCGTGGCAAAGACCTCATCAGCGCGGTCCTCAAGCTCGGCTTTCTGTGCCTCGGTCTGGATGGAGTCCTGAATGAGCTGGCTTACGCGCTTGCGGGCGTCGCCGCCCTGCTCGACCTCGGCCAGCACCATGGAGTGTGTGATGCGTAGGCGCGGGATCAGCGCTTCGGGCGTGGCTTCGATGAGCCGCTCGAAGGTCTGCTTATTCCAGCCCACAAAGCCCTCGGGCGGTTTGCGCGTCTTGAAGTTGCGGGCCTTCTTGGGGTCGCCGCCCGCCTTGGCAAGGGCACGGGCGCGCTCGATGTCGTACTCGGTTGCCTGGGCGATCACGGCACCTTCGGTGTCAAAGCCAGAACGTCCGGCGCGTCCTGCAATCTGGTGGAACTCGCGCGCGTTCAAGCGACGTTGCCGGCGTCCGTCAAACTTGGCGAGCGCGGTCAGAAGCACCGTGCGAATGGGCACGTTGATGCCCACACCCAGCGTGTCGGTGCCGCAAATGACCGGTAGCAGGCCCTGTTGGGCGAGCTTCTCGACGAGCAGACGGTACCGCGGCAGCATGCCCGCGTGATGCACGCCCACGCCAGCGGAAAGCAGGCGCTGCAGCGTCTTGCCAAAAGCCGTGGTAAAGCGCGTGCCGCGTATGGCGTCCTTGATGGCGTCGCGCTGCTCGCGGGAGGATACGCCGTAGCTTGCCAGCGCCTGCGCGCTCTTGAGGGCAGCGTCCTGGCTGAAGTGCACGGCGTAGATCGGGGCCTTGCCTTCGCGCACGGCCAACTCGACCGTGGCCTCGAGCGCGGTATCCACAAACTCAAAGGTCAGCGGTACCGGTCGCGGTGCGTCGAGAATCTGCTCAACGTCGCGGTCAGTCTCGCGCTCGAGCAGCTCCGAGATGGCCGTGACGTCGCCGAGCGTGGCGCTCATCAGCAGAAACTGCGTGTGGGGGAGGGTGAGCAGGGGAACTTGCCAAGCCCAGCCACGATCATGGTCACCAAAGTAGTGGAACTCGTCCATGGCGACGCACGCCACGTCACTGTATTCGCCTTCGCGCAGCGCCTGGTTTGCCAGAATCTCTGCGGTGCAGCAGATGACAGGCGCGTCTGGATTGATGGAGGCATCGCCGGTGATCATGCCTACGTTGTCTTTGCCCAAGATGTTCACAAGGTCAAAGAACTTCTCACTGACCAGCGCTTTAATGGGCGCGGTGTAGAAGGCGCGGCCGCCCGAGCACAGGGCCATGAAGCACAGACCCAGCGCGACGAGGGACTTGCCCGAACCGGTTGGCGTGCCAAGGATGACGTGGTTTCCCGCGGCGAGCGAGAGGAGCGCGTCTTCCTGATGAGGCCAGAGTTCTAGGTCACGCGTCCCTACCCAGCTCAGGAAGAGGTCCAGAGCCTGTTCTGGGTCAAGGGCGGAGACCTCGTCGTCCAGGTAGGGGACATACATGCCAAGGTTATACGTATCGGCCAACGTGGCCTCCAATCGTTATGGCAAGCCACCTGCCGACTTGCCATAATCGCTAGTTTTCGCGGACGTGCTTGCCAGTCAGGTGCTCGATGGTGACCTGTATCACGTTGACGCGACCGGCGCTCTTTGCGATCTCGGCCTCGATATCGATCTCGGGCGGGAAGTACTTCTGACCGAACGAGAAGAGGGCGTCGTGCAGGGCTTGCGGTTCCTCGATCAGCGAGGCACGCCCAAAGCAGATGACGGAGTTCACGTGGTACCACCACGAGCCCTCCTCTGGCACCTCGTTGTCCAGAACGCAGAAGCTCACCTTGTCACATGCCGCAATGGCGTCCAGCTTGTGACCCGTGACCGCGCAGTGGATGAAAATCGTGCCAAGCTCACCGCGGGAAGGGTCGTACCAGTAGTTCACCGGAACGCCATACGGATATCCCTCGTCGCCCAGCACGGACAACACCGCGCGCTTCTGCTTGGAGAGGATTTCTTGACACGTATGGAAGGGCAGCTGCTGCTTAAAACGTCTCATCTCACGGAACATGAGCATCTCCTTGTCTTGTGGTTGTAATGACAAGGCTAACAGATTCTCAAGGCATACGCTGGACATTGGGGACGGAGCCTTTTGTATGCCTTTGTTCGGGTATGCTACCGTGGGCATGCGACCAGAGGGAGGTGCCAGTGGCAGAGCGGCAACTAGAGTTCTTTGCGCGATGTGCGAGCGGGTTTGAGACGGTTTTGGCGCAAGAGCTGCGCGGGCTGGGGCTTCACCGCGTGCGGCCGCTGCATGGTGGCGTGGCGTTCTTTGGAGCCCGCGCGGATGGGTATCGCGCCTGCCTGTGGAGCCGTGTTGCAACGCGCATCCAGCTGGTCCTTGCGCGCGTGCCGGCGGCCAATGCTGATGAGCTCTATCAAAACGCGGCGGCATTTCACTGGGAGAAGCACGTACGTGATGGGGCGACTATAGCCGTCCAAGCGCACGGAACCAATGCAAACCTGCGAAACACGCAGTTCACAGCCCTGAAAGTGAAGGACGCCCTCTGCGACTGCCTGCGCGAGGTGCGCGGGACACGCCCTGACGTTGACGCGCGGCAACCGGACTTTGCCGTTAACGTTGCCCTGCATGAGGAGCGCGCGACGCTCTTCTTCAACCTGTCGGGCGAGTCGCTTCATCGAAGGGGCTATCGGCAGGAGGGGGTACAGACGGAGGCTCCCCTCAAGGAGACGCTTGCGGCGGGCATTCTGCTTGCCGCGGGGTGGGAGGCCCTGGCGCAGGAAGGTGGCGTGCTGGTTGACCCCATGTGCGGATCGGGGACGTTCGCCGTCGAAGGTGCGTTGATTGCGGCGGGTATGGCACCTGGACTTTTGCGCGAGCGCTGGGGATTTGAGGGCTGGGTTCAGCACGACCGTCAGGCGTGGGAAGAGCTGTTGGAAGAGGCACGTGCGATGGCAGCTCAGCCCTACACGGCGGCTCGCATCATTGCGGGGGACATCGACGAGAGCGCGGTGCAGATTGCGCACGATAACGCTACGCGTGCCAAGGTCTCGTCGTTGGTGCGTTTCCATGTGGATGATGCGGCAAACCTTGCCCGCTACCTGCGCGGCGTTCGTGGTGCGCGAGGGCTTCTGGTGGCAAATCCACCCTATGGCCTGCGGCTTCTCTCACAGGCGGCGTTACCGCAGGTGCGTGCGGCGTTGTCGACGGCAGTTGACGCGCTGCCTCGCGGTTGGCAGGTGACTCTCGTCACGCCCGATCTAGGCATGGACACGGAGCTTGGCAGGGTGCCTGACGAGGTCATTTCGTGCTTCAACGGGCCAATCGAAGCGTGGGTCAGGCGATACGACCTAGCAAGTTCAGAGCCGCTGACCCAGGAGGCCGTGTCTTTGTCCGGCGTTCAGCGTTCGGTGCGTATAGCTGATGGGGCAAGTGCGCAGTATGCGGGGCGTCTGCGCAAGGTGGCGAAGGAGCGGACACGTTGGGCGCGCAAGGCTGGTGTGACGTGCTTCCGTGTCTATGACGCCGACCTGCCAGACTATCCTGTTTCGGTTGACGTGTTTCAGGGTGCGGGAAGCAATGAAGGCCAGCTCTTTGCTGTGATTGAAGAGCGGCCGCGACCGCGGTCAGTTGACGTGCAGCGTGCCGGACGACATTTTGCCGATGCCGTGGTGCTGACGGCCGCCGTGTTGGACATCCCCTTGGAGAACGTGGTGCAGAAGCCTTGGGCGACCGATGCGCTGTACGATCGCACGCGCGAGGCGATGGGGGAGCGCGTGGCGTGCGTGTCGGAGGGCAGTTGGCTCTACGATGTTGACCTGCTCGGCACCTCGGGGAAGAACCTGCCACTTGACCTGCGGTTGGTTCGCGCGTACATAGGGGAGCATGCTGCTGGAGCCCGCTTTGCGAATCTCTTTGCGGCTGGTGATGCGGCAACGGTGTCGGCAGCAGGTGGCGGTGCGCGTCTTACGGTGACGGTTGATGCGTCGAAGGAGCGGCTTGACTGGACCGCGGCGGTGTTACGGCTGAATGACCTTTCTGGCAAACAGCATAGCTTTGTCGCACAGGATGTTCGCGCGTGGTTGGCGCGTGAGGCGAAGGCCCGTCGCACCTATGACCTCGTGCTTTGCTCGCCTCCGGCGTTTCTTGCTGCTCGAGGAGCCCAGGAGGCGTGGAATCTTGCCGACGACCTGCCTAAGCTGCTGCGATTGATTTCGCGGGTGCTGGCACCCGATGGGTCCTGCGTACTGGTGCTACCTGTGCAGGGGCCCGTGCCTGACGGGGCTTTGACCTGCAGGGATATGACTGCGAAGATGATTCCGCATGATTTTGAGCGCTCTCGTGAGCATCAGCGCATCTACGTGCTCACGCATGGGCACGGTTATTGATTGATGAAGAACGAGCCATTGATTGACGGAGGACAAGATGGCAAAGAACACGAATAGCGAGCGTCAGCTTGAGCGCATCAAGGCTATGGAGGCGGCGCTCGACCTTTCCCGAGACGCGACCGATCAGCTGTCGGAGGCTATTGCAGCGCAGGTAGATGCCCTTGATAGCTTGCGAGAGCTCTCTGCTTATTATGGGAGCCAGCAGTGGTTCCAAGATTGCGAGGCTGACGAGCGCGGCAAGCTCCCTGAGGACCTGAAGCGCGGCGTTTTGAGCGAGGACCTCGCCTACGAGGCGCTCGTCGCTGCGCGTGAGTCGGCGCTCGCCGCGCTGGAGGTTGCCACCGCCATGCTCCGCGCCCTCTAGCACCTGTCACATTGGGGACAGTCCCCAACATGACAACTGTCACATTGGGGACTGTCCCCAATGTGACAGCAGGTACATGAGGAGGGCGGCGGTGATGGTGACGGCAAACAT
>JAUNJR010000054.1 GCA_030533135.1 Coriobacteriales bacterium
GGCGCCCCTCGGGTCCAAATCGCCCCACCCCGGGCACGGGGCCACATGGGGTGGGGAATTAATGTCCGCAGAGGGTCGCCCCATGCCTCAACGGCTACGTTAACGATACGATGGCCATCGTTAGGAGCAGAAGTACTGGTTGATGCAGCACATAGATGGGGAGGGCATGCTGACCGATGCTCTCCAAGAACGGGTTTGTGATGTCGTAGAAGGCTTGAGGAATGCCGGTTTGCTTCCAGTACCTGCCCATGGCAGAGCCCGCTAGGTAGAGCAGCAGGTAGGGGAGCAGGGGATAGTAGTCTCCTGAAGCAAAGCCGGGGCCGGGAAAGCCAAGCCAAGACAGATATGGCGTTGCGTAGAGTGCATCTGGTAGGGGCGTAGCAAGCGGGCCTAAACCAATGACGCGCTTTGATATATGCAGAAGCATAAGGAAAGAAAAGCCAAGCACAATGGCTGCTGCGGGGCCTGTGGGCCGGATATGCATGGTGTCCAAGAGCCATGCGACGAGGGTGCATGATCCCATGCAATAGATGATGCCGAAGTTTATGGGGGTATCCACGGCGACGAGGGTGGTTACGATGAAGACGAGTGCCGCGACCGCCAGATAGCGAAGCGACCGCTTAAGGTTATTGCGCGACCAGGCAAACATGCAGCCAGCAATAAACACGAAGGCCCAAGAGATGCTGCACCGCCATATATCTTGGAATGGTGGTGCAAACCAGGCTATGGGCAAGTTGGCAAGGTAGCGTAAGTCATAGCAGAAGTGAAAGAGCACCATCGAGATAACGGAAAACCCGCGAGCCACATCAAAGATATGGACACGGGTTCCAGATTCTGTGAGGTGCTTGGTTGAAGGACCCTTCTGTGCTGGCATAGAGCTTATGAGATTGAGCGAATGAGCGCGGTAACGCGACCGATGATAGAGGCGTCCTTAACGTAGATGGGATTCATTGCGTCATTCTCTGGCTGCAACCGAATCTGATCACGCTCGCGATAGAACGTCTTGACGGTAGCGGACTCATCGATGAGGGCAACGACGATTTCGCCATCATGGGCATCGTGCTGCTCACGAACGATGACGTAGTCACCATCAAAGATACCGGCGTTGATCATGGATTGGCCACGCACCTTGAGAACAAAGGAACTGGAATCTCCCACGATGCTGGTAGGTAGGGAGAGGGAGTCTTCAATGTTCTGTTCTGCAAGAATGGGGGTACCGGCAGCTACACGACCAAGCACGGGAAGCGTAATGATATCCGCATTGGTGTCCTGTGTAATGGTTGCAAGACGCTGACCAGTGTTTTCTTCGTTTACCACCTCGATGGTACGCGGCTTCTTTGAATCGCGACGAATGAGTCCACGTTCCTGAAGGACCTTGAGATGCATATGCACCGTAGACGGTGATGCTAAGCCAACGGCTGCGCCAATCTCACGCACCGAGGGTGGAAAACCGCGCTCGTTAGTGTAGGTGCAGATGTAGTCGTATATTGCGGCCTGACGCTTGCTGAGTTTGTCTTTAGACATGGGTCCTCCTTCGCCTAGGAACATCCTAACATGAACCCCCGTAAAACGCAAACAATTGTTCCGTGATTGTTCTTGACACAAACGATTGTGCGTGCATAATTGGATACAAACGTTCGGGGACAAATGTTCGTTCGTTCTATTTTCTTTTGATGTCCGATGTCTTGGTTATATCTAAGACAACGTCAACAAGAGAGGTCGCCATGAAAACGCAGCAGTATCACACCACCATACCGAACAACTACCTGACCACGGGCAATCTTGCACTTGCTCCGGTTGAGGCGCCCGTGTTTACTGTCATTGAAGGCGGATATTCACATAAGGCAACGCCTGATCGCAAAGCCGCTCGCGAGCAGCGTCGGGCCCGCGCAGCAGAAGAAGCTCGTATGCGTGTCTATTCGCTGGTTGCAACACTAGTCTTCATGTGCATTCTGGTTACCTCGTCCATGCTCAGGAATGCGTATGACACCGCTGCAAGAAACAAGGCGTATGCAGAAGTAACCACCATGAGCATTACGGTTGGCCCAGGTGACTCGCTGTGGGAGATCGCAGAGCATCATCCGGTCGAAGGTCGCTCTGTTCGTGATGTCACTTCATGGATATCCGAGATAAATGGCCTCTCAACAGCCACCTTAATGGTTGGACAGGAACTCTTGGTACCAGCAGTCTGATCATTTGCATACCATTATCGTGGGATAGGACAGCCTGTCTCACTTTTTGGTTATCTGAAGGCCGAGGTATGCTATCTTCCTTTTGTGGTTTATATGTAGGGAGATAGCATGCGTTGTCCGAAATGCGGTTTTGATGAGTCAAAGGTCGTTGATTCACGCCCTTCAGAGAATAATGACGCCATTCGTCGACGCCGCGAATGCACCAGATGCGGTTGTCGCTTTACGACGTACGAACGTCGTGAGGAGACCCCGCTCCTTGTTATTAAACGTGATGGTCGAGAAGAGACATTCGATCGTCAGAAGATCATGCGTGGCTTGCTTACGGCAACAGTCAAGCGTGACATCCCACTTGAGCAGCTTAATGGGCTGATTGATGACATTGAATCTGAGCTTCGAGATAACGGCATTGTTGAAGTTCCTGCTCAAGATCTTGGCATGATGGTGCTCAAACGGTTGGTTAAGATAGACAAGGTTGCGTACGTCCGCTTTGCATCGGTTTATCGCGACTTTAAAGATGTCGATGAATTCAACGAGGAACTACGGAGACTTGAGCATGAATGACAGCATTTGCCTTCCTATCAAGCGGCTTGATCCAGAGGTGGAGCTTCCTTGCTATGCCTATTCTGGTGATGCCGGGCTTGATTTGAGGGCAAATGAAGCGGTAACGCTTGCTCCGTTTGAAAGAAAGCTCATATCGACAGGACTTGCTGTTGCCATACCTGAAGGATATGCAGGGTTCTTGCAACCACGTAGCGGTATGGCACTCAAGCGGGGTCTCTCGCTTGCCAACACGCCTGGCCTGATTGACGCGCATTATCGTGGTGAGCTCAAAGTACTTGCGATAAACCTTGATGCTAAGGAGCCCATCCACATAGCAAAGGGCGAGAGAATCGCGCAGCTTGTCATTCAGAAGGTTCCAACAGTCACGTTGATGGAAGTTGAAGAGCTTGATCAGACCGACCGTGGAAGTGGTGGGTTTGGCTCGAGTGGAGTATAGCGAGTGTGGGACGGTAGTGTGGGACGTTGTTAGAGAGAAGGGTGTGAGATGGGAGAGCAAAAGGTGTATGACTTGGTAATTGTTGGCGGCGGCCCCGCAGGCCTTTCAGCTGCGATTTACGCCCAACGCGCGCTGCTTGATACCGTTACGCTTGAGCAGGAGGCTGTTGGCGGTCAGGTGATTCTGACAAGTGAAGTGGACAACTACCCCGGAGTTCCTCATACCGATGGTTTCACGCTGGTTGATGCCATGCAATCACAGGCAGTCGACCTTGGTGCCAACATCGTTATGGAAAACGCCGAGCGGATTACACGCGATGAAGAGACGGGTCTCTTCGAGGTCAGCACGCCGATGGCCACATATGTGACTAAGACCGTCATCGTTGCAGGTGGCGCAACACCGAGGAAGGCTGGTTTTGAAGGCGAAGAGCGCTTCGGTGGTCGTGGTGTTTCTTATTGCGCGACCTGCGATGGAATGTTCTACCGCGGAAAGCAGGTCTTTGTCATAGGTGGCGGAAACTCTGCGTGCGAGGAAGCTCTGTTCCTGACGCGATTCGCCAACAAGGTAACCCTGGTGGTGCGGAAGGACCACCTGCGTGCGCAGGCCTCGGTTGGGCGTCAGGTTGAGGAGAACGAGAAGATTACGGTCCGCTACCTGACCAGCATCGTTAAGGTTGACGGCGATCAGCTGCTGACGTCCATCACCTTTAGAAACAACGTGACGGGCGAAGAGACGACCGAAACCTATGACGAGGGCTCGTTTGGCGTATTCGTCTTCGTGGGTCGTGTTCCTGCCTCCGAACTGCTGGGCGAACTTGTCGAGCTTGATAAGCAGGGCTACGTCATCACCAAGGACGACATGTCCACAGAGACGCCGGGCCTCTTTGCGGCTGGTGACGTTCGTCAGAAGCCTCTGCGTCAGATCGTGACTGCTGCGGCAGATGGCGCCATTGCGGCTACGTCGGTTTCCGCATATCTTGGTCATCCCGTAGCTGGCTAAGCACAAACGCCATGAATATGGAGGGACGCCTCGTGGGAGAACACCTACGAGGCGCCCTTTGCGTGGAATGAAGCACTTGGCTCCAAAGAGAGAAGCTGACAAGAGGGGAGATAGCCCCATAGAGATCCAAGGTAGCCTAGTGTTACGTAAGTGTTCAATAGAAGAGTAATAATGGCATTGTGTTGAACAAGTGCTTTTAACGCATAGCTGATGGCGACAGAAGATGTATCGAGCGTAATCGATTCTTAGGACCAGAGTAATCTTATGTAAAGTTGGTAGGGTCTATAGGCAACCAAGAGGAAAGCGTCCTCAAGGTCATGATTCATTGAGGACGGTCAACTATCTTGCCACGACCATGAGACGTTTCGATGCCAATTCGCATTTCTCTGATTAGGATGAGGCGACAAGCGGTTGGACTGTCACTCAGAACGGCCTACGAACGCTGCGCCAAAACGAGGTAATCTTACCCATGCTTGAAATGACAAGGGCCTTAAATCGGCTCTCAGGGGCTCGTATTTCGACGAGGCGAGATTCGTGTTGAATGGCGAGCGATCATGCACGGCTTCGATAACGCTTGGTTCCAGCAAGGACTGATGCGCCTGAAGCGCGCCGCGTGTTATCACCGGGAGTGATGTGTTCCAGACGAGGTTGGGATTCAGAAGCAAAGGCATATCGGAGCGTGGGACCGCTTATAAGCAAAGCCTTCTTACCAAGGAGTACTTGTTAGGTCATAAAACGGTGATAATATATCTTATGTAAAGTAAGAGAATACGCAGATAAACGGCCAAATCTGTACACTCCTCCCCATAGATCAGACGCGACCCTCACAGAGCTTGTGGATAATGAGGTCGGTGTCCCAATCCGTGTCCGCATTCATGGTGACCAAAATCTCATCGAGCGCCATGAGCTGAACCTTGCCCGTGGGAATGATGTTTGAGCCGGCGCGCGAAATGTTGACCAGGAGTGCTCCGTTCGGCCAAGGCACCTCTGAGACGAGGCGTCCCTCCACCATAGACCCCGCGGCAACGTGATACGTGTGCAGCAGACGGTCACCCGCCCCATTGACGGTCGGATCGTCAGGCGTCACCTCAATGAGCCGACCAAGTCCCACCTCATAGAACGGCTCGACATGGGTTAGGTTTGCGACCACATAGGACGTTATGGAAACGATGGAAACTGCAAGAAGTGCGTCGAGCGTCCCCGTCAGCTCAAAGCAGAGCACAACCGCGGAGACCGGTGCGCGAATGGCACCAGCAAACAAGCCCGCGATGCCCAGCACCATGAAGTTGGCCACGTAGCCATCGGGAATGTTAGGAAGCGCAACGGTTGCCATGCCAAAGATGAGTCCGGCCAGCGAACCAAGAATCACCAGCGGAAAGAGCGTTCCGCCTGGGGCGCCAGAACCAAAGCAGATAGTCGTATAGAGGTACTTCCCCACAAGAAGCATCAGCGCTGACCCGATGGTAAGTCCCTCGGGAGAAAGCATGCGCTCAACGATGGCGTCACCGCCGCACATGAGGTCAGGAAACCAGAAGGCGGCAAACCAAGCAATGATGAAGGGTATGACGTAACGGGAAAACGGCAGATATCCCTTAAGGCGGTCAAACAGGTGCTCCTGGCAGGCAAACATTCCTGCATTATGGAGGGCGCCAAGCAGGCCGCACAGTGCGCCAAACAGCAAAAGCAACCCGTAGTGCGCATGCGCGACGTCATGGGTGAAGCTAAAGCTCAAGACGGGTTGGACTCCAAGGATCTGTGACACGAGGAAATCCGCCGATAGGCTCGCTGTCATAGCAGAGATGACGAGCGGTGCCGTGAACTCGCGATGAATCTCCTCGACGGCAAAGAGCACGCCGGCAAGTGGGGCGTGGAAGGCGGCTGACATGCCCGCAGCAGCCCCGCAGGTCACGAGAATGCGCTCTTCTCCCCTGTCCTTTTTCAGAATACGTGAGACGGCTTTGCCCGATACACCGCCAAGCTGCACGCTGGGGCCCTCGCGACCAAGCGACAGGCCCGCAAACGCGCAGAGCGTCCCCTCGATGAACTTGGCAACGATTACGCGATGCCAAGGCATATCAAGGCGATCCATGACCTCGGCGTCAACCTGTGGAATGCCTGATCCTGCGGTATTGGGCTCCCAACGTACCAGGAAGCAGACAACTAGGCAAAGAGCGAGCAACACGAGCGCCCATCCCATCATTCCCAAGATGCTGTGAGACGCCAGTGCGGTAATGGACCGCAGCAGATGCTCCGCATTTGAGAGGGCCAAACGATAGAGCGTTATGACGCCTCCCGCAAGCAGGCCGACAAGGATTCCCTCGGCGACCATGGCCATCTGAAAGCGCCTGGAGAGGCGTCGTGGTATGGGGCTGGTACTGACTTCCATGGCAAAACGCTACGCGTCCTATGGCATCACGAACGGGCCGCCGCCGTAGCAAGACCAGACGGCGTCAACGCAGACGGTACGACCGAAGGTCGGTGAGTGAATCATCATGCCATCACCGATGTAGATGCCCACATGGTTGTACTCGGAGTCGGTAAAGAGCAGGTCGCCGTACGAAAGATTCTCCATACCGTACTTCCAGAGACCGGCGTTTTGGATGGCCCAGGCAAACGACTCGCACCCGCGACGCCAGCTGCCATCGCCATAGCAGTAGGACACGAGGCCAGAGCAGTCAAAGCCGCCCATGGATGGACCGAAGCCGCCCCAGACATAGTCCCAGCCGATGCAGGAGTACGCGGAAGCTACGCCACCGCCGGGATAGCACGATCCGCCTGTGTCATACGAGCTGCTTGACTCCTCGGGAACGGTCTCTTGCTGCTGGGTGTCTTCCTGCGTCTCGTACGTCTCTTCTTGAGTCTCTTCTGTCTGCGAGCCCTCATCGGTGGACTCGGACGTCGTGGTATCCTCGGCTACGGCAACGGCTGCGGCAAGTGCCTGCGCTGCCGCCTCCTGCTCGGCGGCTTCCTGAGCTGCGGCTGCGGCAAGCTCGGCCTGGACCTGGGCATCAAGATCCCAGTAATAAGCCTGCGCCTCGCTTACCAGCTGCTCGTATTCTGCAACCTTTGCCTCGGCGTCACTCACGCGCACGGCCTGTACGGCACGCTGGTCCTCAAGCTGGGCAAGCTCGGTTTCAAGTGATTGCTCAAGCTCATGTACAGCGTTAATCTGTGCCACTTCGCTTGCATTGACTTTCTCCATGTAGTGGAAACGGCTTACGAAGTCCTCGAGAGATGACGAGCTCAAGATGAACTCAACGGCGTCAAACCCACCACTTTTATAGCCGCTGCGAACGTGCATGGATAACGTGGCGCGAGCATCAGCAAGCTGAAGCTGTGTCTCATCGATGCTTTCCTGCGTGCGCTCCATCTCGTTGTCGGTGCGCTCGAGCTCAGATGACAGATCTGCCAAATCACCTTGGAGAACCGAGAGCTCGCTACCCAAAGCCTCCATGCGCTCCTGTGCAGCGGCAAGCTCTGACTGCGGGTCAGCAAGGGCGGGAGAAGCAAAAACACCCAAGGCAAGCGCGCACGTCAGGCCACAGGTTACGGCCCGTTTTGCTAGTGACATGCCTCGTCCTTTCAAATAACGTGCTGGTTATATGGCACGTAGTGTGATTAAACATTGTTCTATGATGCCACAAGGACGAAGTCATATGCGGTATCACACAGCAAAAGCGGAAGACAACGAACCTCCCCCACCGTTGAGCGAACGTCCTTGGAGGGGGAGGTTGTCAGATTATGGAAGCTACCTCTGTGACTAGTCAACCTTGATGAGGGTGTAGATCTCCTGGGGGAACTCCTCACCGATGATCTCGCGCGGGTTCAGGTAGGCAAGCTCGAGCAGGAAGGCAAAGGCTGCAACCTCAGCGCCGGTCTGCTCGACGAGTTGGGCGGTTGCAACGCAGGTACCACCGGTGGCAACCAGATCATCAACGATGAGCACGCGGTCGCTCGGAGTCAGGGAATCCTTGTGAATTTGCAGCTCATCGGTGCCGTACTCGAGTGCGTACTGCTGACGATAGACGTCGCGCGGAAGCTTGCCCGGCTTGCGGACCGGGACAAAGCCAACGCCCAGACGATAGGCAACCGGCGTGCCGATAAGGAAGCCGCGAGCCTCGGAACCGACGACCTTGGTGATGCCCTGGCCGATGAAGTGATCGGCAATGTCATCGATGGCGGCTGCAAAACCCTGAGCATCGCCCAGGAGCGGCATGATGTCCTTGAAAATGACGCCTGGTTCAGGATAGTCGGGGATATCGATGATATAGCTCTCAAAATCGATGCTGGACATTTCGTTCCTTTCTCGGCGGTTTTCTATGCTCAGGACGTGGCTAGTCAGTCATGCCCTTGAACGACTGTTTGATGTGCTTGGTGATGAGCGCTGCGCGTACCTGGTTGGTTAGCTGCAGCATCTCGTTGAAGGCGTTTTCAAACTGCTGGCGTGCCTCGTCGGTAACCTCAAGGGCACCCATACCCGTGCGGGCGTATACGATGAGTGCCTGTTCGAACATGGCGCTCTCGCGGTTGGCCGCGGTGACGTACTGACGAAGGTTCTTGGCGCCGATGCCAAAGCGCCGTAGCTCCTCGCAGGAACGAATCAGCGCAAAGTCTTTCCCGTCAACCAGATCGCGCCCATGGGGAGAGCGCTGCAGTTTGATGACGCCTGCCTCAGAAAGCTGCTTGACGAAGGTGACCGAGACGCCTAGAAGCTCCGGTACGCGCTCGATGGCATGGAGCTTCGAAGTGACTTCTTCGCTGTCCACCTCACTGGCCATGGCGGCAGAGGTGGCAGACGGCATGGCGGTGGTGGTTACCTCTCCCCTTTCAAGCTCCTCCTTGATGACGGAAAGTGGCATGAAGCGGTTTTTCTGCAGGTAGAGAATGGTCTCCAGACGCTTGATGTCATTTTGCGAATAGAGGCGATACCCACCAGGTGTGCGGGAAGGATTAAGGAGTCCCTCGTCCTCAAGGTAGCGCACCTTGGAGACCGACAGGTCGGGATAGCGCTCTTGCAGGCGCTTCACAACCTTTCCGATGGTGAGGTATCCCGCATCCGCCATGAAAGACTACGCTCCCGTCTCGATTCGGGAGGATTTGCGGTTGGTGTGGAACACCATGCGGAACGTACCAATCTGGATGGTCGACCCGTCCTTCAGCATGGCGCGGTTGACGATGGCGCCATCAACCCAGGTGCCATTAAGGGAGCCGAGATCTTCGACGGTGGCGTAACCAGACGAAACGCCTGCCAGGTCGATACGAGCGTGACGCCTGGAGACAGTCATGTCATTCAGGAAGATGGTGTTGGAGGGATCGCGGCCAAGCGATACGAGCGTATCAGACAACTCGAAGACCTGACCAGTGTGCGGGCCTTTGACGATGGCCAGGGTTGGCCGAGCCGGCTTTGAGGCGCTCGACAAATCAGGAGATGTCGCGTCCGTAGAAGGAAAGCGCAGAATCTCAGTCGAGCCGTTAGTGTTCTTCTTGCTGGGTTGCATGGGTTACTCCCCTCTTGGACGTATCGTCAACATGATACCGCACTAGCGGCAGGCGACGCAGTCCATCTCGATAAGCGCCCCCATCGGAATGCGCGATACCTCCACGATGGTTCGTGCCGGTGCCGGCATTTCGAAGCGACGCCAATAGACATCGT
The DNA here is from genome assembly GCA_030533135.1 of Coriobacteriales bacterium. Taxonomy (GTDB): domain Bacteria; phylum Actinomycetota; class Coriobacteriia; order Coriobacteriales; family Atopobiaceae; genus UBA1367. The sequence goes on from JAUNJR010000054.1 coordinate 9,842, forward strand.
TCACGATATCAAGGTCATCAAGGTTGGCAAGGTATATGGTCGTTTGAGCAACGTCGTTCAGGGTGCAGTCGACTTCGGCAAGTATGGCCTCGACAATGTCTATGACGCGCTCAGTCTGCTCCCGGATTCCCCCCTCAACCAGCACATAAGGATTCTCCTGATCGACAGGGAGCTGGCCAGAGGCAAAGACGAGACGGCCTGCAGTGGTGCCCTGGGAATAGGGGCCGATGGCATCGGGTGCGCTTGGTGCGTTGATGGCATACTTCATGGTGTCTCCTCAACACAGCGACGGTGGGATGGCAAGCCAGCGCGTCTCATGGGGTACGAAAGAAGGATACCCTATTGTGCGCCACCGAGACCACGAGCGCCAATAAAGTCCTGCTCGATGCGCATGACACCTGCATCAATCAGCTGCTTCCGAGGAGCGAGGAGGCGTCCGTCTCCTTCAAGCGAAACGGCCATGAAGGGATACAGCTTCGTTACCCGATTGATAAGCCCCTCCATGCCCACGGGCATGACGACCTGGAAGGAGAGGAAGCTTCTCCAAAGGATGCGCGCTGCCTGGGGAGGAACGAGCACAAGGTAGCAGGGATGGTCGTCGAGCGGAGCCGTGCCGACAAGGCAGGCGATACGGTCCAGCATGAGATTTCTGATGGTCCCCCGCTCTGGGAGGTCTTGTGTGCCCGTGTAGTCACGCAGCACGGCGGTTGCTTGCGGACCCCACAGGAGCAGCGGAACGAGTGCCGTCGAGGCATCCTCAATCTCGGTTCCCGCAAAGGGGCGTATTCCCCGCTGTTCGATTCCCGCCACAAAAGCGACCCAAGCGGTCAGGATGTCACCACGACCCGTGAGCTCCCAGAAGGCATACTCCCCGTCTCCCGTGCGCGCGACAAGTGCGAGTCCCGCGATGGAGCCGTCACCGGTCAGGGCAACCTGTGGCCATGTATCGCCAATTGTAAGGTCGTGTCCTGCAAAGACCGTGCGCATAAGGGAAGGAGCGACCTCGCCTGAGATGAGTCGAGACCCCATGCCAGAAAGGTCGACAAGTGCCACGCCCTCATCAAAGGCGTGCTGGTCATCAATTCCCACATAGCGAAGCGGTGCTTGGCGTCCGTCCGATGCCTCAGCAAAGTGCGCACTCAGAAGCAGGTGCTCATCGTGAAGGATGGTACGGTCTAGATCTTCCATGTCAGGCCCCTTTTGGTTCCCTATTCATGCATGTCTTCAAAGAGCGGCAGGCTCAGGATGTTGACGCTCGGTGCCTGTGTCATCTCTCCGTCGACGGACGTCGTGCTTCCACCGCTCAGACGTCCTCCTTGGCGCCACCAGACGGCGCTGTAGGCATCTGCAGGCTCAACCATGACGTCAGGTGAGAAGTTCACGCTACGATAGCTGATGCTGCCCTCTGGCCAGGTGGTCGCAGTCTGATCGCTTGGTAGCGTGACCCTGCAACGGGCGTTGAATCCAAGCGCATAGGGAGCGATGCGGACGGTCCAGCCCCCATGTCCAAAGGTGCGCTCAGAGAAGGTGTCGTAGGCCCAGTCCATGAGTAGCGCGGTATCCAAGAAGCGACCTTCATCCGTCGCACATCCCAGCACTGCGGTGTACAGCGCAATGTTGCCTCGTGCGGAGGCGCCAAGAAACGTCGTCCCTGCAGCCACGGCACCCGTTTTGATGCCCAGAAGACCCTCGTAGGACTCCATGAGGTCATCAGTGGACTCCAGGTAGCGATACTCGCCACCTATCAGCAGCTCGACGCCCCGAAGACGAACCGTCTGCGCGATGAAGGGGTAATGCTCGAGTGCGTAGCGCCCCATGATGACGAGGTCAGCCGCGCTTGAATAGTGACCCTCCTCCTCAAGTCCATGCGTGTTCATGAAGTGGGTGTGGGTCATGCCAAGCTGCTGGGCTTTCTGGTTCATGAGGGCGACAAAGCTCGCTTCGTCTCCACTGACGTTATAGGCAATGTTGATGGCCGCGTCGTTTCCCGAGTAGACGAGCAGTGCCTGGAGCAGCTCGCGCATGGTCGGCGTGTCGCCAGCGGCGTACCCAGCACGTTGTGCGTCCCACATGAGGTCCACGTCCCAGATGGTGCACGGGTCGTCAAGCGGATACCCCGAGTCAAGCGCAACCATGGCCGTCATGATTTTGGTGATGGAAGCCATGGCGAGCTCGTCGTCACCGTTGTGCGACCACAGGACGTTTCCTGCCTGGTCGCAGATGACGGCGGACTGGGCCTCGGTGATTGTCGGCTCGGTAAGAGCGAAAGCGCGGCACGGGTGCCAGAGCACACCGAGAGCGATGGTGAGCGCCAACATCGCTCGTGCGGCTGCGGTGGCAACGCGGGAAACACGCATCATGATGCGACCGCCTGACGCAAATCATGCGCGATGGTGAGGCCCTCAATGTAGTACAACACGGCGGTGACAGCAGAACAGAGGCAGCCTGCATAGACGAAGAGCAGGCCAAGGGCCCCCGCCTGGTCGTTAAGCACAGGTAACCACGAGACGTCCACCAAGCCGAGGCCGGCAATCTGCGGTAGGTTGAGAAGACAGAGGCTAAATCCTGTCATCAACAATGCCGTGGTCACTTTTCCGATGAGGGAGACATCAATGGGTCGACGCCGATAGCGCTGCAGCATGAGCGATCCTATCATCAGCAACGCGTCGCGCCCAAGCACAAAAGCGGCCACCCATGTCGGCACTTCTCCGCGCACGAAGAGGGCAAGGACGCCGATAAACAGCAACAACCGGTCCATGATGGGGTCCATGATCTTACCAAGCCAACTGACCGTCTGAGTTGACCGTGCCACCCAACCATCGACAAAGTCGGTGACTGCTGCGGTTGCGTAGAGGGCTAGCGCAAGGTACCGATCGGCATGATGCGTGAAGAGGTATAGAAACGAGATGGTGAGTATAAAGCGGCCAAACGTGATGG
>JAUNJR010000055.1 GCA_030533135.1 Coriobacteriales bacterium
GTCAACTATGTGAGCATCGCTTCGGGCTTCCTGATGGAGCACGAGTACGACCTGCACAAGCGCAATCATGGCTCCATCTTCCAGCTGCGGCCGCTAGAGCTGGCTGGTGCCGTCAAGCGCAACCTGATTCACGCGGGACTTGTCATCGGTACGGGCGTCAACATGGAGAACATCGACATGGTCATGAAGCTGAAGCCCGAGATTGTGATGGTGGGTCGCGGCATCTTCCACAACGATGAAGATCCCACGACCGACCGTGCGCCGGCGCCAGAGATCATGCGCGACCGCGCCACGCAGCTTCGCAAGGCTATCGGCGCGCAGTAACAAGTCGTTATCCGTGAAAACGGGGCTGGCCCCTTAGTCCGGAAATCCAGACTAAGGGGCCAGCCCCTTCTCTGTCAGTTTGTCTTAGAGCTGAGCCTTGATGGCCTCTTCGACCTCATCCATGCTAGCTGTGGGCTCAAAGCGGGCAACGGGCGTACCGTCGCGGCCAACGAGGAACTTGGTGAAGTTCCACTTGATGTAAGCCTTGTCGCCAAACTTCTTGTTGTTTGCATCGGCGTACTTGTTGAGCGCAATGTTCTTCAGGCCGCGACCAAAGCCGACAAACGGGAACGCGGTGGCCAGGTCAGCGAAGAGGGGATCGGCCGTCTCGCCGTTGACGTCGATCTTCTTGAACTGCGGGAACTCGGTGCCAAACTTCAGCGTGCAGAACTGGGTAATCTCGTCATCGGACTCAGGCGCCTGGTTGGCAAACTGGTTGCAGGGGAAGTCGAGAACCTCAAAGCCCTGCTCACGGTAGGCGGCATAGATGCGCTCGAGGTCGTCGTACTGGGGCGTGAAGCCACAGCCGGTTGCCGTGTTGACCACAAGCAGGACCTTGCCCTTGTACTGGTCAAGCGAAACGGCGCTGCCATCCTTGGCGGTAACGGTGTAATCAAAGACGTTCATGGTGCCTCCCATCTCATTGCTGCTGACACGGTAATAATAGCACACAAATCAATTGTACGCAATATAAATTTGAGCTCTTCTCCCGTTCGTTTCTACCTAGTTAACAACTAGGAATTACGTTGACACTGCACTCGTTCGGTCATACGCTACCAATAACCGAGTATCCAACTAGGAATTAGGAGCACCCCGTGTACGCACAAGCAATTGCGATGTGTTGTCAGATGTGTAGCAGCACCGCACGGCTGTCGCCTGCACGTCGCGCATAACTCGGCGCAGACATACGCATTCGGCAGCCCTGTTGCGGGCTGCAATCCGTTGCCCGCAAGGGCAACGTTTTGTTTGTAGCCCCAACTTGAGATAGGTCGACGAACTCAGAAACGACACGCACCAACCGTTCAAAGGAGAGGAACATGCAGTACGCAACCAAGGTAGAGGCAATCATTGGCAAGACTCCGCTGATCGACCTGACCGCTCTGGGAACTGGCAGCGCCCGTATCCTGGGCAAGTATGAGGCAACCAATCCGGGGGGCTCCGTTAAGGACCGCATCGCACGCGCCATGCTGGACGCAGCCGAGAAGGATGGCCGCCTCGCTCCTGGCGGTACCGTTATCGAGCCCACCTCGGGCAACACCGGCGTTGGCCTTGCCATGCTGTGCGCCGCCCGCGGCTACCGCATGATCTTGGTCATGCCAGACACCATGAGCGTCGAGCGCCGCCGCCTTGCCGCCTCCTACGGTGCGGAGATTGTCCTCACGCCAGGCGCAGAAGGCATGAAGGGCGCCGTTGCCAAGGCCGACCAACTTGCTGCAGAGACGCCCGGATCGATCATCGCTGGTCAATTCGTGAACCCCGCCAACCCGCAGGCACACTACGAGACCACTGGCCCAGAGGTCTGGGACGCCACTGAAGGTGCGGTTGACGTGCTGATAGCTGGCGTTGGCACGGGCGGCACCGTGTCAGGCACGGGACGCTTCCTGAAGGAGCACAAAGCGACGGTCGAGGTCGTGGCGGTGGAGCCGGCGGAGTCTCCTGTTCTTTCCGGTGGCGCTCCAGGCAAGCATCGCATCCAGGGCATCGGCGCAGGCTTTGTGCCCGACACCTACGATGCCACCGTGGTCGATACGGTGAAGACCGTCGCCTCTGACGATGCCGTTGCCACCAAGAAGCGTCTGGCTGCTGAGCTTGGCGTACTGGTAGGTATCTCGGCAGGTGCCGCGACGGCTGCAGCCCTTGCGCTTGATGCGACGGGAGACTATGCGGGCAAGACCATCGTGGCCATCCTGCCCGATACGGGTGAGCGCTACCTCTCGCTTGAGGCTTAGTCTAAAAATGGGACAATTGAGGTCCGACCTTAATTGCCCCATCGTAAGGAGTCTGCCATGCCTGTTATCCACACGTATTCGTCCACGCCCATCTCCGAGGCTGCGCGCGAGAGCCTGAAGGCCACCTATGGCCAGGCCATCGCCTCTGTTCCCGGTAAGAGCGAGATGTGGCTCATGTGCCTCTTTGAGGAGAATGTCCCCACCTATCACGGCGGCACCAACGACGAGCCGGCGGCCTACGTTACCGTGGACGTCTTTGCCCGCGAGGCCGTGCGCCGCGCTGCGTGGGACGCCATGACTCCCGTGATTTGCGATGCGCTGCACAAGGAGCTCGGTGTTGATCCCGCGCGCATCTACATCAAGTACGGCGAGTCTGCCAACTTTGGCTGGAACGGCATGAACTTCTAACACGCTGACGCCATGTGACTCGAAGGGGATGCTCCCTTCCGATTCATTCCAAACTGAATCGGAAGGGAGCATCCCCTTCGAGTCACAGCGATGTGCGGTTAGTCCTTCTCGACCCAGACGTGTCCGCACTTGTTGCAGTACCACACCTTGATGGTGCCGCCAAAGCCGTCGGGCTTCTCCTCGCGCAGCACGACGTCGTCGCTACCGCATTGCGGGCAGTCAGGCTCAGAGAGCCAGGCATCCAGTGCAGCGCCGCTGATAGTATTGTCAGCCATGATGTCTCCTTATGTTCGCGGTTCTCTCAACTCTACCCACGCGTTCACCAGCAGGCAAGCGTTACCCCACGGACGGGCGCTGAGCGTCTGTTTCCGCACGTTCGTCGTGTCGCTATGTCCGCATTATTGCAGGTAGGATAGCCTGAAGGCATACCCGACGAAGGGAGTGCCCCATGGCTGAGCATATGAGCGTGGCAGTAGAGCAGCGTCCAAAACAAAACATCAAAGTGTCGCTTCTGTTCTTGGTGATATTGGTGGCCGTGGCGTTCGGCTGCATGTTCGTCGCGGATCGCATTCAACATGACAATGGCCGCATCACCATAGAAGACGGCGTCATGTCCACCGACTGCGGAGACATCGCCTATAAGCTTTACATTCCACAGACGGCGACGCCCGAGACGCCGGCGCCGGGCGTGCTGCTCCTCCACGGGTACCAAAACGACCACGAGACGAACGCGGCCTATGCCATTGAGCTGGCCCGACGTGGGTACGTGGCGCTTTCCATCGACTGCTTTGGCCATGGCGCGACGACGCCGGGTCTGACCTATCGTGGTTACGTGAACCATGTCGTCAAGGTCAACTATGGTAACGACTCTGTGGAAGACGGCACGTTTGTCGAGATTGGCGGTACCACGCGCTACCGCATCCTCATGAACTTCTCCAACCTCAGCTTTTTTGACGACCATTACTCAAAGGACTCAGCGGGCAACGTGATTGCGAACAGCACGGTTGGCGGAGCGTCGGCCTATGCTTACCTGGCCGCGCTGCCCTATGTGGATAACACGCGCCTTGGCCTGACCGGCCATTCCATGGGCACGTGGTCAAGCTGGTCGGTTGCGGCGGCGTTTGCCAACTCCACCAACGAGAAGGGCGAAAGCATTGCCCCCAAGGCCATCGTCCTGCAGTGTGGCGAGCTCTTCCGCAAGCTGCCGACCGTCTATGACGTGGAAAACATCAAATTCAACAACGTACTGCTCCTTCAGGCAAAGTACGACGAATTCAGCTACTTCCGCGACTACCAGTTCAACGTTGATGACTCGCTGCTGAAGACGCCGCTGCGCCAGGAGTTCTTGGGCATTGATGGCGACGAATCTGCCGACACGGCCGCTTGGAACACGACGTATGGAACGTTTGCCGACGGCTCGGCGCGCAGGATGGAGCTGCTCATCACCAACCATCGGCTGACCACGCACCATGCGCACGGCCTTGCGACGGCGATGGACTGGTTTGGCACCGCGCTCGATCATCACAACTCGCTTGCCCCGACCGACCAGGTCGCCATGATCAAGGAATGGCTGGTGCTGGCTGCCATGCTCGCGTCGCTCTTTGCGATGCTGCCGCTCATGAACTTGCTGCTCGCCATCCCAATCTTCGCGGCGGTGCAGAAGGGCTTGCCCGACCGTTCTACGCTGAAGCATCCACTCTCGTGGCTCCTTGGCGCCCTGTTGACCATCGTATTCTCTGCGACCACGTATCCGTTCATGACGCAGCTGGGCCACGCCCTGCTCCCCTTGCCTGAGAACATCTTCAAGATGACCGTGGGCAACGGATTTGTGGGCTGGTATTTGACGCTGATACTCATCATGATCATCACGTCGCTGATCGGTGCGCATGGCGCTCATAATCGCGGGGAGACCTACAACTGGCAGGCAGTAGGACTGAGTTCTGGCGCAGGTGCTGGGCAAACAGTGCTCATGGTCATTGAGGCGTTGGTGCTTGCCCTGCTCATGGTGGGTATGATTTATGGCTTGAACCTGGCGTTCTGCAAGCTGTTCGACCTTGACCTGCGGTTCATCTGGCCGTTCTTCCGCCCGTTCAATGAGGAACGTGCCAAGCAGTTCCTCATCTACCTGCCGATATTTGCCCTGTTCTACGTGCTCAACAACTCAAAGATCATGGCTGGCCAGCGTACCGGTGCAAGCTATCACCAAGGCTTTGGGTGGGCGTTTCTGGATTGGTTCAAGAACTTTGTGCTGATGGCGGGCGGCATTCTGTGTGTCGTGGCGCTTGAGTACATCCCGTTCTTCATGGGAATCGGACCGGGCGCAGATGTCTATCTGGGCGGCACGTTTGGCGGTCCGTTCATGTCGATCTTGATCCTGTTTGTGCCGCAGGTGCTGTTCTTCAGCATCTCGTGTACGTACTGCTACCGCAAGACGGGCAACGTCTGGACAGGCGCGCTTGTTGCCGCAATGCTTGCCTGCTGGATCGTCACTGGTGGCTCCACGATTCTGTAAGAAAAGGCTATGGCAAGCTTACTTGCCATAGCCTTTGACAGCGGGACGACTACCAGCCGTAGTAATAGTACGAGGGATCGTGGTCACGGTCAGAGTGTGATTCAGTGCGTTCTGTGTCGTAGCCGTACCCGCTGCCATAGCCCTGCTCGCCACCAGGTGAGCCGTAGCCCCATACGTCATAAAGGTCGAGATATTGCTCGATCTCGTCGATGGTGTCCCAGTCAAAGGTCACAAGACCGTCGTCGTAGTAATAGGTAATGTTGCCACCGTCAAAGTCCCACGAGATGGTGTGGTCATCATTGGGACGGGCGTTTTCGTCTTCGGTGGTGTTCCACTGCCAGCGGTATGTTTCGTCAGACTCGCCTGAGTCATATGAATCATCCGGCGTGTCTTGCGACTCATCGTCAAGTGGCCAATCATGAAGATCCCAGGTAAAGGTATGCGACTGAACATCCTCTTCCTCTTCTGGAAGGGGTTCCTCTTCAACCTCCTCTTCGACGTACTCGTCTTCCTGCCACATGGGAGCCGCTGTTTCTGAGGGCTCGCTGTCGTACGAGTCCTCAGACGAGGCAAGTTCCTCATCAGGCTCTTCGTCCGTGAGCATGGCTACCTGCTCTTGTACTGGCGGTACGCCAAACAGTCCCACGTTGCTCTTGCGCGAGCCGCCGGCACGGATGCCTACGGCTAGCGCAATACCAGCGATGACAGCAGCTATTCCAACCTTCTTCCAAGAGAAAGGCTGCGACGGTTGCGGCATTTGGCCCGTCAGAGGAGCACCTGGGGCAGGCGGGTGACGCGACGTATCAGACCCTTTGGGCTCAAAATCAATCGGCATCGCAAAGGGACGAAGAATCGTCTCGTCCAAGCTGGCAAAGGCAGCGTTGCGGTCTGCCTCATCGCGATTACGCTCGTTTTCACGCAAAAACGGAGGCAGATTGGAAGGCAGCTCGTCCTGTGGAAGGTCAAGCTCTGGTGTGGGGCCTCCTGCAAAGAAGAAGGAGTCTTCGGGATCAGGAAGGCTGGCGGAGGTTGCTTCCTGGGCTTCGGTATCGGGAGGCATGGTGGTTGCTTCCTGGGCTTCGGAATCGGGAAGCATGGTAGTGGGGTCGTTGGATGCGGTGGCTTCGAGGGCGGAAGGAGTCTGGTCGTTCACGGTTCCTCCTTTGGTCGAACGTCAGGAGGTATGTTCCCGTCAGCCCCGCGTTTGCGCAGGTCACACGTGTGCACCACAGAAAATGCAGGTACCTGTGTAAGTTTTCAGCTACCTTTCAATCCGCCTAGAGTGTGTCCAGCGCAAGCTGGCGGAACGCCACATTCCCAAACGCGTCATGCTCCATGACGTTGACGTGTGTGAATCCGCACTCGATGGCGCGAGCAACGGCCGTCTCGAAGCCTCCCGCCAACAGCGACCGATCATGCGCATCAGACGTGATGAGAATCTCGCCTCCAAAATCGTGGAGCGCATGCAGCAGTGACCTGCGGGGATACAGCTCTTTCTTGCGGTTACGGTTGAAGGCGCCACAGTTAATCTCAAAGGGTACGCCTTGGCTTACCAGGTGCTCCATGGCTTCTAGCGCGGGCCCCACGTAGCGCGGGTCTTCCTCATCAAAGGCGTGAAGCTGGTCGTTAAAGCGCGTAACAAGGTCAAAGTGTCCGATAAACGTGCACTGCGTGCGGTCGAAGACCTGGGCCTCAAACTCATAGTATGTGCGGCAGTATGCGTACCAGTCGCCACCAAAGAACTCGCGAGCGCAGCGCTCGCTGACCTCTGCGGACCAGTCAACGCATCCATCATGCGGCGTTCCCACGGGAAGGTAGTGCGTGGAGCCAATCACGTACTCCGCCCCTGGGCAGTGCGTGCGGTCCCACAGGTTGTCAAGCTCCGCGCCAAGAAGAATGTCAATCTGTCCCGCATGGGCTGCACGCAGGCGGAGCACCTCGGCACAGTATGCGTCCCAATCCAAGGGGATGTCAGGATCGACATGGCTTGAAAAACCCAACGCAAAAAACCCCAGCTCAAGCGCCTGTGCAGCCATCTCTTCGGCGGTACTTTCGCCGTCGCAGTACGTGCAGTGCGTATGGTAGTTTGCGCGGAGCATGCGTGCCTCCTTCTTGGTCGTGGCCCTACCATAGCGCACTTCTCGCTTGGTCCCCTAGGACGGCATGCGCAATGTTGTCTTATTGGAGACTTTTTTGATTGTCTGACGCGTATCCGGGGTACAACGTCTTTTGTAAAACGCAAACGGCTGTACGAAGGGACCGACATGAAGCAATTCAAGACTGAGAGTAAGAAGCTCCTTGATCTGATGATCAACTCCATCTACACCAACCGTGAGATCTTCCTGCGCGAGCTCATCTCTAATGCCTCTGACGCAATCGACAAGCTGTCATTCATGGCGCTGACCGACCCGTCGGTCAAGCTGGGCAACGACGAGTTGGCCATTACGTTGTCGTTTGATAAGGACGCGCGGACTATCACGGTGTCCGACAACGGCGTGGGCATGACCGAGGAGGAGCTGGACAAGAACCTGGGTACCATCGCGCACTCTGGCAGCCAGGCCTTCAAAGAGGCCAATGCCGAGCACCAGGGCGAGGACATCGACATCATTGGCCAGTTTGGTGTCGGCTTCTACTCGTCGTTCATGGTGGCCGACAAGGTACGCGTCGTGAGCCGCGCCTATGGCTCTGACCAGGCTTATGCGTGGGAATCCGACGGTGTGCGCGGCTATACGGTAGCCCCGGCCGAACCTGGCGAGCGTGACGGAGAGAACGACCACGGCACTGACGTTACCCTCTACCTGCGTGAGGTCGAAGGCGAGGACAGCCCGGACAAGTTCCTGTCCGAGTGGGGCCTGCGCGACCTTGTCCGCCGTTACTCCAACTATGTACGCCATCCGGTCCAGATGATGGCCACCAAGAGCCGTGAGCTGCCCAAGCCAGAGGACGCCGGTGATGACTATACGCCGCAGTGGGAGAGCTACCAGGAGCTCGAGACACTCAACTCCATGACGCCCATCTGGAAGAAGCGCAGTTCAGAGGTGGAGCAGGAGGACTATGACGAGTTCTACACCTCCACCTTCCATGATTGGGAGAAGCCGGCGCGTACCGTCAGCTTCCATGCCGAGGGCGCCCTTTCCTACGACGCGCTGCTCTTCATTCCGTCGCGCGCACCGTTTGATTTGTACAGCAAGGATTACGAGAAGGGCCTGGCGCTCTACTCCTCTAACGTCATGATTCAGGAGAAGTGCGCTGACCTTCTGCCCGATCACTTCAACTTCGTGCGCGGCGTGGTCGACAGCCCTGACGTCAGCCTCAACATCTCGCGTGAGACGTTGCAGCAGAACTCGCAGCTTCGCGCCATCGAGCGCCGCGTTGAGCGCAAGGTGAAGGATGAGCTAACGGCCATGCAGCGCGACGACCGCGAGGCATACGAGAAGTTCTTTGAGAATTTCGGTCGTGGTCTCAAGTTTGGCATTTACAACAGCTACGGTGCCAGCGCGAGCGACCTTGCTGACCTGTTGCTGTTCTGGTCGGCACGCGAGGAAAAGATGGTGACCTTCGCCGAGTACGTAGCCGCCATGCCTTCAAGCCAGGACAAGATTTACTATGCGGCGGGTGAATCCCGCGAGCGCCTGCAGAAGATGCCGGTTGTCAAGAATGCCGTTGACCATGGGTTTGACGTGCTGCTCTGCACGCAGGACGTGGACGAGTTCATGTTCCAGGCCATGCGTAGCTACCACGCGGCAGCCGTTGCGGGCGACTCCGAGCATCAGGGTACTGACGAGCGCGACCTCGACCTCGTCAACGTGTCTACTGCCGACCTCGACTTTGCGACGGAGGAGGAGAAGGAGCAGGCCGAGAAGGCAAGCGAGGAGCACAAGGACCTCTTCGAGGCTATGAAGGATGTGCTTGGCGATAAGGTTGTAGCTGTGCGTGCGTCCGCTCGTGCCGGCGAGGCTCCTGCATGCATCTCAACCGAAGGGCCTGTCTCGCTTGAGATGGAGCGCATCATGGCGGAGTCGCCTGATGCAGGTATGGCTCCTGGCGCACGCCGCGTCCTCGAGCTCAACGCAAGTCATCCGGTGTTTGGTAAGCTAACGGCCGCAAAGGATGCGGGTGACGATGCTCGTCTTAAGCTGTACGGCAGCCTCCTGTACGACCAGGCTCTGCTCATGGAGGGCCTGCCCGTAGACGACCCGATAGAGTTTGCCAAGAATGTCTGCGAGCTCATGTAAGCTGAAGCGAGGCGTTACCTAGTCACGTATGAAGACGGGGCAGCCCTGATGTTCGCGGGGCTGCCCCGCTTGCTTAGATATGATTCGCTAGACTAAACCTATCAACTAAGCCGTCGAACGGAGGCGCACATGAAGGTCCGCGGAGCTAACTTGGGCAACTGGCTCGTACTCGAGAAGTGGATGGGCGAATCGCCGCTGTCATTTGCACGGGCTGAGGACGACCGCGGCCTGATTGACGAGTTCCCTCCCGAGGAGCTGGCCCTTGCGCTCGAACGGCATCGTGCTACCTACATCACTGAGTTTGACTTCGTGTGGATGGCGCAATCTGGTATCGACCTAGTGCGCATTCCCGTGCCGTACTACCTCTTTGGCTCAGACCACCACACGCCTTGCATCGAGCACCTTGATCACGCCTTTGAGTGGGCCGAGCGTTGGGGCCTCAAGATTCTCGTGGATCTTCACACGGTTCCCCTGTCGCAGAACGCCTTTGACAATGGCGGCTACATGGGGCTATGCGCGTGGGCTCAGGACCCCGTGCGCATCGACAACACGGTTGACCTTCTGGAGCAGATTGCACGGCGCTATGCGGGCAAGGCGGCGCTCTGGGGCATCGAGGCGCTCAACGAGCCAGCAAGCCAAGAAGTTCTCGATCGTAATCTCAACATTTTTGGGGCCGAATTCCCAGAGCGCGCGGCGCGCTCCGAGGTCATTCCTCGCGACGTGTTGCTAGGCTTCTACGACCGTGTCTACCAGCGGCTTCGGCCCATCGTTGGTCCGGATGTGGCGCTGGTTTTCCACGACCAGTTTGACCTGGCCAGCTGGGATGAGCTGCTTCCCGCCAGCCGCTACGAAAACATCGTGATTGACACGCATATGTACCTGAACTTCAGCGAGTGGGGGTTTTCACGCTTTGACGTGCCCGAGTATCAGGCGCGCATTGCAGAGTTTGCCGAGCAGATCAGGGCCGCTGCGCAGCATCACCAGGTCCTCGTGGGCGAATGGTGCTTGGGCAACCACTCCCCACTCAAGCGCGAGCTCGACGAGGAGGGAAAGAAGGACTTCTATCGCGCGCTGTCGGATGCGCAGCTTGATGCCTGGGACGAGGGAATCGGCGGCTGCTACTGGAGCTACCGCGCTGACGACCCCAACCGTAAAGACTGGGATCTGCGCACCTGTGTGGCAAAGGGCTGGATCGACCTAAAGCGCAACAGAGAAGAAGAGACCCCAGACCCCTTGGCCACCCTCCTATCCGGCCTATTCTAAAAGTCATCTTCGATCGAGCTAAAGCTACGTAATCCTACGGTTAAGGATCGACCTACTGTCCACACCCGCGGCCGTGAGTGCCGCGCAGTGTGGCGCGTCCGCGCTTGTGGAGCGCGATTTTGAGCGCCAAAGGCGCGATTGAGCGCCCCACAAGCGCGGGCGCGCCCTCACATTTCGCTGCAATGAAAGAAATAAGTTGGAGTGTTAGTAGAGGGGGCTGCTGGGTAAGAAGCTGGTATACTTTCAAGGCTGTAGCTATATGGCCTTGTTGCCACAGCCAGAACCAACGGAAGGAAGCACCATGAACCTCGGTCCTATGGAACTTATCGTCATTCTCATCGTCGCCCTGCTCATCTTTGGACCCAAGAACCTCCCGAAGCTCGGCAAGTCCCTTGGCCAGACGGTCAAGAACGTCCGTGAGGGCATGGAAGGCGACACCGCCGAGGAAGAGCCCAAGAAGGTCGAGGCTGCCGCTACTGAGGTTGTTGCCGATACCGACGCCGACGTTGAGGGCGACGTGGTGTTCTGCTCCAAGTGCGGCGCCAAGAACTCTGCTGACGCAGCGTTCTGCTCCAAGTGCGGCGCCAAGCTGTCCGAGTAGCCGGTCATCAATACGGGCAAAGCTGAATCCGCAAGTTATAAGAAGAGGGGCTGCACCACATGGCTGCAAAAGAAATTGTCCTGACACCTGAAGGCCGTGAGGAGCTTATCAAGGAGCTCGAGTGGCGCGAGGGCGAGCACAATGACGAGATCGTCGAGAGCCTGAAAGAGGCTCGTGGCTTTGGCGACCTGTCCGAGAACGCAGAATTTGACGCTGCGAAGGAAGAGCAGGCCAAGAACGCCTCGCGTATCAACGAGATTCGCCAGATTCTGGCCGTGGCACGCATCGTTGAGGCTGGCGATGTCGGAACGTTGTCTGTCTCCATCGGCACTACCGTCGAGCTCGAGGACAAGAAGGGCAAGAAGACGTCCTTCACCATCGTGGGCACCACCGAGACCGATTCGCTGAAGCGTCGCATCTCCAACGAGAGCCCCGCTGGCGCGGCCATGATTGGCCACGTGGTTGGCGACAAGGTCTCGTTCACCACGCCCACTGGCAAGGTTCGCGAGTACACCATCACCAGCATCACGCGCTAACGCAGAGATACCGCCTCCTTGGGGACAGGCCCCACGGAGGAACAGATTGTTACTCATTCCCCATTAGGGCCTGTCCCCAATGGGGAATTTCATGTTAAGGAGCAAAGGCCATGGCCGAGCAGACCCCAGCTACTGACGAGCGCGCCGTCCGCCGCGCGCGCAGGCAGGCACTTATCGACGCAGGAATCAATCCGTATCCCATCAAGTCCGAGGTTACAGCCCATGCGGCTGATCTCGAGGCTCGCTATGCCGACCTTGAGGCGGGAGAGGATACTACCGACGTCTACTCGCTCGCAGGACGCATCCGCGCGCTCCGCAACCAGGGCAAGATCGCGTTCATCGTGCTGGAGGATTGCACTGGTCAGATGCAGCTTTTCTGCCGCATCAACAATCTTTCCGAGGCAGACTGGGCGCTGCTAGGTCAACTTGACCTGGGCGACATCATCGGTGCCACCGGCCCCGTCATTCGCACGCGCCGTGGTCAGCTCTCACTTGCGCCTACCAGCCTGACGCTGCTCACCAAGTCGGTTCGCCCCCTGCCTGAGAAGTTCCACGGCCTCACGGACAAGGAAGTCCGTTATCGCCAGCGTTACGTTGACCTCATCATGAACCCCGAGGTCAAGCAGACGTTTATCAACCGCTCGCGCATCATCAGCTCCATCCGCCGCTTCATGGAGGACCAGGGCTACCTTGAGGTCGAGACCCCCATCCTGCAGGAGAC
>JAUNJR010000144.1 GCA_030533135.1 Coriobacteriales bacterium
GCCATCGCCGCCGTCAAGCAGCTCTCCGCTGACGTCAACATCCCCAAGACCTGCGACGGTCTGGTTGAGGCCGATCTTGACCAGCTCGCTTCCGACGCGCTTGCCGACGCTTGCTATCCCGGCAATCCGCGGGAGGCTGACCATGAGACGGTGAAGGAGCTGTTCCGCAAGATCATGGCGTAGTGCTGCCCGCTGGGCTAAAAACGCCGAACGTCTACAGAGGCCGTCGACTCTTTGCGGAGTCGGCGGCCTCCTGCGGATTGTTCGGCTTTCTTTTGGCCGGGCGAGCCCTATGACCAGGTCTTGCTGTGGCACGTCGACTGCTTAGCGGCATCTCCCAACTCATACCCGATATAACGCTAATAGAATGGGGGCGCCTAACGGCACCCCCATTTACCACGTTGAATGATTGTAGTGTTGCTTAGAAGCCCATGACCTTGTAGATGATGGTGCTGGCAATCGAGATGACGATGGCGCCGAGGAAGGCGGAGCCGAAGGAGTCGATTGCGATACCGGAGCCGAAGATTCCAACGGAGATGCCACCCGCGAGCTGAAGCATCAGGGCGTTGATGACGAGCGAGAACAGGCCAAAGGTGACGAGGGTGAGGGGGAACGAGAGAAAGTCCGCGATGGGCTTGATGAAGCTGTTGACAAATGCAAGCGCGAGAGCGCACATGATGGGCCCGCCATAGGAACCTCCGACGGCGGTAATGCCAGGGACCACACCGATGGCGGCCATGGTTGCCAGTGCGGTTACGAGCCAAGTTCCAAGAAACTGCATAATGAACCTCCTTGATTCAGGCGGATAATTGACCGCCAATCTTGTACCCAAAACGGCCTATGGCATACCTCTTTGCTTCAAATTCACTATTAGCTTCTGAAAGATGCATAGACAACAAAAATGCTTCATCTGTTTTGGTTCTCCTTTTCAGGCAGGGGTCTGGGTGTTCTGCGGGTACACTAGCGACTACACAATATGGTTGACAAGGAGTGCTTAATGCCCAACATGGTTGACTACATCGCTTGGCGTGGAGATCTAAGTCTGGAAGAGCGGCCCTTCAATGACGTGGACAACCTCATCCTGGCTGCTCTTGCCTATCTGGATTTTGACGGCATCGTCCCAAGCTCGGATGGAAGTGATGTGACCATCGCGCGAGCCTGCCAATTTATCTTGGATGAGGCAGAAGGGGATATAAGGGGCCGGGTGAGATCGTTTGCCAAGATCACGTCTCATTTCCTTTCAAGGCTCGGGTCCTCTCGGCGCTTTGGCAGGATGGTGCTCCATGATTATGTGGACAAACTTGACGAGTCACGCTCCATGCAGTTCTCGGCGGTCCAGATTGATATAGACGACACAATCACGTATGTGTCTTTCAGGGGCACAGACAGCACCCTTGTTGGCTGGCGCGAAGACTTCATGCTGAGCTTCACCGTGACGGAAGCTCAGCGGCTTGCAGCTGAGTATCTTGAGAATGCTATCAAGAAGGCATGCTCTGCGGGGCGTCGGGTGTATGCGGGTGGTCACTCTAAGGGTGGAAACCATGCCTTGTATGCTTCTCTGGTTTGTCCAGAGGATCTGCGTCCTCAGATTATGTGCGTGTGGAACAATGATGGCCCGGGACTGGCTCCCGAAATCATGCCCAAGAGCCCTCGATCGCAGCTCGGTTATCGTTATCGCCGCATCGTTCCAACATACGATCTGGTGGGCATCATCTTCGAGCGCGAGGACGATCCGCGGATTGTTGTGAATAGCAGCATCAATGGCGCATACCAGCACGACCCGTTTACGTGGCAGACTACGCCCTTTGGCATGGCCGAGGCGGAAGGTCTCACAAAGGAGAGCGAGCTCATTAAGGAATCGATCGATGTCTGGATTAAGAACATCCCCTTGGAGCAGCGCGGCGCCACTGTTGATAACTTCTTTGACGCACTCGAGGCTGGTGGAGCAAAGAAGTTGTCAGAGCTCACAGAGAATCCTAGAGCGATGAAGACCGTGTTGTCCGCGATGCAAGATTTGGACGACTCTACCAAGCAACTGCTGAAAAGCTTTGCCAGCGTCGTCGTGAACAAGACCGTGGATGCCGCAGCCAGTGCGGCGCAAGATGCTGCGGGCACGGCGCTCATGTTGGCAAAGTTCACGATGGATGAATGGCTGCGCGCGAAGGACCGCAACCTTGAGGCTGCAAATTCAAAGCCGTCAGAGGTGGCATCGTCAAAGACCAAGAGCGCTCAGGGAAAAAAGAAGAAACTCGGACAAGCTGGGGATTAGATGCACAGGGATCCTGATAGAGAGTCACGGGAGTATGAGCACCTTTACGAGGCCTTATGCTCGCTTAAGACACCCGATGAAGTGCGGGCGTTGCTTTCGGATTTGTGCAGTCCACGCGAGCTTGCGGACCTTGCGCAGCGGCTCGAGGTCGCCACGATGTTGAGTGAAGGCGCTTCGTATGTGGATGTCTCGCATGCGACAGGGGCTTCGTCAACCACGGTAAGTCGTGTTTCAAAGTGCCTGAACGGCGAGGTCGGGGGCTATCGGTTGGTCCTCAGCCATCTGTCGCAACGGAAGTAGGCTTTCACGCCAATCGGAGGGGGCGCCCCTCCGTTTTTCCAGCGCAATTCTTGACCGCTCTGGGCGGTATCATCTTTCCTATCGCCACTTTGACGGGAGAGCTATGTCGTTACAGGTCACCTTGACAGACACAAACAAACTTGTGAGCACGTCGGTACTTCAGATGCTGAGGAACGTGCTTGAGCGCTACGGTCATGCCGTGCTGCTTGTCCCCTCGTTTGCCCAGGCTGTGGAGACGCAGCGCATGCTTGCGGAAGAGGACGGCCTTGCTCTGGGGGTGACCACGACAACGCCCAATGCGTGGGTTGACGAGCGCTGGGAGGTCTGGGGTGATGGGCGACAGATGGTTTCTGGTGCAGAGCGCCTCATCCTGATGAGACTGGCGCTGCGGGATGCGCATGGACCGCTCGCACCGACCTCCGGCACGCTCGATGCCCTCGCCCGGATAGCCCGAACCGCACTTCCGTGGCTCCCGACACCAGTTGCCCCTGGCGTCGGCGGTGCTCCCTGGGACGCCCTCACCGAAGGCGAGCAAGCGGCGTGTGTCGTGTTGTCCCGATATCATGACCTCCTGGCTGACCGCGGTTTGATAGAGCACTGCGAAGCTGCACGGCTTCTTGTCAATGCGGTGCCCCAGTGGGATCCCGTCGTGCTTACGGGCATGCCGCTTCTGCGCCGGCCTATTCGTGGGTTGTTGCTGCGTGTGGCACAAGACACGGAGGTGGGCGTCTTTGCTTCGCTCGAGGTTGATGGTGCCTCCTTGCTGGTAGACCAGCTGGTGGCCGAGGCACACCTTCTTGGCATCGAGGTTGACGTCTCTCATGACTTCTCGTCGTTTCGTCGGGGGGAGGGAGAGCTGGCTGACCTGCGTGATTGCATCTTTCAGGGGCCAGAGG
Source organism: Coriobacteriales bacterium (assembly GCA_030533135.1). Classification (GTDB taxonomy): domain Bacteria; phylum Actinomycetota; class Coriobacteriia; order Coriobacteriales; family Atopobiaceae; genus UBA1367. The sequence continues at coordinate 3,466 of JAUNJR010000144.1, forward strand.
CCGGACAGGTCATACCACAAGGTGCGGTGCGCCTTGCTGAATCTGAGGGGCCGCTTGCGGAGTGGCCCTTGGTGGCATCCCAGATTAGGGACCTGCAAGATGCGGGTATGAACGAGGTCGTGGTAGCGGTTCCTGACGTAGAGGCGGCCTGGCGCGGCCTTGCGCCTCGTCTTGCTGTTGGTGGTTCGGAGGTCACGTGTTCGTTGCGTCGCAACGCTGCATCAGACCTTACGGTCACGGCTTTCCTCGGGTATGCACAGATGGTTGCCCGCCTTGCCGAGCTTGACGAGACCTGGCCGGAATCCACGCAGGAGCAGGCGGGGACCGTCCCACAGTTGGGGGATATGTCTTGGTGGCCACCGCGAGAGCTGACGGACTTCCTTTTGAGCTCCATCTCACAAGTCGACCAGGGGAAGGCCTGGGAGCTTGATGTCAAGTGGCGCGGCAATCGTTCGCTCACGCCACGCATGGTGCTTGACCAGCTGCAGCGAGAAAGCTTGACCTCAAAGGTTGTAGCGCAGGCAACCGCCTCGCTATTGAGGGGTAGGGTTGGTACTGCGGCTTTGCAGCTCGCTCGTTCGCTGGCGGAGGCAGGTGTGGCTGATGGTGCGGTTCTTTCCGCGCTGGGGAGCGTCCAGGACGTCGCCCGCACGCTGGGGGCTATGGGCGTGAGTGCGTCTCAGAAAAGCGGCGTAAGGGAGGTTCTTCCCCTGGGGGAGCTTGTGTCCCTGA
>JAUNJR010000145.1 GCA_030533135.1 Coriobacteriales bacterium
CCTACGCGCGTCTCGTGGGCTCCGACTTCCACGACGGCACCATCGAGGTGGACGTGCGCGCCTGCCTCATGCACTGGGCCGACGTCGACTGCCGCGGCTTCATCGGCATCGTGTTCCGCGCCACCGACGACAGCGACCGCTTCGAGGGCTTCTACGTGCGCCCGCGCAACGGCCGCAGCTGCACCGAGCCCCAGCGCCGCATCCACACCATGCAGTATTTCTCCTTCCCCGGCTACACCTTCGCGTACTTCCGTGAGCGCGGCATCTCTGACTACGAGGCCCAGGCCGACATCGAGATGGACGAGTGGATTCACCTCAAGGCTGAGGTCGACGGCGCGTCGGCTAGGTTCTACGTAGACGACATGGACGCCCCGGCACTCGTCGTGGACGGGATGTTCGGCGGGGCTGACCTGCGCGGCGGCGTGGGCCTCTACGTGGACAACGGCACGCAGGGCCACTTCAAGAACCTCAAGGTGACCTGCGCGGACTAGCGAAAGACGCAGATTGCCGCACTTCTCCCGAAGGGCGTGAGAAGATGCGCGACGTACTGGCGGGCAGCCTCGTCAGTACGCCGTATCACTGCCGACCCCACTAGATATGAAGTGAGCACAATGGCCTACAGAAGTGCATTGCATCAACTACGTGCCGCCATCGACGAGGCCGACGCCATCGTCGTCGGCGCGGGCGCAGGACTCTCGACCTCAGCCGGGTTCACCTACTCGGGCGAGCGGTTCGAGCGGCTCTTCGACGACTTCATCGCAAAATACGGCTTCGCGGACATGTACTCGGCCGGGTTCTACCCCTACGCCACACCCGAGGAGCGGTGGGCCTTCTGGAGCCGCTACGTCTGGTGCAACCGCTACGAGCCTGCGCCTAAGGACACCTACGCCAAGCTGCTGCGCCTGCTCGACGGCCATGACTTCTTCGTCATCACTACCAACGTGGACCACCAGTTCCAGAAGGCAGGCTTCCCCAAGGAGAGGCTCTTCTACACGCAGGGAGACTACGGCCTGTGGCAGTGCAGCGTTCCATGCCACGACAGGACCTACGACAACTATGAAACAGTCAAGCGCATGGTGGAGGAACAGCGCGACATGCGGGTGCCCACCGAGCTGGTGCCGCACTGTCCCGTGTGCGGGGAGCCCATGTCCATGAACCTTCGGGCCGACGACACCTTCGTGGAGGACGAGGGCTGGCACGCGGCGGCCAGGCGCTACACCGAGTACCTTACGGCGCACCAGACTGGACGGGTGCTCTACCTAGAACTGGGCGTCGGTGGCAACACGCCGGTCATCATTAAGTACCCGTTCTGGCGCTGCACCTACGACAACCCGGACGCGACCTACGCATGCGTAAACTTCGGGCAGGCCATGACGGCGCGAGAGATCGTTGACCAATCGATCGTCATCGACGCCGACATCGACGCCGTGCTGGACGAGCTGCTGGAGGAGAGGTAGGCGCATCCCATGGAGCAGGTACGCAAGCTGCAGCTGCTGACAGAGCTCGTGGATGAGCTTTGCGCCGAACGAGACGTGGAAGCCCCTGAGGCGTGTGACGCCAACGAGCTCTGGACGGCCTTCCGCGCGCTCGTGAACACGCGGCCACCATGGCCCGCAAGCGAGGGCTTCCTTGCAGCACAGGACGATCTGCTACGGGGGCTCATCTCCGAGGCAGGCATCCACACGATCGACGAAACAAGCCCGTCTCCGACGGATTCTCGCCTGCGCCTCTGGCGCGGGGACATAACGACACTCGCCACCGACGCCATCGTCAACGCCGCCAACTCCCAGATGCTCGGCTGCTGGGTCCCCGGTCACCACTGCATCGACAACGCCATCCATACCTACGCCGGTGTGCAGCTACGCGCCGAGTGCGCCCGCGTCATGGAGACGCAGGGCTTCGAAGAGCCGACCGGTCGCGCGAAGGTCACAGGCGCCTACAACTTGCCGGCTAAGCGCATCATTCACACCGTCGGCCCCATCGCAAGCGGGCACCCCACCGAGCTGCACCGCAAGCAGCTGGCCTCATGCTACACAAGCTGCCTCGACCTCGCCGAGGCTAAGGGCCTGCGCACGATCGCGTTCTGCTGCATCAGTACGGGCATCTTCGGCTTCCCGCAGCACGAGGCGGCAGAGATTGCCGTGCGCACCGTGCGCACGTGGCTCGACGCCACCGGCTCGGACATGGTCGCCGTGTTCAACGTATTCAGCAACGAGGACGAGCGGATATACCGAGAGTTACTGTCCATTCACAACGAATAGGAAACGCAAGCAAACGATGATCATAAATACCGGCGCCCGCACCGACACCGCGCAGTGGTACGCCCCGTGGCTGCTCAGACGCTTCGAGGAGGGTTACGTGCTCGTGCGCAACCCGCTCTTCCCGCATAAGGTGAGCCGCTACGAGTTGGACCCGGACGTGGTGGACTGCGTGGAGTTCTGTTCCAAGAACTACGCGCCACTGCTACCGCACCTGCACGAAATCACGAGCCGCTTCAACACGCACTTCCACTACACCATCACTGCCTACGGTCCGGACATCGAGCCCAGGGTGCCCGGCTTGCGGGAGAGCGTGGAAACGCTCTACGATCTGGAGAGCCAGGTGGGAGCGCGACGAATCTGTTGGCGCTACGACCCCGTGCTGCTCACCAGCGACTACACGGTGGAGCGGCACCTGGAGACCTTTGCCTGGCTAGCCAGGCGGCTCTCTGGCCACGTTGACCGCTGCATCTTCAGCTTCGTCGAGATGTACCAGAAGCTCGAGCACAACTTTCCCGAGCTGAAGGCCATCTTGCCCAAGGACCGCGACCAACTGGCCGTGGGGTTAGGCCGCATCGCGGCTGAGCACGGCATCCCCATCCAGACTTGCGGAAACAACGGCCTCTGGCCGCAGTACGGTATAGGGACGAGCGGCTGCACGACGCTCAAGATGCTGGGAGAGGCCAACGGCGTGGAGTTCAGGGAGCTCAAGCACAAGGGCCAGCGCGTGGGCTGCGGCTGCTTCGAGTCACGCGACGTGGGCGCGTACGACTCCTGCCCCAACGGTTGCCGCTACTGCTACGCCAACAGAGACCACGCCAAGGCGCTCGACAACTACCTGCACGCCCACGACCCCGAAAGCCCGCTGCTGCTCGGCTGCCTGCGCGAGGGTGACGAGGTGAGCCGGGCACCGCAGAGGAGCCTGCTCGCACATGGCTCCCAGCTCTCGCTGGGGATATGAGGCGTGCGGATCCTTGCCCTGCATGGCTTGTCAAGCTTGGCGCGTAAGCCCTCTCATCGCTGGCCACCGCACGACGGGGCGGACATGGGGGCACCCGTGCCCGTGATACGCTCGCTCACTTACTCTGCCCGCCACTGCCGATTCGCCACACACTCTCTCAACAGACGGAAGCTAGCCGCGGGACTGTTTGGGACAGCGTTGAATTCGGCACAAAATAGCCGCTCCACCTGCGGCTGAAATACATTGTTGGGTAATGCGCACTACCCAGATTAGGTCGGGGAGCCGAGCGATTCGGTCGCTCCTCTCAGCCAGGCCAAATCCCCAGCCCCTCGTGTTGGCATCCGTTGTTGCAGAGGTGGATTGGCAGGCGACACCCATGCCGACGCCCACCGATTCGATCAGTACGTGCCGACCGGACGAATGCCGCCCAAGTGACCGTTCGTATGTGCAAGGCGCAACCTCCTTGCACGCAAAGGAATCATCACCATCACTAACCAGGTCAAGAAGAGAGCCGCCCGAGACTCTCTTCCCTCTGCACGAGCCAGCGATCAAGCTGTATCTTGAGAAAGGCGGCGCAAGGGACTGCGATGAGCATCCCCGCAAGACCCCCGATAGCGTTTCCAGCGATAATAGCTACAAAAACAACAAGCGGGTGGACCTCTACGGCATGGGAGAGCAGGCGCGGATTGATGATGTTGCCGTCAACCACCATGATGGCGGAGAGTGCCACTATGCCGATGAGGAGCCTCGAGGAGTCAGCCTCGGCAACACATGCCAATGCCATGGTGGCGTACCCCATCGGCCCACCCACATACGGGATGAGGTTGCCGATGCCCGTAACCAAGCCAACAAGTGGGCCGTACGGTACCCCGATAGCCGTGAGAACGAACGATGTCATCACGCCAACCAACACAGCATCGACAAACTGGCCCCGGATGTAACCTGAGAAAA
>JAUNJR010000146.1:0-2095 GCA_030533135.1 Coriobacteriales bacterium
AGGACAGCTTCTTCTGGTACAAGAAGGTCATCGCCAGCAGGGGCACCGATCTGGCGTAAGGCGTGCGGTTCCGCCTATTGGACGTGAAATGAGGAGGGGCCCGATGGCATCTGCCATTGGGCCCCTCCCCTGTTTGTCGCGTTTGGTTACTTGGTTTTGCCCTTCACCCACGCGCCGTCGGAGCCGACGTAGTACTTGCCGCCGTCGACCCACTCTTTCACGGCCATGGTTCCGTCAGCCTTAAGCCAGTAGTTGCCGGCCCACGTGTTCTTCCGCATCACGCCGTCGGAGTCGAAGTAGTACAAGTCGGTTACCGGGATGCTGAACGATGTGTTGGTTCGGGCACCAGAAGCTACCTCGCTGACCAAGACGCGGAGCTGCGCATAGAGCGTAGCATCAATACCCTGGAGAGGAACGGACTGGGAAGTGAGCGAGATGTCCTCCTGCCCTTCCTCGCCCTGCAGCGGTGCGTCGAGCAGCTGCTGCACATAGGCGTTGAGCAGGGCATCGTTGTCAAGCGGCTCGTCCAGAGAGGCATCGTCAGACACATCAAGCGTGACTGCCGCGGGCAGCTCCGGCATGGGTTCTTCCGCCTCGGGCTCAGAAGGCTCCTCGGCGTCGTCCATCGCGACGACTTCCTCCGGCTCCTCCAGCACGTCGAGCTCTTCCGTCGCGATAGGCTCCTCCATCACCACGGTCTCATCTGGTTCCACGGACTCCGCAAGCACCGTTGCCGGAGCCCCCATCATAAGCATGCAGACACTAAGCGCTGCAGCCAGAATGCGATGATGGAGATGCGGGAAGAAACGGTTGTCACGCATGGCTATGGTCCCCTTCCTATAGTTGTGGCACCTCAACCTACCTGTTCTTGCCCATGTTCTCATGAGATTCGTGTGCACTGATACAGAACGTGTGAAAGTCCAGCTCGTCGGTCACGAGATAGTACGCGTACTGTTCATCGTCGAAAGGAGACTACTCTCACCAAGCTACTTGTCCCACACGCCGTACTTGTTGAAGTGGTAGCGCGTACCGTCGATGGTTACCCACGCGTTTTGGACCCTGCGACCCTTGCTGTTCACGTAATACCACTTGTTGTTGTAGTGCACCCACGCGCTTCTGCGCTCTGCGCCATCCGTGCCAAAGAAGTGGTAATACTTCCCGTTGAACTTCTCCCAGTTGATGGCCATGCGACCGTCGCTCTTGAAGTAGTAGCGCTTGCCACCGAGCGTCTTCCACGTACTGGCGAGCAGGTGACCGTTGCTGTCGGCATAGTACCAGCTCAACGCATACTTGCCCCAGCCCTTGACCATGGCGCCGCTGTCCCCGAACAGGTAGTAGTAGCCGTTGATCTTGTAGCGACCAATCAGCATCTTGCCGTTGGAGCCAAAGCGATAGCGCTTGCCGCCAGAGGTGATCCAGGCGTTCGTGACCATGCGGCCGTACTTGTTCGTGTAGTACCAGGACCCGCTGTTCACCCAACCCTTGACCATGGCGCCGTTGGTACCGAAGTAATACCAGTACGAACCAATCTTCTGCCAGCCGGTGAGCATGTACCCAGACTTGTCGAAGTAGTACGTATTGCCGCCGATAGCTGCGAACTGGGACTTGGGGTATCCACCGTCTTTGGCCTGGTACCACCACTTGCCGTTGCTCTTTTTCCAGGTGCCGCCAGCAGTCGACTTGATCTTGAACGTTATCGTGCGCGAGCCCTTGTAACCCGACCCGCTTTTTGCCTTGATGATGATTGACGCCGTACCTACGGCCTTATTGTTCTTGTAGGTCAGCGTGTAGTCCTTGTTGAGCTTAAGCGTGGCACCACCGTACGTCAGCTTGGGCTTGGGGCAGATGTTGGAGCCGGTGTAGTACTTGCTCGCTACGCTACTGACCTTCACCTTGGACATGTTGACTTCTGCGTCGCCGTTCCAGACGGTGATGCTGTAATTGCCCGTTGAGGTCGAGTAGTCCTCGATCTTGAGATAGTAGGTGCCAGCAGTGACGTTAACCTTCTTCTCGCTGACGGTATTGCCGTATGAGAGGTCAATGTCATACGTCACCTGGTTGTGGCTCGAGTCGTACATGGTGTAGCGGGCGTTAG
>JAUNJR010000146.1:2195-4064 GCA_030533135.1 Coriobacteriales bacterium
CGGCTGGCATTGTTGTTACCGCCTTCGCCCACGTATATCAAGTAAGTTCCAGCAACCAAGTCCTGACTGGATCCGACACCAGTCTCATATCCATCTTCATCGCAAATCGAGCCGATAAGCGAGGATGACGAGCTTCCGGTGAATCCCTTCAGGTTCAGGGTGACCAAGCCAGACGCGGGAATCGTGAACTTGTACCAGTCAGGCTCACCATTGCCGTTGGCTGCAATTTGGCCCCTATATGTCTTGCCAACCGAGATGGTGTTGGCGCCACTAACGTCGTCATTGGCACCAGTATCCGCAAAGCTCTCATTAGCTGCGGTGAAAGTGGCCGTGAACTCGTACTTGCCATAACCCTGCGTAGAGGCAAAGCGTATAAAGTACGTGCCGGCACGCAGATCGATGTAGCCGCCTATCGCGCCACCGTCAAGCAGGTCGTTATAGGTCCTCGTGGTGTAGTCATGGTCGCTGCTCAACGTATAGCTGTTAGAGTTACGAATCGTCCACGTGCAGCCATACCAGTAGAAATTGCCGGACAGCTTCACGCGCCCAGCCTTATCGAGCGTGAAGTAGTAGTCCCGGTAGTCGCTCTTGCTGCTCAGCGTATAGGTGTACTTCGTGCCGAAGTTGATATTCGTACTACTGGCCTGCGTCGTGAGCTCGGGCTCCTCGGGTTCTGCTACAGGGTCAACCTCTGCTTCGGTGTCATCAACCGGCGCCTCTTCGGCAATCGTCTGCTCGGAATCGTCGACTACGTCGGCCTCGTCTAGGCTTTCGTTCTCCGAGGCATCAATTTGGTCCTCGGGCTCCGTTACCAGGTCATCCCCTTCATCGTCAAGGTCGGTGACAACGGTGCCATCTTCGAGCTCGTCAGCGGCTTCGCCGTCACCAACGTCGGCAGGGTTGATCTGCTGTTCATCCCCGTCCTCGACATCATTCAGCTGCTGGTCGAACTCGTTGTCCGTGAGCTCTTCCAGCTCCACGTCCTCGGCATTCTCGACCTGGGCAACCTCGTCATCCGCAAGGTTGTCCATCACCTCAGCGAGTGCCTGCGTGGGGATGCCTCCAAAAACAAGCACGAGGCTCAGAAGAAGCGAAAGGCCTGCTTTCGAGCGACGTAGCGGCATATTGTGCATGTGTTCCCCCTCTTCGAGTTACCATAAAGAACGCAAACAATTCTAGGACAACCACGGATGAAGTTTACGAAGGTTCACACGCTATCAAAGCGAAGCGTCTGTCACGTTAACGCCAGAGGCGTTTGCGACAAGAGCAGATAGACCCTGTACAACGACATAGTAAGAGCCGCGGTACGTTGAAAGCGTACCGCGGCTCTTTACGTAACTGCGCGATGGGACTTTATCGTTACTCGATGGCGTCCGGCTCGACGGGCATCTCGTCGGCAAGGCGCGCCACAAGACGATCGTCCGAGCCCACGTCCACGAAGACGGTGTCACCTTCGGTAACCTCGCCAGCGATGATGAGGTTGGCAACGTTGTCAACCACCTGGCGCTGGATGAGACGCTTCAGCGGACGGGCGCCATAGACGGGGTCAAGTCCGTCAAAGGCGAGCGACTGCATGGCCGCCGGGGACAGCTCGAGCCTGATGCGCTCGCGTGCGAGACGCTCGCGGACGTCCTTGAGCTGCAGCTCCACGATCTGCTCGATGTCGCTCAGGCCAAGCGCGTGGAAGACCACCACGTCGTCAATACGGTTCAAGAACTCCGGCTTGAAGGCTGCGCGCAGGGCTTCGTTGACCTGACGCTGGACCTCATCGGGGTCGTTTGCCGCGTTGGCTGCCGCAATGAACTGCGAGCCCACGTTGCTGGTCATGATGATGATCGTGTTCTTGAAGCTCACCACACGACCCTGGCC
>JAUNJR010000147.1 GCA_030533135.1 Coriobacteriales bacterium
GCAAGATCTTGGCACGTACTCACCCCGTCGACGCGGATGTCGTCATCGGAGCACCAGACTCTGGACTGGATGCAGCGCTCGGTTTTAGCCGCGAATCTGGCATTCCTTACGGGATGGGGCTCATCAAGAACAAGTACATCGGCCGCACCTTCATCGCCCCGACGGGTAGACAAGGGCAGGTCAGAATGAAGCTCGCCGCTATTGAATCAGCAGTTGCCGGCAAGCGCGTCGTGCTGGTGGATGACTCGATCGTGCGGGGCACCACCAGCAAGCGCGTGGTTCAGTTGCTTCGCGATGCCGGAGCACGCGAAGTCCACATGCGGATATCCGCCCCGCCGTTTCTGCATCCCTGCTTCTACGGCACTGACATAGACTCGGAAGAGCATCTGATCGCCTGCAGACACAGCGTGGCTAAGATCGCCTCCTTGATTGGTGCCGACAGCCTTGGTTACCTACCGTTGGAGGAGCTTGCCTGTCTAACCTGCGGAAACGGGTACTGCGACGCATGCTTCAGCGGCACCTATCCCACAAGCATTCCCGTCGGGCAAGGCAAGGGCCGCTTTGAGCGACGTCTCTCCGAAGCGTCGGAAAGCTAAGCCTCTCTCTTCGCCCAGGCGATGTCGCCAACAGAAAAGGTCTCGTTACTTCCTCTCAACAAACTCGCTTGGCAGCAGAAAAATCGCTGGTAATCAGACGTAACTCACAAATCGTTTTGCCGCAACAAACGTCATATGGCGCCGAAACAGCAATCCTCGACCATGCCTTTCGTCACATGCGTTCAGACGACGAAAGGAGAGGCATGAATAGAAGAGACTTTATCAGGCTCACCCTAGCCGGCGTGACGTTTCCGGTCATGGGTGCATTGGGTGGTTGCGAACAGTCAGCCGAAGAGTCCACCCAGGCTGAGACCCTCGTGACGGAAACCTCAACCGACATACTGCGTGTGGGCATGGAGTGCGCCTACGCGCCCTTCAACTGGACCCAGGACGAGCCGACCACGCCTGATGGCAGCACCGCCGAGCCCATCTTTGGCAGCAACTACTATGCCTATGGCTACGACGTCGCGGTTGCCCAGATGCTTGCAGCCGAGCTCGACAAGGGGCTCGAGATCCACAAGGTCGAGTGGTCTTCCATCGGCATATCACTCGACTCGGGAGACTACGACTGCATCATCGCTGGCATGGGCCGCACGACGGAACGGGAGATGGCCTATTCCTTCACCGATCCCTACTACTACCGGGATAACTGCATCGTGGTAAAGAAGGATGGTCCCTACGCCGACGTAAAGGGCCTCTCCGACCTGGCAGGGACGGGCTGCAAGGTCACGACGCAGCTGGGGACCGGATGGATTCCCCTGCTTGATCAGATCGAGGGGGCAGACACCGGCAGCAACTACGAGACCACCTCGGAATGCTTCATGGCAGTCACCAACGGCGTCGCCGACATCTGTATCGTCGACCTGCCCACTGCGCAGTCGGCGCTCCTCACCAACCCTGACCTGCTCATCATTACGCTGGCGGAAGGAGACGCCTTCACGGGCGACGACGAGATGGTCAACGTCTGCATCGCAACAAGGAAGGATGACACCGAGCTGCGCGACAGCCTGCAAGCAGCCATGGACAGCATCGGTTGGAATGACAAGGCGGCTATGGACGAGCTTATGGCGCGCGTGATCGACCAGCAGCCGGCAGCGGTCTAGAAGACCGCACGTCGAAAGAGCGCTGCGGGCAACGTCGGAATGGCTTGACCGCACGCCTCCCGCCGCTTGACCAGGACGGAGATAGCCATGGCCTTTGACTTCTTAACCATCACTGACCCGCAGAGCTCCCTTGAATGGATGGTCTTTCTGACCCAGAAGTACTTCATCATGTTTGTTGAGGGTACGTGGTTGACGCTCTACATCGCGATAATCGGCACGCTTCTGGGGTTTGTCCTCGGCTACGTCATTGGGGTCATCCAAGACCTTGAGGTACGCAAAGCAGACCTCTTTCCCAAGAAAGCCCTCGTAAGCATCGGTAAGCTGGTAGCGAGTGCATACGTCGAGCTTTTTCGCGACACGCCCATGATCGTGCAAGCCATGATCATCTACTACGGCATCCGCCAGGTAGGGGTCGACATCACTCCCATTGCCGCGGGCATCCTCGTTACCGTACTCAACACGGGCGCCTATATGGCCGAGACCGTGCGCGGTGGCATTGGGTCAATCGACCTTGGGCAGCGCGAGGGCGCCTGGGCCATGGGCATGTCCCCCTTAAAGACGATGTTATACGTCGTGCTTCCGCAAGCCTTCAAGAACATCCTTCCCGAAATGGCAAACACCTTCCTTACCAACCTCAAGATGACGTCGGTCCTGAACGTCATCGCCGTGCAGGAGCTGTTCATGGCTGCCAAGACGGTGGGAGGCAACTACTACAAGTACTTCGAGAGCTACCTCGTGATCGCCGTCATCTACTTCGTGCTGTGCTTCCTCTTCAACAAGCTGTTCCTGCTTGTGGAGAAGCTGGTCAGAGGCACCGATGACTACGCCTTGGCTGTCGAGTACCTAGAGAGCGAATAGGGGGACACGATGGAAGAGGCAATCCTCAGCGTGTGTGACCTCAGCAAGTCCTTCGGAAACCATGAGGTCTTGCGCAAGATTGACATGGAGGTGCTCCCAGGAGAGATCATCTGCATCGTGGGGTCCTCCGGCTCGGGCAAGTCGACGCTTCTGCGCTGCATCAACCGCCTGGAGCGTCAGACAACAGGAAAGGTGCTCTTTCATGGGCACGAGGTACGTGACGTCCAATCGGAGATCAACGAGTACCGTTCCCTGGTGGGCATGGTGTTCCAGTCCTTCAACTTGTTCGAGCACCTCACCGTGCTGGATAACTGCATGCTCTGCACACGCAAGGTGCTGCGCCTCTCAAAAGAAGAGGCCTTTGGGCGCGCGATTGAGCATCTGAAGCAGGTGGGGATGGCGCCCTACATCCACGCAAAGCCAAGCCAGCTCTCAGGCGGCCAGAAGCAGCGTGTGGCCATTGCCCGAGCCCTGTGCATGAATCCCGAAGTACTGCTGTTTGACGAGCCGACCTCCGCCCTTGACCCCGAGATGGTGGGAGAGGTACTAGCCGTCATGCGCCAGCTTGCGAGCACCGGCCTCACGATGGTGGTGGTGACGCACGAGATGGCGTTCGCTCGGGACGTGTCTACGCGAACCATCTTCATGGATCGAGGCTTTGTGGTGGAAGACGCTCCGCCCCAGGAGCTGTTCAATCATCCCAAGAGCCCGCGTACCAGGGAGTTCTTGAGCAGGTATCTCGAGGGATAAGACAAGAAGAGGAGGTTGGCAGCATGGAGAGATTCGTGGTGACCTTTGCCCGCGGCTTTGGTTCGGGCGGCAAGGAGATTGCCTCGATGGTGGCGAAGGACCTTGGCATTCATTGCTACGAGAACCGCATCCTCACGCTGGCAAGCCAGATGAGCGGACTGGACGAGCGGCTCTTCCAAGAGGTCAACGAGCGGATGCGTGACTATGGGGGCATCTCAAGCTTCCTGCGCGGCCTTCCCCGCACGAGGACCTACCTCGCACGCAACGAGCGGTTCAAGTCTGATGACGAGCTCTTCGAGTACCAACGGAAGATCATCTTGGGCCTTGCGGACCAAGAGTCGTGCGTCATCGTGGGCAAGTGCGCGGACTATGTGCTCCGCGACCGGGAGAACGTGGTGAGCGTCTACATCGAGGCCCCGCGATCCTTCTGCGTAAGACGCACCATGGAGCACATGGGCGTCACCGAGGAAGTTGCCCACGCCACCATCGAGCGGACCGACAAGTACCGTGCCGACTACTACGCCTACTACACCAATGGCAACTATTGGACCAACCCGGTGAACTACGACATGACGCTCAACAGCGAACGCATGGGCATTGCCGGCTGCGTACACCTCATCGAGGACTATCTCGTGATCAGGGGCCTTGTAGAGCCTGGCGAAATCCACCAAAGCGAATAAGAGAAAGCGAGCGAAGGATGAAACTGAGCGACACGGGGCGCACAGCCCAAGACATAAAGGACCTCGTCAGCACGTAC
>JAUNJR010000148.1 GCA_030533135.1 Coriobacteriales bacterium
ACGCAGCCCAACGTGGCCATGGTCCTTTCCGGCATGAACACCATGGAGCAGGTGGAGGACAACCTGCGCTCCATGGCGGGAGACCCCGCACCGCTCACGGACGAGCAGCTCCAGGCCCTGCGCGACGTCCACGAGGCCTTCGCGAGCCTGGGCATGATACCCTGCACGGCCTGCCATTACTGCACCGACGGCTGCCCCAGGCACATCATGATCCCGGAGCTCTTCGCCGACCTCAACGCCAAGCGGGTCTTTGGCGGCTGGAACCCGGGCTGGTACTTCAGCAACGTGCACACCGTGGACGGCCACGCCAAGCCCAGCGCGTGCATCAAGTGCGGCAGGTGCGAGCGCGAGTGCCCGCAGGGCCTGCCCATCCGCCAGCTATTGACCGAGGTCGCGGCGGAGTTCGAATAACAACCGACCGACCAGAGGGCCGGACCTTGTGGTCCGGCACACGACAACGAGAGAGGAATCGCACCATGGAGTACACGCGTCTGGGAAACACCGGCCTGAACGTGAGCCGCATCTGCTTCGGATGCATGTGGTTCGGCCGTCCTGGCAACGGCGGCATCGACGTCCGCTTCGGGGAGGACGAGGCCCGCGAGGTCATCCGCTACGCCTGGGACCAGGGCATCAACTTCTTTGACACGGCGAACTACTACAGCCGCGGCGCGAGCGAGGAGATCCTGGGCAAGGTCATCGCCGAGATGGGCGTGCGCGACGACGCCGTCATCGCCACCAAGAGCTACTACCCCATGTACGAGGGCACCAACGCCAAGGGCGTCACGCGCAAGACCCTCTTCCGCGAGGTCGACGCGTGCCTCAAGCGCCTCGGTACCGACTACATCGACCTCTACGTCCCGCACCGCCTCGACCACGACACGCCCATGGAGGAGCAGATGGAGGCCCTGAACGACCTCGTCCGCTCCGGCAAGGTGCTCTACATCGGCGCCAGCGCCATGTACGCGTGGCAGTTCCTGAAGATGAACATGATCGCCGAGAGCCACGGCTGGGCCAAGTTCGTCTCCATGCAGGACATGTACAACCTCGTCTACCGCGAGGAGGAGAAGGAGATGCACCCGATGCTGCTCGACCAGGGCATCGCCTGCACGCCGTTCAGCTCGCTCGCACACGGCGTCTTTGCCAAGAGGCCCGAGGATGAGCGCACCGACGGCGTGGCGAAGCTGCAGAACGACTACGTACTCAATGCCGATGCCGAGATCATCCGTCGCGTGTGGAAGCTCGCCGAGCGCTACGGCGTCTCGACCAGCGTCATCGCGCAGGCCTGGAACCTCGCCAAGCCCGTCGTCACCAGCCCGCTCATCGGGGCGAGCAAGACCCGCTACATCGACGACGCCATCCTCGCGCTCGACCTCAAGCTGACGGCCGACGAGATGGCCTACCTCGAGGAGCCCTACGTGCCGCATGCGCAGTACGGCTTCCGCTGATCCCCCGCCACCCATACAAATGGGGCAGGCACCGTAGTTCGGAAATCCGAACTACGGTGCCTGCCCCATTTGTACACGGGTCGCAACTAGCTGGCTACTTGTCCAGCAGGTCGCGGTCGATGATCTGGAAGTTGGCGCGATGGATGTAGAGCGCCTTGTTGTCGATCATGAGCTTCGTGGTTTTGGGCAGGTCAGTCTCTACCTCCCAATACACGTTGTTGCCCGAATACGCCACGATGGGCTGGCCGGTCTGGCTCTTGATGACCACCACGCGACGCTTGCCAAAGAAGTTCTTGTACTGATTGAGCTTGTACGAGAGCGACGTGATGGAAAGCGGTGAGTCATCGTGGCTCTCGATGAACTCAGGCGCAGAGAAGTCCAGGTCGGGGCTCAGGCCCTTCTCCGCAAAGATGCAGGTGTCGCCGCACGACTCCATCTCGCGGCCATCGATCGTAATGGTAATCACGCTTGAGAGCTCCCAAGACTCGAAGGCAACGCCGGTCTCGGTGTAGCCTGAGGTCTTCACTTTATTGCCGCTGACGTTGACGCGTTTGCCCGACGTCTGCATGGTCTGCTTGCCATAGTTGTCGTAGGTGGTGATCACGAAGGAGTTGCCGATGAGGTCGCCACGCAGCTCTTTGATTGGGTGCATGCACCCTGGCGTCTGCGAGACAAAGAACAGCACGCCTGCGAGCACCAGCGTCAGAAACACGCCGGCTCCAAAAGCAATCTTCTTGCCCCTTTCCATAGTGCCTCCTTTTCGAAAGGGTTCATTGTCTGTTTCTTAGCCAGTCTAGCCACATCTGAATGATATAGGCAAACTGGCGGGCGTTGTAGTGCCTGCTAACCATTTACCCCTTTACCTGATGTCGTATACCCGCTGGTACAAGGGCTCGTTTTGAAAACGGCTCATGATGGATAACGCCATAAGGGGCGACCCCTTGGTAACACTCCTACCAAGGGGTCGCCCCGCGCCGTATGAAGCTCAGCGCCTCAGTTATGCAGCCTTTGCTGCCTCCTGTTCACGCCACGCAACCATCTTCTTGTGGCGACGGACCAAGTACCAGGCGTACAGGCCAATGGCCAGCGCGCACACGCCATAGATGCCAAGCTGCAGCGGGTAGGGACCAGTGGTGCCCACGGCCATGGCATCACTGTTCACTGTGGTGAAGAGGATGTTCTTGGTGGCCTGACGCAGCATCTGATGGCCGTACGGTGTATTAAGCGTGGAGTCATCGAGGCCGGCGAAGATTGGCGTGGAGCCGAACGAGAGCTCGAGGTCGTTGCCGGCGCGGATGGCGCGGTCAAAGTCCATGGTGGTCGCAGCCATTACGCAGTCAGTGATGACGGTGCCCTGGAAGCCCCACTCCTCGCGAAGCACCTCGGTAAGCAACGGGTAGCTCTCAGCTGCGGGCACGGCGCCGATGCGGTTGAACGAGCTCATGATGCCCAGCGTCTTGCCCAGCTTGACACCCATCTCAAACGGGCGCAGGTAGATCTCACGCATTGCCTGCTCATTCGCCCAGGTCACGAGGCCGCCGTTGTCACGATGCGTCTCCTGGTCGTTCAGGGCGAAGTGCTTGAGGTACGTATAGACGCCCTTGCTCTGGATACCGCGAATCTCGGCCTCCACCACGGCGCCAGAAAGGAAGCCATCCTCAGAAACGTACTCGTAGTTGCGGCCCGCGAACGGCGAGCGATGGATGTTGCACGCGGGAGCGTAGAGACCACCCACGCCAATCTCATGAGCCTCAGCGCCAAAGACCTCACCCATGCGGAAGACCAGATCGGTGTTCCATGTCGCGCCCAGCATGGACTGACCCGTGTACTGGTTGCCGCTCAGGTTGCCGAGCACAAGGTTCGCGCCGTTGGGGCCGTCAGAGTCCACGACGTGCGGCTTACCCACACTGGGCACGGCACCGTTCATCCAGCCGCCGGTCTGCACGAGGTACGCCATCTCCTTGACGGAAACCTGCTCCATGAGCTCGTCCCACTTGGGATCGTCGTAGGCAAGGCCAGCCATGTCAGAGAGCTTGAGGCCGTGCTTGGCAACCACGATGTCGTCAACCTCGGGATTCTCGACCGTGTCGTCGGTAATGACAGCAACCTGAGCATCGGTTGCCGCGATGTCAGAGGCGCGACGCTCGGTGGGCATGGTGCCCGCCCAGTCAGCACGGCTGACATACACGAGGTCGTCTCCGAAGCTCATGTCGTCGAAGCGGTTGACCGCGGTGATAAGGTCGCTCGAGCGTTTGCCGTCGTTCGCGTCGTTATAGATGGCGTCCTTGGCCACCGTGAAGCTGCGGGAGTCCACGAGCTCGTGGGAGTTGTTCTGCAGGCGAACCTCGTACTCACCGGCCTCCAGCACGTACGCGCCACCTTCGGCCTTGATCCCAGAGTAGTCGTAGGAGGCGATGTCCTCCTTGTTGAAGGTAATCTCGAGGGTTTGGCTCTTGCCCGGCTCGAGCAGATCGGTCTTGGCAAAGCCGGCGAGGACAACCTCAGACTTCTCAATGCCGCCCTTGGTGTAAGGAGCATGCACGTACACCTGGGCCACGTCCTTGCCCGCAACCGTACCGGTGTTGGTCACCTTGACGCTCACGGTGACGGTAT
>JAUNJR010000056.1:0-3152 GCA_030533135.1 Coriobacteriales bacterium
ATGGCATTCAGGCCACGACGTACCTACAAGTTGACGATGGAACGCTGGACATCACAGCGTCCGAGGGTCTTGAAGCGACCTACGTGCAGGTGAACGGCGGCACCATCAACGTGGGTGCCAGCGATGATGGCATCAATGCGACGACCAAATCGTACAGCGTGGGGACGCCGACCATCGAGATTACGGGTGGAGACGTGACCATCACCATGGGCGCAGGCGATACTGATGCGCTTGACGCCAACGGCAACCTGTATATCAGTGGTGGCACCGTCAGCATTTCTGCGCAGTCTGCCTTCGACTTTGACGGCGTGGGCGAGTTAACTGGAGGCACCGTCTACGTCAATGGCGAGCAGGTCAGCACCATCACCAACTCAATGATGGGCGGCATGGGAGGCCCGATGGGAGATATGCAAGGATAACGCGCGTGATTCAAACTTGAAAGTACCCATATACTTTGCCGACAGCCACCTGGGGCAGTGACCTCCGGGTGGCTGTCGGTATTACAA
The DNA here is from genome assembly GCA_030533135.1 of Coriobacteriales bacterium. Classification (GTDB taxonomy): domain Bacteria; phylum Actinomycetota; class Coriobacteriia; order Coriobacteriales; family Atopobiaceae; genus UBA1367. The sequence continues at coordinate 507 of JAUNJR010000056.1, forward strand.
TGAAGGCACGCTAATTGTCATCGTTCGAGGGGGAAATCATGGCTATCCACAATGCTACACCTGCAACCAACGGTACCGTTTATGTGCCCTTCGATGAGCGCGACGGCGACGAGTCCATCGTCTGGTTTACCCGCGACATCTCGCCCGAGGGCTTGCGTAAGGCTTTCGCCAAGGTGGCGGACAAGCTTGACGGCAAGGTGGCCATCAAGCTGCACACTGGCGAGCAGCATGGCCCCAACATCATTCCATCGGCATGGGTGAAGGAGCTTGTCGAGCATGACCTGCCCGAGGCGACCATCATCGAGACCAACACCTACTATGAAGGCGACCGCGATACCACCGAGAAGCACCTCAAGACCCTTGAGGTCAACGGGTGGACTTTCTGCACGGTGGACATCACTGACGACGAGGGTTACGTGGAGTGGCCGGTCGAGGGCGGTAAGTGGTTTGACACCATGGCGGTGGGCTCGCACCTGCCTAACTACGACTCGATGCTCACGCTCACGCACTTCAAGGGCCATATGATGGGCGGCTTTGGTGGCTCCAACAAGAACATTGGCATCGGGTGCGCCACGGGTAAGGAAGGCAAGAAGTGGATTCATGCCCAGACGTCTGACAACGGCGCGACCTGGGGTCATCAGTGGAGCGTTGCCAACGAGGAGCTCATGGAGAAGATCACCGAGTCCACGAAGGCAACCATCGATCACTTTGGCGAGAAGGTCGTCTACATCAACGTCATGCGCAACATGTCCGTCAGCTGCGACTGCGAGGGCGTGGCTGCTCAGCCGGTCGTGACCCCCAACGTGGGCATTCTGGCTTCCACCGACATCTGCGCTATTGACACTGCCTGCGTCGACTTGGTATATGCCATGACCAACGCCGGACTGGTGCACAACCATGACCTGGTAGAGCGCATCGAAAGCCGTCATGGCCTGCGTCAGCTTGAGTACATGCATCAGATTGGCATGGGCAACTGGCGCTACCAGCTCCTCGATCTTGACAACGACGAGGCCCCCATCAGCCAGGCTGATGCGGTGGCCCATGTGGTTCCCTTCGAGGGATAACGTAAATCGGTGGGACAAAGGGGAGTATCCCCTTCGTCCCAGAAATGGGACGGAGGGGATACTCCCCTTTGTCCCACGCTAGCAAATGAACACGAGGTTATCGGGGGTAGAGCGGTTCTCATCGAGACGATAGCCTCGCTCGGAGAAGGCGCGGAAGTCGTCCTGATTCTCTACACCTCTCTCGGCACACCAGCGGACGAAGGTACCGCGGGCAGCCTTGGCCTCGGTAGCGCGCTGGACGAAGCGCTGGCCCACCATCTGCCCAAAGAGGCATGTAATCACCCGCAAGCCAGCGGCATGCGCGTGCGGAATAACGGCTTTGGCGTACTCAACAGAGGCGAGGTTAACGAGGGTGTCCGTCTCGTCCGCAAGTGCCTCCGCGAGACTGGTTCCCCAGTATTCGTACAGATCGCGTGATTCATCGACAACAAGCTTTGCCTGCATCTCAAGCCGATACGGCACCACGCCATCGCACGGACGGAGTACGCCATAGAACCCAGACAGGATGCGCAGGTGTGAATCAAGAAACGCCAGCTCCTGCTCGCTCATGACCTGAGGCGATAGATGTTGGTACTGGATGCCCTCGTAGGCAAGTATGGCTGCCGTTGTGTTGCGCGTCAGGTCCATCTGGCGAAAGCGCTCATAGTTCAAAGTGGCCAGCTTGTCGCTGCATTTCCAGAGGCCCTTGGCCTCATCGTAGGTGAGCGCCTGCACGGCATGCATCAGCCGTTCTGTTTGAGGCAAGAACCGCGGCGTGTCCGCCACGTACGGCGGCCCCTCAACTACGTTCATCTTCTTTGCCGGTGAGACAATCATCAGGTATGACATACGCCGCCTCCTTACCGTTGACCGTTACATCGTATCGCGTCGTCTTCCGTGGCGCACGGGCGCGATGGCTGCGTATCATAGACGCAGGAGGTGATGTAACGTGTCACACGGTCAAATGGTGGTGGCTCTGCTCCTGAACGCGTTGTTGATTGCGTTGGAGGTGTGGGCGGTGAAAGTGCGGTATGGCGAGGTGGGCATAGGCATGTTCCGCTTCTATACGCTGTGCTCGAATGCACTGGCGTTGTGCACCGCAATGGTGACGCTCGTATGCCTCCTGAGCATGGGATCAATTCCGTTGCCGGCGCGACTTCTTAAGTACGTCGCGTGTTGCACGCAAACCATAACGTTTCTTGTGGTGATTTGTGTGCTGACGCCCATGCTCAACGCGGCCGGGCAACCGGGGTGGCACCTGATGTTCATGACAAGCGGGCGGATGGTGACGCACCTGCTGGGACCGTTGCTCACGGTGGCGAGCTGGCTTTTATGTGAGACGTCTCTTTGTGAGGCGCAAACAATGCCCGGATCTTGGAGCATCTTCGTTTCTTTAATCCCCACGTTGGCGTACGCAACCGTTGCGTATGCCTGCAACTACCTGCGTCTGTGGGATGGCCCGTACCCCTTCCTTCGCGTATGGAACATGCCACTCTGGAAAACGGTGACATGGTTTGTGGTGCTGTTGGCTGCAGCTATGGCCATTGCGGTTGGCCTCCAGTTTGCTGAGGGCCAGGTAATGCAGCTTTGCTGATGGTTTTGT
>JAUNJR010000056.1:3252-12109 GCA_030533135.1 Coriobacteriales bacterium
CATGGGGCGCATTTCGTTGTTGATCTTGTGTTCGAGTTCATCATTAGTTTGCTTTATAAGCCATCCAACATGCCGCTTGTCCTGTGCCATAGCGAGTTCTCTGGCCTTCTTAGGTAACCTAAATGAGACTGTCGCAATACATATCATAGCGTGCTATTAATTGCGCGCTATCAATAGCTGGAGAAGGGGAAAGATGGGGATCATCAGCAAGATTTTGTTGCAGCTTAAGAAGTACAAACGCGACGCCCTTATCGCACCGCTCTGCACATTTGCAGCGGTGGGACTGGAAGTGCTCATCCCCTATGTGATGGCGCTACTCATTGACCGAGGTATTGCCCCAGGCAATATGGGTGAGGTCTGGAAGTGGGGCATCCTCATGCTCGCGTGTGCCGCGTTGGCCCTCGTTGTGGACTCTGCGTCGGCCGTCTTTGGAGCGCGTGCCTCTACCGGCCTGGCGTCCAATCTGCGTGACTCCCTCTTCGAGCGGGTCCAGACCTTTTCGTTTAGCAACATCGATAAGTTCAGTACGGCTGGTCTTGTCACGCGTATGACGACCGACGTCACGAACGTGCAGAACGCCTTCCAGATGGCGCTGGTCATTGCCACGCGTGCGCCCATCTCGCTTATTGCCTCACTGGTCATGTGCGTGATCATCAGCCCGAACCTGTCAGTCATTTTCTTTGCCGCAATGATCGGTCTTTCCATCGGCCTGGTCTTCATCATGCTAAAGACGATGCCCCTTTTCGGTCGCGTGTTCGCGCGCTACGACGATGTCAACGCAAGCGTCCAAGAGAACGTAACCGCCATACGGGTGGTCAAGGCCTTCGTACGTGAAGACTACGAGAACAAGAAGTTTTCCAGTGCCGCCAATGAGCTCCATGACCTCTTTGTGGGTGCCGAGGGGCTGCTTGCCTGGAACGATCCCATCATGGGCTGTGCCATCTACGGCTGCATCATTGCCATCTCATGGTTTGGCACGCGCTCCATTCTGGCTGGACAGATTACCACCGGCCAGCTCACGAGCCTTTTGGGCTACGTCTTTAATGTCCTCATGAGTCTCATGATGCTCACCATGATCTTTGTCATGCTGTCCATGAGCGCTGCCAGTGGCCAGCGCATTGTTGAGGTGCTTGAGGAGCAGCCCGATATCGTGAGCCCTGAGAAGGCTCTGACCGTAGTTCCCGATGGCAGCATTGACTTCGACCACGTGAGCTTTGCCTATCGCACCGGTACTGGTGAGGATACGCTCAAAGATGTAAACCTTTCCATTGCGTCGGGCGAGACCATTGGTGTCTTGGGGGGTACGGGATCTGGCAAGTCCACGTTGGTCGCACTCATCTGCCGCCTGTATGACATCAATGCTGGCTCGGTGCGGGTTGGTGGAAACGACGTGCGCGCCTACGATACCGAGGTCCTGCGTGATGCGGTGGCTGTCGTGCTGCAACAGAACACGTTGTTCTCAGGTACGATTCTGGACAACCTCCGTTGGGGCAAACCTGACGCCACGCTGGAGGAGTGCCAGGCAGCATGCCATGCCGCCTGCGCCGACGAGTTCATTGACCGCTTCCCCGACGGCTACGACACCCAGATTGAGCAGGGCGGTACCAACGTAAGTGGCGGACAGCGTCAACGTCTCTGCATTGCCCGTGCCTTGCTCAAGCATCCCCGCGTTCTCATCTTGGATGACTCGACGAGTGCCGTGGATACTGCCACGGATGCCTCCATTCAGCGTGCCTTTGCCGAGCAGATTCCTGACACCACCAAGCTCATCATCTCGCAGCGCGTGAGCAGTTTTGATAGCTGCGACCGCATCTTGGTGCTTGATGCGGGAACCGTGGCGGCCTTTGCGCCAGAGGAAGAGCTGCTTGAGACCTGCGACATCTACCGCGATGTCTACGAGGTCCAGAATCGGGCTGGCGCCGAGGCGGACTTCGACGAGATTGACCGTCCTGTGTATAACCCGCTTTCACAGCGTTTCGACCCGGCCTTCGCCGACGAGCTCCGCTAACTCAGCTCAAGAAAGGATGGTGAACTGACGTGGCAGACAACAATAAGCAGCAGGCCAAGAAGGGTATGGATCTGAAACCCGTACTGGCTATCTTTAGCTTTGCGTGGAAGCGCTATAAGCTCCTCTTTGTTCTTGTGGTTGCGGGCATTCTTGTGTCGGCTTGGGCGATGGTTCAGTCGACGCTCTTTACACAGACCCTCATTGATGACTACATCACGCCCATGCTTGGGCAAACCAATCCCGACTTCGGGCCTCTGGCTGGAGCCATCGGGCGCTTGGCCCTGGTGGCGCTCGCGGGTGTGAGCTCTTCCTATGTGTACAACCGCCTGATGGTGACCATCAGCCAAGGGACCCTGCGCGACCTGCGTGTCGAGGTCTTCGAGCATATGGAATCGCTGCCCATCAGCTACTTTGACACGCATGCCCACGGCGACATCATGAGTGTGTACACCAACGATATCGATACCTTACGTCAGCTCATATCGCGGACCATTCCGCAGGCAATCAACTCGTGCGTCACCATCGTGATGGTGTTCATATCGATGGTTGCCCTCTCGATTCCGCTGACGCTTGTTACCCTTGCCATGGTTGCCGTCATGCTGTTTGTGGCGGGACGTATTGGTGGGGAGGCAGGGAAGCACTTTGGTGCGCAGCAGCAGCGCCTTGGCGCCGTGAACGCCTTCATTGAGGAAACCATTTCGGGCCAGAAGGTGGTCAAGGTCTTCTGCCACGAGAAGCAATCCATCGATGAGTTCCACAAGCGGAACCACGACCTGCGGGATTCTGCTACGACGGCTAACGCTATCTCGGGCGTCCTTATGCCCGTGGTGTTTGCCATTGGTGAGATCAGCTACGTGCTCTGCGCTATTGTGGGTTCGTTCATCGCGGTGTCAACTGGCATGTTGTCGCTCGGTACGCTCGTGTCGTTCCTCTCGCTCAACCAGACGTTCACCGAGCCGGTAACACGCATATCGCAGCAGCTCAGCGCTATTACCCAAGCTGGCGCCGGCGCCTCTCGCGTTCTGGCGATTCTGGCGGAGGCAAGCGAGGCTGACCAAGGGTATGTCGAGCTGGTTCGAGCCAAGTACGATGAGAACGGCGCAATCGTCGAGACTGCCGAACGTACCGGTCACTGGGCATGGCGCCATCCGCATCAGGCCGAAGGTACCGTTACGTACATGCCGCAAATGGGCGAGCTGGTCATGGACGGCGTCGACTTTGGCTATGTCCCGAAGAAGCAGATTCTGTTTGACGTTCGTTTGTATGCGCTGCCGGGGCAAAAGATTGCTTTTGTTGGAGCTACGGGCGCTGGGAAGACGACCATCACAAACCTAATCAACCGCTTCTACGACATTGACGACGGTAAGATTCGCTACGACGGCATCAATATCACGAAGATCAAGAAGAGCGACCTGCGTCGGTCGCTTGGTATGGTCCTGCAGGATCCGCACCTGTTTACGGGCACGGTCATGGATAACATCCGCTATGGCCGCCTTGATGCCACGGATGAGGAGTGCATCCAAGCTGCAAAGCTGACCTCTGCGCACGACTTCATCAAACGCTTGCCAGATGGCTATAACACCATGATTACTGGAGACGGTGGAAACCTTTCTGCTGGTCAGCGGCAGCTGCTGACCATCGCGCGTGCCGCGGTGGCAGATCCCCCGGCACTCATCCTGGACGAGGCAACCTCAAGTATCGACACGCGAACCGAGCAATTGGTGCAAAGCGGCATGGACGCGCTGATGGAGGGTCGTACGACCTTCGTGATTGCGCACCGTCTCTCCACCGTGCGAGATGCTGACTGCATCATCGTTCTCGAACGTGGCAGGATTATCGAGCGCGGCACACACGAAGAGCTGATGGCCGCAAAAGGCAAATACTACCAGCTCTATACGGGCAATCAGATCGAGGCAGAGTAACCAAGGCGGGCGGGCTTGTCTTGGCGGCTCTGGCAGAAGCATGGTTCAACCCGAAAGGAGCGAGGCTCCCGCGCATGCGCGGGAGCCTCGCTATCTCGTGTTGGTATGTTGCCAGTTAGGCAGCTTATTCATGATTGGGTCGGACGATGATGGGGATGTTGGAGAGCGCTTCAGCATCCTTCTCGGGCAGGTAGACTGACGTCAAAGCGCTGGCGGCAGGGAAAACCGCGAAGCCGTCATCGCCAATGGTGACTTCGTTTTCCTCGCCAAGGACGCAGACCCAGTGCTCGCCTGCATGTGCGGTGCCGACTTCCATGAGCTTCTCGCCACCGTCGCGACGAGAGAGAACCACTGCGCAGCCAGGGCCCTCTTCTGAGCCTTGACGTGTCCAGCCAACGATGTCCGGCTCGTCAAAGTAGTCGCACTGCCGGCCAAAGGCATGGTTCATACGGATTTCCATGAGCAGAGGCAGCTCGGCCACAGCGGGGATACCGTCGTTGGGCAGGCCAAAAAGGTCCGCGAAGAATACGCACGGATAGCCGGCCTCACGCAGCAGGATGAGGGCATACGCCGCAGGCTTGAACCAGTGGTGTACCGTTGACTCCAGTGCCTGATCAGGCTGGGTGTCGTGATTCTCTACAAAGGTCACGGTCCTAATGGGGTCTGCTGACACGAGTGACCCATCAAAGAGGTGCGTAAAGTCAACGCCTTCGCCGTTTTGGCTTGCGTTGAAGAAGTTGAAGTGCAGCGGCACATCAAAGAGCGAGAGGGTCTCTTCCTCACCGATGTAGGAGCGCAGGGCATTGAGGTCGTGACTCCAGTACTCGCCAACCACAAAGAGCTCGTGGTCAACGGATGCGCGCATTTCGGCAATCCAGCGCTGGTAGAAGGACCTACTCATGTGTTTGAGGGCGTCAAGGCGCAGGCCGTCGATGCCGGTGGTCTGCAGGTACCACTTGCCCCACTTGACGAGCTGCTCGTAGACGCGTTCGTCGGAGAGGTCCACGTTTTCGCCCATCAGATAGTCAAAGTTGCCGTTCTCGGAGTGGTCAACGTCAGCGGCCCAATGCTTGTCGCCAAAGCGCCACAGGCCAGAACGCTTTTCCTTCTCATTCCAGTCGGTGCCGGTAAAGCAGCTGGCGTCCCAGATGAAGGAATCGAGCTGGCCATTTCGGCCAGGGAAGGTGAAGCGGGACCAGGTCTGGATGGTCGTTGGCTCCTCTTCCAGATCGACCGTGCGGTTGGCAGGGTCTACCTCGGTAGCCTCAACCTCCTCCAGTTCGTCGCCACCCATCTTGTGGTTAAGGACGATGTCGCCCAGCACCTGGATGCCTTCGGCCTGCAGCGCCTTGATGCACGCCAGATAGTCATCCTTCTCACCGTACTTGGTGTTGACGGAGTCCTTTTGATCGAACTCGCCAAGGTCCCAGAGGTCGTAGACGCCATAACCGACGTCGTTCTTACCCGCCTGCCCCTTATACGCAGGTGGTAGCCACACGGCGGTAAAGCCACGTGCCGCAAGCTCGGGCGCGCGTTCTGCTAGTCGCCTCCAGTGCTGGCCGTCAGAAGGCAGGTACCAGCTGAAACCCTGGAGCATCATTCCATTCATGTGCGCCTCCTTTCGACGCGTATGGTTTGCTTCATGATACGCCATGAAGCGGCCGGCGCGTTATCTTACCCGCTTTGCAAATAAGAATTGCGCCATTCTCAAAGTCATCAAAAAGCCTTGATTATGGTGAATCATCTGTCGACTTGTCATAGTCACATGCATGGTGGGCATGGGCAGGTAAGCACGATAGGCATTGGATATTGGTTTTCTGGCATCGTACACTGATGGAGGGAGATACGCGTGTGGTGCTTCTGCACCGAGGAGAGGAGCGACAATGGATTTTAAACCTGCAAAGAAGCTGGGCTTTGGCCTCATGCGTTTGCCGCAGCTCGACCCAACTGACTCTGCTGCCGTGGATGTGGAGCAGGTCAAAACCATGATCGACGAGTTCATGGCAAAAGGCTTCACCTACTTTGACACCGCATGGATGTATAACGGCTTCGCGAGCGAGAACGTGGCTAAAGAAGCGCTGGTCGACCGCTATCCGCGCGAGAGCTTCACGCTGGCCACCAAGCTGCACAATGGCTTCTTCAACAGCCTCGAAGGGCGTGACGAGGTCTTCAATCAGCAGCTCGAGAAGACCGGAGCTGGCTATTTTGACTACTACCTGCTCCATGGCATCGAGGCGGGAAGCATTGACCACTACGAGCGCTTCAAGTGCTTTGACTGGCTGCTTGAGAAGAAGGCCACCGGCCTTGTCAAGCACGCGGGCTTCTCCTATCACGACAACCCTGAGCTGCTTGACCGTATCTTGACGGACCATCCCCAGATGGAGTTCGTGCAACTGCAAATCAACTATCTCGACTGGGAAAGCGAGTGGATTCAGTCTCGTGCCTGCTATGAGGTGGCTGAGAAGCACGGTAAGCCCGTCATCGTCATGGAGCCGGTGAAGGGTGGTACGTTGGCCAACGTTCCTGCTAAGGCTGAGGCCATCCTGAAGGCGCTCGAGCCTGAGATGTCCATTCCCAGCTGGGCCATTCGCTTTGTTGCGTCGTTGCCCAATGTGATGGTGGTTCTCTCTGGCATGAGCAACCTTGCCCAGATGCGGGACAACCTTTCGTACATGGAGGACTTCAAGCCACTGACCAACGAGGAGCGTCAGGTGTGCTTCGAGGTTGCGGACATCATCAACGGGCAGATTGCCGTTCCGTGCACCGCGTGTCATTACTGTACCGAAGGCTGCCCCATGCAGATCTGCATCCCCGAGTATTTCTCGCTTTACAACGAGGACATGCGTGAAAATCTTGAGGAAAAAGGCTGGACCATCAACTTCACCAACTACGACAATCTGGCAGAGAAGTTCGGGAGGGCTAGCGACTGCATTGGCTGTGGACAGTGCGAATCGGTCTGCCCGCAGCATCTACCCATCATCGAGACGCTGGTCAAGGTCGCGGAACACTTTGAGCACTAACGCAATCGGGGCAATTATGACAACTGGCTGTTACCTTGCCACAAATGCCATCACCGTGGACTATTCTGTTTTGGGTTGAGATTCTGTCTGTATGGGTAGAAAATGCCGTATGAAGATGGAAAAGAGAAAGGTGACGGCAATGCAGGGTTTTTTGGACAAGGTGCGCGGAGGCGTGCAGAAGTTCATGTCGGGCCGCTATGGCGGCGACCAGCTCGGTACGGTGCTGGTAGTCATCTCCCTGATCTTCTCGATTCTCGCAAACTGGTTTGGCCGTTGGCTGACGATTGTCGCGCTGATTCTGCTCATCCTAGCTTTCGTACGCATCTTCTCGCGCAACCTGGAGGCCCGTCGTAAGGAGAACCAGGCGTTCCTGACTGCAGTCGCAAAGCCTGGCAAGTGGTTCCGTCGCGAGCGCACCAAGTTTGTGAATCGTAAGACCAAGGCGTATGTACGCTGCCCGCACTGCCATGCAGAGTTCGCGCTTCCCAAGGGCAAGGGCCGTCTTCGTGCCACCTGCCCCAAGTGTGGTGAGAAGTCCGAACACACGGTGTAGCGCTTCGAACATGTCTTGAGAGCCCGCGACTTCGGTCGCGGGCCTTTCTTTTAGGGCGCCTTTTGCCCAATGGAGGAGTTCACATGGGGGTCTTCAAGTACCTGCATATCGACTGGCGCGAAGTAGTTGGCCTTCTGGTGTTGACGCTTCTTGGTGCAGGTGCCGAGATGGGCTTGCCCACCATGCTTGCCCGCATGATTGATGACGGTGTTGCCGCCCACGCACAAGGCGTCATCGTAGCCATCGCGCTCATCATGGTGGTGCTTGCGTTAGTGGGCTGTGCGGCATCGCTAGCCTCGACCTTCCTTTCGGCGCGCGTGTCCACCAAGCTTGCGGCCGACCTGCGCAGGCAGCTGTTCACGAAGGTGCAGTCGTTCTCTTCAGCCGACATGGATCGCTTTGGTACGGCAAGCCTGGTCACGCGCTCCACTTCGGACGTCTCAAACGTGCAGATGTTCGTCACCATGCTTATGCAGATGGGCGTCATGGCACCCCTAATGCTGGTGGCGGGCATCGTGTTGTCAAGCGCGACAGGTGGCCGTGTGAGCACGGTGCTTCTTGTTTCGGTTCCGACCATAGTTGTCCTTGCGGCCCTTATCATGCCCGTGGCGTCACGGCTGTCCAAGCGGATGCGCAAGCGCCTGGACAACCTCAACCGCATCTTCCTCGAGACGCTGGAAGGCGTGCGCCCCATTCGCGCGTTCAGGCGCGAGCCGTACGAGATTGCCCGCTTTGGCGATGCCAATGCCGAGCATGCGCAGGTGGCTCTTGAGCAAGGCCGCCTCATGGCCCTCTTGATGCCGCTCGTTGGCCTCATCTTTGGCTTTACCACAACTGGTGTGATGTGGCTTGGCGCTGGCTTTGTGGCGGACGGAAGCATGGAAGTTGGCGCGCTGGTTGCCAACGTGCAGTACATCTCGATGATGCTCATGTCAATCATGATGGTCTCTGCCGTCGTCATGCTGTACCCCAACTTCTCCGCGTGCGCTACGCGAATCTGCGAGGTGCTTGATGCACAGCCCAGCATCGTGGACGGCAACAAGACGCTGGCTGACCGCACGTCGCGCGGCAAGCTGGAGTTTCAGCATGTCAGCTTCCAGTACGCCGAGGCAGAGGAACCCGTCTTGCGTGACCTGACCTTTACCTGCGAACCGGGTACGGTCACTGCCATCATCGGTCCCACCGGCTGCGGCAAGTCCAGCGTGCTACGCCTCATCCCACGCCTCTTTGATGCCACGTTGGGCAACGTGGTCATCGATGGTCTCAACGTCAAGCGCTACAAGCTTGAGGACCTGCGCTCGCTGATTGGCTACGTTCCGCAGAAGAACGTGCTCTTCAAGGGCACCATTGCCGA
>JAUNJR010000057.1 GCA_030533135.1 Coriobacteriales bacterium
CAGCTCGAGGAGCTTGATGCCCTGACCTCTGACTATATGGCGTTCATCAGCGCCAACAAGACCGAGCGTGAGTGCTGTGCAGCGGGTGTGGAGATGGCATGCCAGGCGGGGTACGTAAACCTTGAGGACTGCGTCCGCGAGGGACGAACGCTCGGTGCGGGCGACAAGGTCTATGCCGTCAATCGCGGGAAGATGCTGCTTTTGGTTGAGCTCGGCACCGAGCCGCTTGCGAACGGCCTTAACATCCTCGGCGCTCACATCGACTGCCCGCGCCTTGACGTCAAGCAGGTGCCCTTGGACGAGACGGATGGTCTCGCCTACCTTGACACGCACTACTACGGTGGCATCAAGAAATACCAATGGGTGACCATGCCGCTCGCGCTCCATGGCGTCATCTGCAAGAAAGATGGCTCCACCGTCGAGGTGCGTATCGGAGAGGATCCGTTTGATCCCGTGCTCTACATCACCGACCTGCTCCCCCACCTTGGCAGCGAGCAGATGGGAAAGAAGGCTTCTGAGTTCATCCCAGGCGAGGCCCTTGACGTGCTAGTGGGCAATCGTCCCCTTAAGCTGGATGACAACGCCGACGATACACCTGTCCGTGCACAGCTCCTTCAGCTGCTCGCGGAAGAGCTGGGCATCGACGAGGAGGACTTCCTCTCTGCTGAGCTTGAGGTGGTCCCCGCTGGTCCTGCACGTGATCTTGGCCTCGATCGTTCCATGATCATGGGCTACGGTCAGGACGACCGCTCTAACGCCTACCCCTGCCTCGTGGCACAGCTTGCCTGCGAACAGCCTCGTCGCGCCGCGGCAACGCTGCTCGTCGACAAGGAGGAGATTGGCAGCATGGGAGCCACGGGAATGGCTTCCACCTTCTTTGAGGACAGCATGGCTGAGATCTGTGCCTTGGCAGGAGAAGAGGGCGCTCTGGCACTGCGCCGCTGCCTGCACAACTCCAAGGTGCTGTCTTGTGACGTCAGCGTGGGATACGATCCAGCATTTGCTTCAGTCTTTGAAAAGAAGAACTCGGCGTTCTTGGGCCATGGCCTCTCGTTCATGAAGTACACGGGGGCGCGTGGCAAGTCCGGATCCAACGACGCGAGCGCTGAGTACGTCGCAGAGGTCCGTCGCATCATGGACGAGGCTGGCGTCCATTTCCAGACCTGCGAGCTGGGCCGTGTCGACGCAGGTGGCGGCGGAACTATTGCCTATGTCCTCGCACGGTATGGCATGAGCGTCATCGACTGCGGCGTACCCGTGCTATCCATGCACGCCCCGTGGGAGGTCGCCAGCAAGGCCGATGTCTACGAAGCCTTCCGTGGCTATCGCGCCTTCTTGGACGTCTAAGGAACCGTTGCATCATGCACGAGCTGGGCATCGTTTTCCACATGATCGAGACGCTCGAGGAGGTTGGGCAGGCCAACGACTTGACCCACATCGCTAAGGTGACGCTCAACCTTGGTGAGGTTTCGGGCGTCTTGCCAGACTACCTGCTTGACTGCTGGCGATGGGCAGCTGACAAGAGCGATCTGCTTGAGGGTGCGGAACTGCATATTGAGCCCATCCCCGCTGTCACCGTTTGCAACACGTGTGGGCGAACCTATGGAACCGTGGCGCATGGCAAAATCTGCCCGCACTGCGGCAGTCCTGACACCGTGCTCCTGCGGGGTAACGAAGCTGAGATTGACACCATCGAGGGATGGTGACACTTCAATAGTCCGCGCATCTAATTAATCGCAACCATAAAAAGCCCCATTGGAATCATCCAATGGGGCTTCCCTCTTTTCTTTCGGTAGGAACTAACCGATGGAATAGGACACCGTGACCTGCGCCTCGATGGTTACCTCACCTGGCGCGATATCCAGCTCGTCACTTCCGCCAGAGCCGCTGTCCGCCGTCAGAGCCTTCTCCTCATAGCGATACGCCGTGTTCTCGTATCCTTCAGTGATGGAAACAACCTTTCCCAGCGAAACACCCGCCGCCTTTGCCAGCACGGATGCCTTCTCGCGTGATGCAGCCACGGCCTCTGAAAGCGCCTGTTGGTATGCCTCTTCATAACTTGCCGTCGAGTAAACCGGGCCATTGACACCCGTGGCACCAGCAGCCAAACAGATGTCCATGAAATTCGAGACGTCATCGACATCGACGCCACTCACGCGCAGGCTCGTGATTGACTCGTACCTCACGATTTTGGGCTCACCAGACTCGGTAGTTGACCAGTCGTACACGGGGTTCACGTTGGTGTAGTTCGTCTGGATGTTCTTGTCCTTGACACCCGCAATCCTCAGCGCCTTCATGATCGCGTTAACGGGGCCCTTCGCTGCATCCTGGGCTTCCTTGGCGGTCTCGCCCTCTACCTGAACCTCGACGTAGAAATCTGCCTTGTCGGGCACGACCGTAACCTCGCTGGATGCATTTACCGTGATGGTCCGTGCCTGTTGGCCGCCCGCGATGACGGTGGGAGTAGACCCACACGCAGCCAGGACGAGGCCAAGCGAGAACGCCAGGCACCAACCGAGTGACTTCGCAAACCTTCTCATGGCATCTCCTCTTATCTCGTTGACACTAACCATAGTACGAGTAAGGAGCCGTTTTGTCGGCAGAAAATTGATTAAGCGGCGCTTGAGTACCAATTAGTTTGCAAACTAGAAAAGGCGGCACATCTCGGAAGAGACCTGCCGCCCTTGGGAGAGCGCGTTGTTGCCTAAGGAACTTCCGCTTTTCAACCTCTTACCAGGACGAGCGTGAATCCACCATCAAGCGCATGCCGTTCAGGATGACGAGAAGCGCCACGCCGGTGTCGGCGAACACGGCGGCACCCATGCCCGCCACTCCGACGATGACCAGTACGAACACGAGCGCCTTCACCAAGATGGCAAACACGATGTTCTCGGTCACGATGTGCATGGTGCGGACCGACAAAGCGAAGAATCGTGGCAGCTGCCCCAGGTCGTCGGAGAGCAAGGCCACATCCGCCACCTCGAGCGCCGTGTCGGACGCTGCAGCACCCATGGTAATGGCCAAATCTGCCGTAGCCAATGCTGGCGCGTCGTTGATGCCGTCACCCACCATGGCCACCACTTGACCATCTGCCTGCAGGTCGCGCACATACTGGACCTTGCCGTCTGGCAGGAGCTCCGACACCACGTGTGTCATGCCAACCTTCTTGGCGATGGACTCCGCCGACTGATGGATGTCGCCGGTCAGCATCTCGAGCGTCTGAACGCGAGCGGTGTTCTTGAGGGCTGCCATGGCTGCGGCGGCCTCGGGACGAACGGTATCCGCAACGCCAATAACGCCGATCACCTGGGCCGAGCGCATGACCACGAGCGCCGTCGCACCTTGGAGGCCCAGGTCTGCCACGGCATCATGCACCTCCGTTCCGACAGATCCGTGCTCGTCTACAAAAGCCAGTTTGCCGATGAGGCAGCTTTCCCCTGCCACGACTCCCATGACACCGTTGGATGCGATCTCCTGGATGTCTGTCGCCTCGATTTCTGGCACACCGAGCTCATGCGCACGCACCACCACGGCGCGGGCCAATGGATGCGTGGAAGAATCCTCCAGCGCGTGGCCCACAGCCAGTACGTCAGCCTCGGTGGCCTCGCCAAAACAACGCACCTCAACCACCGCAGGATTGCCCGTGGTAAGCGTGCCCGTCTTGTCAAACGCCATAGCCGTCACTTTGCTGGCGATGTCGAAGTACGCACCGCCTTTGACCAGCACACCATTGTTTGCGGCACGGGTGATGGCCGAGACGAACGAAACCGGCGTCGAGATGACGAGCGCGCAGGGGCATGCGACGACCAGGAGCGACAGGGCGCGATAGACCCAGTCATGCCAGAGCTGCCCATCAAACCCAACAAAGAGGGAGAGCACCAGCGGCACCACGACACCAACCACGACGGCGCAACCCACCACGATGGGCGTATACACCGCCGCAAAGCGATCGACGAAGCTTTCGTAGGGAGCCTTCTCCGCCTGGGCGCCCTGCACCATGGCGACGATACGCGAGAGCATCGTGCAGTCCTCGTCAGCCGTGACCTCAAGCTCGACCACGCCGGACGTGTTGAGCGACCCCGCATAGACCTCGGCGCCAACACCCTTGTCCTTGGGCGTGCTCTCACCCGTGATGGCTGCTTCGTTGAACGACGAAGTGCCAGAGAGAATGATGCCGTCAAGTGGTACGCGTTCTCCCGGAAGCACGCGAATGTGCTCGCCCTCCTCCACCTCGCTGACCTCGACGTCAACCATGCCTGTCTCGCCAACGACATGCGCGAGGTCTGGGGCAAGTTTCATGAGCTCTTTGATGGAACCCGATGTCTTGCGCATTGACCAGCCTTCGAGCCACTCGCCAATCTGGTCAAGGAAGATGACGATGGCGGCGTCACCAAAGGTGGAGATGTCACCGGAAAAGCCCATGATGAGGCCACCGAGCACGGCGATACCCATGAGCACGTTCATGTCGGCTGTACGACGACGCAGGGCCGCAAACGCCATGGGGGCGACAAAAACTAGGCCAGCGACAGCGGCGATGACGTAGAACGGAACAGCGCGGACTTCGTTCCCCATCAGGTGGTCAGTGATGAGGCCTGCAACGAGTGCGGTTCCCGATATGAGCATAAGCACGCGCTCGCGATTCTCCTGATACCACGAGCGCTTCGCCGAGAGTTCCTCAAGCTCTGCATCGGAGAGCTCGAGATCTTGGCCGCAGGAACGAATGGTCTCCAGAATCTCGCGGCGCGCCTTGTACGAGTCCGCGTCATCCTCAAGCACGACGTCCAACGTTGAGGTTGCATACACGATGCGCGCGTCCTTCACGCACTTGAGCATACGAACGGCGTTCTGGGCGTTCATAGCGCAGCTGGGGCAGTCGATGTCGAGGACGTGGTAGCTCAGGGTTGGGGTTTCCGACAGCTCACGCGTCTCGGGAACATGGTCATGGTCACAGCCGCAGGAACAATGGTCATCGTCATGATCGCAGCCGCAATGGTCGTGGTGATGGTGGTGACCATGATCGTGACCACACCCACAGCCATCGTGTTCGTGCTCACAGCCGCAATGGTCGTGGTTGTGATGATCATGGTCATGATGGGCTTGATGATGCTCATGACCACAAGCGCAGGTCTCTTCGGACTCCTCCACAAGTTCCTCTTCGGACAGGCCGTGCAACCCTTCCGTGGCAGTGGTCATGGCTACTCCCCTTCCTTGCCAGCAAGCTCTGCGGCATGGCTCAAGCCAACCTCAATGAGGGAGGCAACATGCTCGTCCGCAAGGCGATAAATCACACGTTGGCCTTCACGGCGAGCCGTCACGAGCCCCCGGTCACGCAACATCCGCAACTGATGCGAGATGGCCGACTGGGAGACTTGGCAAACCTCTTGCAGGTCCGACACGCCGCGTTCCCCCGCGCACAGCGCCGCAAGAATGCGGAACCTGGTGTAGTCGGAAAGCGCGTCAAAGATCTGCGTCGCTTCATAGATAACGTCCTCATCAGAGAGAAAGTACGCGATTGACTGGTCAAGCAACTTGTGTGCAGCCTCATTACTCATAGATGTCCCTTCTCAACTCTTGTTAAGAGAAATATATGAGCAATTGTTCATAAGTTCAAGCACGAATCATCTTTTGGCACTAAACGGCTGCTTCTTCACCGTAAGCGCACAGGATTGCTCCGCACGATGAATTCATCTGGAACCAAATCGCGTTTGGTGCCACCGGCTGGAACCGAATCGCACTTGGTGCCTTGAAAACAAACCAAAGAGAGGGTATCCAAGTGGCAGGAAGCGGGATTTGGTTCCAGGGCCGCCCGGGGCCGTGGCAGGAAGCGCAAATCGGTTCTCACCGTCATCAAAACGACAGCAACGGAGTGCGCTTCAGTTCAAGCAGGTATTCAAATGGGTCAGACGGGATCATCTCCTGAACGCTCTTCTCGATGTGCTCAAGCGCTTCAAAGACCTCTGCTGCCAAGACGTCAACGTGTTCCAACTGATCGTCCGACAGATACTCACTCAGACGCCCTCCATGAAATCCATCGGACGCAACCCCCAGAAAACGGGCCGCTAACATGGCATCGTACCTTCCAGTTGCACACAGCAACCCGACGACGTCAGCCGTTACCTCGTCCCACACAGCCAGCACGTCGCCAGGCATCACGCGGCGACACACCACGTGCGCGCATTCGTGATGCAAGCGGATCTCGCGCGAAACCCTCAGCCACTCTCGCTCGTCATACGGCGTCTGAGCTGCGGGGATATTGCTGTATCCACCCTCCGAGATGACCACCAAATCTGACCTGAAGCCACCAGGCTGATGTGCAAGCCGCACAAACTCAGACTTCCAATCATCACCTCCGGCAGCCAGGTAGGCGCTCTGAGCCTCCGCCACCTTCCCCCAATCGGCAAGCCCAAGGTAGGTAATGGCCCCAATGCTCGGCGCGATCGCAACGGGCTGGGACTTATGGCCCATGATCTGCAAAAACGTCTCGAAGTCTGCACGATTCTTCAGAAAGATGACCTCTATGGGGCTGGCAGGTGTCTGGACCAAACGCAACTCGTCGTCAGTACTGCTCGCAAAGTGCCCGAGCGTCGCACCTGCTGGAACCATACCACGCGTCGCGGCCAACTTGTGGTCTACCTCAGCCCCCACAGCAGGTGCCACATACAGCTGCGGGTAGCGACGCGCCAAGATTGCAAGCGCGTCTTGCCCAGTTGCCACAATCGTGTCAGTTACCAGAGCCTCAACCATGGTTTCCTCTCGCTCGGTCGCATCTCATAGCAACAATCTAGCAGGCCACTACTCGGCAGATGAAATGATTGCACAAGATCAGTCATCCCCCACGGGATCGGAGCTTTCGGGTATAAACGTAAGGTAAAGACCAGATGGGAGATGCATGGCTGCTGACCCTCACAACACTCCAAGCCCCAGCTTCTTGCGCAGTGCTCTTATCGCGCTGGCCGAGGTTGCGCTCGTCTCGCTTGCGCTGGGCATGGCTGTGGGCTTTGGGATGACCTCGCTCGTAGTGGTTCTTGCGGGGGCTTTCGTTGGCATCGCTGCCATCAGCGTGCTCTACCTGCATCGTCACGCCGTGAGCGAGCAGGCACCCCTTGACGAGCCGCCGACTCCCGTCACTGAGCCACTCGAAGACGAGCAAGCCCCCGTTGTTACAACCATCGAAGAACCCATTGCACAAAGCGAGCCAGAGACCATCGAAGCCTCGCTGAGCCTGCCCGAGCGAAGCATGTCGCCAGAGCCTGAAGTGGTGGTGGTGCCTCCCACAACTACCAAAATCGACATCACCCCTAGTGTGACCGACCTTGACGAATGGGACCTCGGAGAAAATCCGCCCAGTACGCTGGACTTTGAGGGCCTGAGCAAGCGCATCGTCGGAGTGAGCGACCCCATTGCCGAGCTCAAGCTCTTTGTTGGTGACATCCGTACGCGCGAGGCAGAGAAGACGGACCCGCCCTCTCCCTTCGAACAATATGCCGCGCGCCTGCTTGTCGAGGCGGGGCTTTTGAAGACAGACCTTAAGCTTCCACACATCTACATCGTTCGACCACCCGCCTCACACATGTTCTACCTGCGCATTCGCGATCGTCAGCTCCCCTATCTCGCCAAAGTTCGGATACTGGCCCTGGAGGCGGCGCTTAACGCCATCCGCTTCAGCGACACCTACTTTGATGACCCCGACGCACGGCCGATCGAGGAGCACTACCAGCTGTTGCAGAAGCTCACGCATTCCATTGCGGCGCAGTCACCAAGCCTTGCAGACCACGTGCCCATCAGTGACGACGAATCGCCCGACACGGAATGGGCTGTTCGGCTGGGCCTCTCCACTGCCATCGAGAGCTTCCAGCTCCCCCATCGCCTCATGGCTGAGTGGCGCGTAAACGTTGCGGACGGCAACGTGGGCATCCAGCTTGAACTGCCCTCCGAAGCCGTTTTTCCCTCTACACGTTATGTTGAGGACCTTGGACTCGTCGCCACAAGCAAGGAGATGCGCCGCAAGGCCTCCTCTGACTACGCGCTGCGGCTGGCACTGCTCGTAGCAAACGCCGCCTTCCGCTGCTCCGAGCTCATCAAGCACGTTTGGGTGGCAGGAAACATCCAAACTGCCAAGCGTACGGATTGCTACCTCTCCGTAGACTTTGACCGATGGCGCTTCAGCCGGCTTGACCTCTCGTATCTGGGGGATCTGACGGAGGTCTACCACTCGTTTGCGCCTACCCTGCGCTACGAAGATGGCATCCTGCGTCCCGTGGAGCAGACCTTCCGACTCAGCGAACGTCGCTTCTGTCCTCCCCGACGCTATGAGCCGGTGGCGCTTTCCACGCGAAAGATTGCCAAGCCTTATGCCGACGCGTTGGGAACCGAGCGTGTCTCAGGCCTTTCTATCGACGAGGCGGGCAATCGCGAGTACCTTGTCGCAAGCATCCTCCCGCGCCTTGATGATTCTACGGAGCACAACGTGCGGCTCATCATGGAGCTTGCCGAAGACGACTCGGACCCCTCCGTTCGAAGCGCCGCCGAGCGTACCGTCACCAAGCTCATCGAGGGGGCCATCGGGGAGGACCCGGAGTCAGTCGGACGCGAGTTTCTGTCAGGAGACGCCCTCTCGCAGGCCGTAGAGCGTGCACACGAGCTCCTTGCGGCAAAGGACCCTGTCTCTGCCGAGCGCCTGCTTGCGGGGGTCCTGGAGCCCCTTGACGAGGCGGGAGTCTATGCAGACACCCCGCACCTTGAGTATCGCTTCTTCCCCAACTATGTCGAACGGGCCCTCTACAATCGCATGTTCACTGTTGATGGCCGTTTGCCGCTGTTGGTACCTCGCACCTATTTCCAGGGGCATTTTCTACTCTCGATGGCACGTCTCATGCAAGGCAAGGCAGAAGGAGCGGTCGCGAGTGCGCGCCGCCTTGTTGAGCTTGCGCCGCTTGACGCGCGAAGCTATGCGCATCTGACACACTGCCTAGAGCTTGCGGGCCAGGAAGACGAGGCCGTTGAGGTGCTCACACACCTGCTGCAGGTCGCGCATGACCCTGAGGGCGTGGGTATCGGTTACTACCGCATGGCCTTCTTCCAGTGGAAAGCAGGTCACACACTGGTCGCTCAAGCGTGTTATCAGACGGCACTGCGCTACTTTCCGGCCTATACGCCACTCATCGCCATGGAGATGGGGGCACTCGCCCTACAGAGCCCCGGCTCCTTCCATGAGGAGCTTTCGATTGACGAAGCCGAGCAGGTCCTGCGCGATGCAGGGCTGCCCCTCGCCCCAACCGATGACATGGCCGAGGCCTTCTTCGAGTGCGCCCGCGCCTCGCTCGATGCCGAGATTTTCCCCGTAGCACGAAACTTTGCCTGGATTTTGGGCGCCTTCTCTGGCGATGACATCATGGTCGGGCTGCTCCGCTCCATCGAGGATGCACCAGAGCCTGAGGACGAACAACAGGGAGGTATCATCCGCCCATGACGAAACGTGACCATCAGAAGCGAGAGGTATCGCTCTGGCCACCAAGCTTTGACGCAGCCATCTTTGACTTTGACGGTACCATCGCCGAGACCGCCCATCTGTGGCAGCTCGTCGACGAGGCTTTTTTAGGATCGCGCGGCATCCCGCTGACCGACGATTACGCACGCGCCTTGGCCGCCTTGGGGTTTGAGCGCGGAGCAATCTACACCATCGAGCGCTATGGCCTTGATGACCGGCCCGAAGACGTCGTCGAAGAGTGGTCGCGTCTCTCTCAGGCCCTGTATAAGACCAAAGTGACCTTGAAGCCCGGAGCGCGCCACTACATCCTGTCGCTGCGCAGGCGAGGTATTCCCTGCGCTTTGGCCACCAGTAACGAAGCCCATATCTTGGACACCATGGAACACGTCAGCGTGGACGACCTCTTTGATGTCCGCGTACATGGAAACGAGGTCAACGCACCGAAGAGCGAGCCGGATATCTACCTTGAGGCAGCGCGACGCCTTGGCGCGGCTCCCGAGCGTTGCATTGTTTTTGAAGACCTTGCTGCGGGCATCAGATCCGCACGGTCAGCGGGCTTTATGACCTGCGCCGTCGATACAGAAGATCCCAGCCACAGCTGGGAGGAGGTCAGCAGTCTCGCTGACATCGGTCTTCTCTCCTGGGAGGGCCTTGCGGAATAAGCTTGGCGCGTGCAACATCTGGTTTGGGACCATATGCCACACGCGCCACGTTACTGCCCTGTCCTCGCCTGTTAGAGATCAAGCTCCATCAGGCGTGCAATCGCGACAATGTAAATCTTGAGCGCACGGCGCAGGCACTCCTCGCTGACACCCTCATCGGGGCCATGCTCAATGCCCACCCAATCAGGATTAGGTTTCGTGGGGTCATTCGGACCAAACGCACAGGCGCGTGGGAAGTGACGTGCGTAGGTGCCTCCGCCTATGACATAAGGCTGGGCATCGGGGTCAGCGTACTCACGATAGGTGCCCAGAAGCGCCTGAATAGCCGGAAGCGACGGGTCCATGTAGAACGGCGGGTTGGACATTCCGGCCTCGAAGGTGCAGCCATGCTCCTCGGCAAGACGCTCGAAGGCAGCGATGACGTCCTCGATGGCAATGGACGTGGGATAACGCACGTCCATGGTGATGGTCATAGAGCCATCTTCCAACGTCCTGATAACGCCTGCATTCATGGTCAGGTCGCCAAACACCTTGTCGGAGGAGTTGATGCCGAGAGGCTCGCCGTCACTCGTGTTGGCAATGATGTCGACCATGCGCACAAAGGCGTCAAGAGCCTCGGAACCCTTGGTTACGCCAAGGTCAAGAAGGAGACTGGAGAGCTTGCCGATGGCATTGACCGTCCCCTGCGGGAATGCTGCATGCCCGCCAATGCCCTCGCTCAGAATCTGGGTCACATCGTCATCGTAACCGGTCAACTCGAAGCCTTCAGTACCTTCAAGAGCCGTCACGCCAGTACGGCGCAGCAAGGCGGTTGCTTGTCCAGGGATTGCGTTGGCCACCGTGCCCGCGTTGATCTCCCTCACGGGAGAGTCATCGGTAATTACTGGGCCCTTGGTACGGAAAAGACCATGGAAGATGCCCTTCTCACCACAAATGAGGGGGAAGTCCGCATCAGGCGTGAAGAGGAACGCAGGAGCCTCATAGTGCTCCAGATACCACTCCACATCTGCCATGGAGGTCTCCTCGTTGTTGCCGACGAGGCAACGTAGGGTATAGGGGAGCTTCTTGCCCGTGCGAGCGACCTGGTCAACGAAGAATTTGGCAGCATAGAGCGACAGCACAAACGGGCCCTTGTCATCAAGAACGCCACGGCCCAGCAGATAGCCATCACGACGGGTCACGTCCAAGGCCGGCACGGTCCAGCCAATGCCCGTCGGCACGATATCCGTGTGGGCGATGGTGGCAATCTGTGTCTCGGATTCTCCTGGAAGGTCTGCATAGCCCAGATAGCCCTCACAGTCATGTGCCTCGAGACCAAGGCGCGCAGCAATCTCCAAGCCCTTTGCCAGTGCCTTATAAGCCTCTGGTCCCCACGGCTTTCCCGGCTCGGCAGCCTGTCGGTTCTCGACGGAATCAATCCGAACCAGCGACCGGATGTCCTCGACGACGTCTTCCCACACCTCATTGACAAACGCATCGACCTCAGCCTTGAACTGTTCGTCTGCCATTAGCCCTACTCCTCTCAGCGGAAAACCCAACGCTTTGTGTACACCATCCCATGGTAGCCCTTTTACGTGAAGCACCGCGGTGTCGACTCAAACCGCTTTAGTATCAAATGTAGAACGACACACCTGAGGCGCCTTTTTATCAGTGAGCACTCTAGATAGGTGTTCATCACAGTTTGCACACAAAAAGAAAGAGGGTCGCGATGCGACCCTCTCCTTTGTCTGGCTAAGTGTGAGACGAACTAGATCTTGCGGACGGCGGAAGCCTGAAGCTTGCCGTTCTGGCCAGTCGTGATCTCGAACTCAACGGCCTGGCCCTCGTCCAGGGTCTTGAAGCCGTCCATCTGAATCTCGCTGTAATGGACGAACAGATCGTCGCCATCCTCGCGAGAGATGAAGCCGTAGCCCTTGTCGGGGTTGAACCACTTAACAGTACCCTGTGCCATGA
>JAUNJR010000058.1 GCA_030533135.1 Coriobacteriales bacterium
CACCGGGATCAGCCAGAAGCTAAACCGGTTGAACGTGAAGGTCGCGGTCCCGGTGATTGCCACGAGCCCTGTCAGCAGCCCAAGGAACAGAAAGCCCAGCGCCAGACCCTTGCCCAGCGACTTCAGCTTCCTCCCCAGAGTTCCGTCGGTGAAGATGTGCAGCGCTCCGGGGCAGGTCAGGCGCATGAACAGCAGGGTGAACAGGATGGGGATGATGATCCAGAAGTTTGAGTTGTAATACAGGCCAAAGTCGTCGCCGACGATGGGGGTGAAGGGGTCGACATACGCCTGCACCTGGTACTTGATGGTGAGGCCCACGTTGTAAATCAGCAGCTCAACGATGCCGATAAACAAGAGGTTGGACTGGATGGCCTGCCACAACTGATTCTTGGTTCTAAAGAGTCTGTCCATGACTGCGCCTCCATGGCAAAAGGTCTGCATCAGATATTGTATCTTCTCCTACTTCGTATGCGTCGTACGTTGGCCCAGTTCTGCGCCTCGGTCCGCCGCCGCTCCACCCTTCTGCGCTTCGAGTCGATACAATGAGATGTGGCTATCAATCTTCGAAAAAGAGGTCGAGATCATGAATCCCAACTTTCAACGCAACGCGTCGACCGCCCTCAAAGCGCTCGCCTCGTCAGGGATTGCCCTGTCGCTTGCGCTGTATGGCCTCGTCGGCTGTGGTGTCAAACAGCCGACACCGACCAATGAACCGCAGGTAGAGGCACCAGAAATCGAGTCAAACGATAAGACTGGCGTGACCTACACCGATGACGATGCCTACCGTCACCCCCCAATCACTGGCTTGGTTACTGACTTATCGTTCGACAATCACCACGCTCCAGCCACCGAGACGCTGATTTCGATGGTCGAGCACAGTCCAGAGCTCAAAGCGCTGCTTGAGAAGTCAATCGCTAAGGCTGCAGAAGTCAACCCTGACCGCACAACCAATCCCGCCCAGACCCTGGAAGAGTACTACGATTTCGTGGACTGGGCAGATACGGCGCTGCCTTGGCAGATTGCCCCGTGGGCGGATCAATACTCCACGCTTTATGACCGCATTGACCAGAGCCTCAACTACTTCTACTTCTTGGTTGACCAGCCCCTGGAAGAGCTCGAAGACCTCGGTTACTACAACAACACCCTGCAGTATCACGAGCCGTTCCGCTCATGGCTGATCCTCTTCACAGAAACATACGGCCAGTTCCTCAACACAACCGATTCCTGGTCGGACGAGTACTACCAGACCGCGCTGGCCAACCCCGACTTCCAGCTTGATGGCGACCTCTACGAGGACCCCAGCAACTGGAAGACCTTCAACCAGTTCTTTGCGCGCTACCTCTCCGATCCGTCCGTGCGCCCCATTGCTGAGCCGGATAATCCAGCTGTCGTGGTCTCGCCGGCGGACACACAGCCCCAGGGCGTGTGGGAAATCGACGAGGAAAGCATGGTCGTTTCTGACGATCCCATCACCATCAAGAGCGGAACGCTCCGTTCCGTGGCGACGCTCCTTGGCCCGAGCAAGTACGCGAACGAGTTTGCGGGTGGCACCTTCACGCACATGTTCCTGGATGTCAACGACTACCACCGTTACCATTTCCCGGTGTCAGGCACCATCAAAGAAGTGCTGGTCATGCCTGGCGACGATGCCATCGGCGGTCGCGTTGTCTGGGACCCCACGACGCAGTTGTACAAACTTCAGGCCAGTGACACCTCGTGGCAAAGCATAGAGACTCGTGGCCTGGTCATCGTGGAGACAGACGGCTATGGCCTGGTCGCTGTCATGCCCGTGGGCATGTCGCAGGTGTCGTCGGTCACCTTTGAGGATACCGTCCAAGAGGGCCAGCGCGTCGAGAAGGGCGACATGCTTGGCTGCTTCCTCTTTGGCGGTAGCGACATCGTGCTGCTGTTCCAGGGCGGTATTGACTTCCAGATGGATTGCCCGAGGTACGTTGACGGCGGGTATGAGCACATCGAAATGGGCTCTCGGTTCGCGACCCTCAGTGTGGCAGAGTAGTTCACGGGCTCAGACGCCTAAGAGGCAAGTAGACAGTAGAATGAAATCATTCGTTCAATAAAGCTAGAGGAAGGATGACGCATGCTCTACAACAATTTGCACCCGCTCGTATCCCGCCGCACCTTCCTGAGGGGCCTTGGCCTTATGAGCGCCTCGGCCGCGCTCGCGGCTTGCGGGCAGACAACAGGCGCCGGTCAGACAACTACAGAGGCCCCGGCTCCGCTGTTGGCCATCATCCACACCAATGACACTCATGGCCATGATGTCGCGGTTGAGGGCACCGATGATACCGAGGGCAACTTCTCCATGGCAGCGGTCGCGGCACTCAAGACCGAATGGGAGAAGAAGGGCTATGAAGTGCTGATTGTTGACGCAGGCGATGCCACGCAAGGTATGCCGCTTGTCGACACCACGAAGGGCATGCCCGCCATGGCATTCATGAACGGCTGCGGTTACGAGCTCATGGCCGTCGGCAACCATGAGTTTGACTGGGGTGTCGAGGCCCTTGCCGCAAACGAGGAGACTGCCAACTTCCCCTTCCTGTCCGCCAATGTCGTAGACAAGGTGACGGGGGAGCCGCGCTTTGTTCCCAACAAGATTGTCGAGCTGACGGACGGCACGAAGGTGGGCTTCTTTGGCCTTACGACGCCTTCTACCAAAACCACGACCAGCCCGAGGAATGTGGAGGGATTCACGTTCTTGTCGGGTGACGAACTCATTGCGTGCGCGCAAGCCCAGGTCGACGAGCTGCGTGGCCAGGGGTGTGACATGGTGATTGCCGTCGCGCACCTTGGCAACGACGCGATTGGCGGGGACCAAAGCAAGGGCGTGCTTGAACAGGTGACCGGCATCGACCTCTTCATCGATGGCCATGACCATGAAGAGGTCCAGGAGGAGGTCAACGGGGTTCTTCTCGTGGAAACTGGCTGCTACCTGCACAACATTGGCGTTGTGGCTATTGACGAGGGCGTTCCTTCGGACGAACTCGTGGCGGCAGGCACTTTTGACGGGATTGACGCCTCGGTGCAGGCCATCATTGACGATGAGAATCAACGTGTAGAGGATCAGATGAACGTGGTGCTGGGCGCCACGGCGTACTTCCTTGACGGTAACCGCGAGCCGGGCGTGCGTACGATGGAGACCAACCTGGGAGACTTCTGTGCGGACGCGTACCGCTGGACGTCCTCACAGGAGCTTGGGTATGAGGTCGATGCGGCCATCATCAACGGCGGCGCCATCAGGTCCTCCATTGAGGTGGGCGACATTACGCTGGGCATCATCAAGTCCGTGCAGCCCTTCGGTAATGATCTTGGTGTCGTCAAGGTGACGGGCGCGCAGCTCCTCGAGGCGCTTGAGGCTGGCTGCCAGGCCATTGGAACCGAAAGCGCGCTCGGAGGGTTCCCGCAGGTATCGGGCATCAGGTACACGATTGACGCGTCCATGCCCTTTGAAGAGGGCCCGCTGTACCCCGACTCGTCGTTCCATTCGCCAGCGGCGCTTGGCGCGCGTGTGACCATTCATGATGTGGGGGGACGCGCGTTTGACGAGGGCGATACCTACTCGATCGCCATGTCCACCTTCTTGTGCCAGGGCGGCGACACCTACTACGCCTTCAAGGCGGCGGCCGAAGCCGAGTGGCCGCAGACCTTCTGCTTCGACTACGAAGCGCTGGTCAGTTACCTGGTAGAGGGCTGCAATTACGAGGTGCCCGCAGAGTACGAGAACCCGCAGGGGCAGGGCCGCATCACCATCGTGGGTGTGTAGCGCGCACTTTTGACGGCTATGCAAACGCGCCGAGGCGAGAGGCCTTGGCGCGTTTTCGTTTGCTACGGTTGTCGGGTGGCTATACCGTCAGGTCGGCCCCGTTGCTCTCGCATACCTTTTTGAACCAGTAGAAGCTGTCCTTGCGGCTGCGCCTCAGCGTGCCGTTGCCCTATCCATTGCTTGCGCTGCTGCCAGTAACTCACGTTTGAAAGGCTATCCTAGACGAGAAGGACTCAGGTGGAGAGGACTCGTATGAGCGACCAGCAGAGAGAGCGGATCGAGCAGCTGCGTGAGGACATCCAAAAGCTGCAGGACGAGCAGGCTGCCCTTAAGGCGGACCTTGGTGTCGTAAGGCCTTTCGTCACTTCCTATGATGATGTTGATCCAGCTACGCTTTCTGACCGTGAGAAAGAGCTTGCGATTCTGAGATATGAAATAAACCTGGACCTTGAGGAGCTTCGCTACCTCAAGTTTTATCGTTTCATCAGAAAGCGCTTTCTGGAGAAGCGCGTCGCTGAGTCGGCGAAGCGGTTTGAGGTGCTGCAGTACGATTTTGATACAAAGCGGACCAACCTTGAGGTCGTCGAACGGAAGCTCGCGGGTCTGCAAGAAGAGCTTGAGTTTGAGGAGGCCCAACTTAACGTCTCTGCCCTGACTGATGTGAACGCTGACTAGCTGGCAAGCGGTTTCCTGTTTCCGATGTAGGCTGCTGACAGTTATCGCTCACGGTTGATGACGCTGGGGCGGTTGAGGAGGGATAAAAACCTGAACTCAACCGCCCCAGTGTTATGCTGTGCGAGACGATGACCAGAGAGGGGAACGGCATGAGGTCTGTCGACAGCTTTGACCTTACGGGCAGCATTGATTTTTCGCTTTCCAAGCAGGATGTCTTCGAGGGCATGAGCTTTACGGAAGCATCGCTTGGTGAGGCGGAGCTCCGCGCGGATGACACCATCACGACCGAGCGCATTAGCAAGAACAACACGCTGCTCAAGACCTATGTGGTGGTTTCTGATGCCATCATGGGCGGCATGGGTAGCGTCTGGCGCGTGCATCACCAAGACTGGGATATGGACCTGGCGATGAAGCGGCCGCACCCCCGCTACTTTGCGGAGGCTAGCCCCGCACGCAAAGCTGCCTTTGTCGCTGAGTGCGAGCACTGGATCAACCTGGGCCTGCATCCCAACATCGTCTCGTGTTACTACGTGCGCGAAGTGGGCGGCGTGCCGACCGTCTTTTCGGAGTGGATGGATGGCGGCAGCTTGAAGGACGCGATGAAGTCCCGTGCGCTGTATTCGGGTACGGCCTCTGAACAGGTCGAGCGTATTCTTGACGTTGCGATCCAGACGGCGCGTGGCCTGGCTTACTCACAGGCGTGCGGGCTGCTGCATCAGGACGTGAAGCCAGGCAACATCCTGCTGACGTCTGACTGGGATGCCAAGGTGTCTGACTTTGGCTTAGCGTTGGCTGCGTCGCATGTGGTTCAGGGGAGTGCGGGCCAGCCGGTGGCTGGCGCGCCAACTGGCTACACACCGGCGTATTGTCCGCGCGAGCAAGTTGAGGGCGGAACGCCTGCACCGTGGATGGACGTGTATGCCTGGGCGGTCACCATGACGGAGGTACTGCTTGGCGAGCGTCCCTGGAAGCTGGGCTCTGAGGTTGTCGACATCTTCAGGCAGGGGCGCTTTGAAACGAGCCTTCCCATTCCCGATGGCCTGACGGGGCTTTTGGATGACTGCTTGCATCGTCGCGACTTGGACTTTGTTGCCATCGAGGACGTTCTTGTTGACCTATACCACAAGGCCACGGGCCATCGTTACCTGCGTGAGCATCCCGACGCGGCACAGGACACAGCCGAGAGCCTCAACAACCGAGCGATGTCCTTCCTCGACCTGGGCCGCCATGACGAGGCGCTACGCCTGCTGGGCATCGCGGAAGAGAAGAACCCCCAGTGTCTGGAGGTTGCCTTCAACCATGGTGCGATGCTGTGGCAAGACGGGGCTGTTGATGACATCTACTTGCGTGATCGCCTCCTGCAGTTTGGGAAGGACAACGAGCTGTCACAGCTCATTCTTGAGCGGCGCGATGCTGCCTCGACGTCGCGACACGCCTTCCGTCTGCGCGCTGAGCTCGAGGACCTAGAGGGGTGCACGAAGCTGGCCGAGGACCGCTCGGTTCATGACTTCTCGTTGGTTGATGACGAGACGGCAATTCTGTGCTGCGGAAAGGACGTGGGCAGCAACTGGATCGAGTACGCTATTGCGCTGCCGGGTCAGGGCTTCAAGAAGTCAGAGGAGGAGTATGTCGTTTGGAACCTTGACGAGGACGAGGCGATAACGACGATCAACAAGGGGAGCAAGCAGTGGCGCGTTGCCGTCCCCGCTCCGCAGGAGCTTGTCGACCGTGCGCTGGCCGCGGGATGGACGGACCAGAAGCCGACGTGCTCGACGGCGTGCACTACGGACGAAGCGACATTGGTGCTCATGGGGTTCTCGGGAACGATGCGCTTGATTGAGGGGGAGACCGGCCGCTGTGTCCGCACGTATCCCTTTGGCTGTGCGCAGAGCGCCCATCGCGTGTCCTTCTCACAGGACGGGCGGCGCGTGTTTGCCTGCCTTTCGGAAGACGGCGTGCCTGCCTCGTGGGGTCTTCGCATGTGGAGGACGGTCAAGCCGAACTGGGAGTTGCCGCGCTTGATTTGCCGAGCCCAGTCGGTCAAGCAGCGTTGGGACGAAGAGGAAGCGTTCAGGCGTGCGATGCGTGAGTTTGACGAGCGCATGTCTGCAGGCCAGTGGCGTTCTGCAGCCGAGGCACTTGAGCAGGCGGAGCATACCTCTGGCTTTGAGCATGATCCCGCGGTGGTTCATGGCTACGAGCGGATGGCCTCCGAGGCCGTGCCAACCGGTGTTGCTGACCTTGACCTGGTGTATAACATTCGCCGGACGATTGGGTATCGAAGTCAGGGCGTGCAGATGTCTCCGGATGGGGCGTACGCATGCTTCACTAACGGCAGGATCTGGAATCTGCGCGACAACCATTTGGTCTATGAGGTCGAGCCGTACACAAAGGTTGGGGGTACGCTGCCGATCGGGTTTACGGCGGATGGTCGGTATGCCGCCTATGTCGCGGATGAGACGCCCCATCCGCTGATACGTACCGGGATGACCGTGGTGGATCTGGCGGCTGGCGAAGAGGTTGATGCGGCTGAGCTGGGATTGGTTCGCGAAGACTTTCACGATGCGCGCGGGGTGCGCTACGGAGGCACTGACGGCTCAGACGCGTTGGCGCCGAATGGCGTGATCGCGCTGGTCGTTAAGGACTATTACGAGCTTGATGCCTGCGGAATCGACTTTATCGATACGAGGACGGGCGAGCGCATTGCGCGTGAGAAGACCTATTGGGATCCCTCGTGGGACCTCATGGCTAAAGATGTCGTAATCAGTCGCGATGCTCGGCATATCCTGTACCTCTTCCAGGGAAACTCGAATACGATTGCCGTGTACTGCGAGGTCAAGTGGGAATATCCGGAGCAGGGAGAGCCGATTAAGGCGGCAGTTTCTCAGCCTGAGCCTAAGGCTGAGACCGAGGTTGAACCTGTCGAGGATCCGAGCCTGCCGGATGAGGAGCGGCTTGCGTTTATCAGCCAGCTTCAAAAGCTTGATCAAGCTCTCAAGGAGCGCAAGGAGGAGCTTGCCAGCCTGTCAGTTTTCAGGTTTGGCAGGAAGAGGCAGCTACTTCAAGAGATTGCAGAACTTGAGACACAGATGACGGAGGCAACTGATGAATACAACCGAAAAAGGTGACCGAATGAAGACAAGGACTGTTTGGGCGGTTCTCCTCACTATGGCTGTTGCTGTCGTGATGCTGGGAGCTTGCGGGAAGGCATCCAATGACGTGCAGGTAGAGGCAGTCTCTGAAGAGACGACCGCGGATGACGGTGTCATGGATGATGTGGTTGCGGAAAGCCCCGTGTCAGACGAAGCCGTGCCCGAAGACCCCGCGCTTCAAGTTGCAGGTAAGACGTGGGGCGTGTTGGGGGACTCCCTTACTGAGAAGAACTTCAGGGCGCGGACGAGTTATTACGACTATGTCGCCGAAGACCTCGGTTGCACCGTCGTGAACTGGGGAGTCAGTGGGACTGGTTACAAGGAGGCAGGCGGTGCCGAGCCGTTCTATGAGCGCGTCGGGAAGATGGATCTTACCAACGTGGATTGTCTGACGGTCTTTGGCAGCTTCAACGACCTCGGCAAGGGGTACGAGCTGGGCACTGCGTACGATGAGGGAACGGATACCATCGGCGGTTGCATGGCACTTACCGTCCAGCGTCTGCTTGAAGCCAAGCCAGGCCTCTCCATGGGCATCGTCACGCCAACGCCTTGGCCGGAGGGGCTCGCATATGATGGGCGGGGCTACATCGACTCCCATGCCACCACGCGTGAGGAGTGCGATGCGTACGTGCAACTGCTTAAGGACGTTGCCGCACGGTTCGATCTTCCTGTGCTTGACCTCTATGAGATCTCTGGCTTCAATCCGGATGACGAGGCGCAACAGCAGCAGTATTACACCGAAGATGGCGTCTTGGACGATGCGTACGTCCATCCCAACAGCGAAGGGCATCGCTTCATGTATCCGCTGTGGCGCGAGTTTGTCATCGAGCTCGTGGCGGGCTAGCACTCTTACCGCATCCCACAGCTAAAAGATGCTTGACAGAAAACATCGACACACATAACGTGGTTTCAGAAATGGGAAGGAGGTAGAACCCCATGTTGAACATAAAACGCTCTTATGCACCAGCCTATCAACTCGACGCGCTCGAGTCGCTGCCGCATACCCGTGGGGACGTCTATCTCATCTCGCTAAGATAGCGACACCCTCATAGCCACGACCCCACGGACCTGGAAGTTTTCTTCCAGGTCTTTTTGTTAGAGCTGCTTCAAAGAAGAGAGAAAGGACGAAGCAACCATGTTTACCATCGAGGGAAGCCGTGCGACGGCCACGTGCTTTGCCACGCAGATTGAGGATGCCGCCATCGAGCAGATTCGCACCATGTGTGACCAGCCCTTTGCTGAAGGCGCGCGCATTCGCATCATGCCGGATGCCCACGCAGGCAAGGGGTGCACGATTGGCACCACGATGACCGTGACCGACAAGGTCGTACCCAACATCGTCGGCGTGGACATTGGCTGCGGCATGTACACCATCGATATTGGCCGACACGCCCTGGACCTGCGATCCATTGACGACGCCTGCCACGTGGTGCCCTCGGGCATGAACGTGTGGGAGGGGCGCAAGAAGCGCTTTGACCTGGAGGAGCTGCGCTGTTACCGCCAGCTTAAGGACACGCGCCGTCTGGAGCGCTCCATCGGGACGCTGGGTGGCGGCAATCACTTCATCGAGGTCGACGAGGCGGCTGACGGCACGTTCTACCTGGTCATTCACTCTGGCAGCCGTAACCTGGGTACGCAGGTGGCAAGCTACTACCAGAATCTTGCGGTTGATCTGCGTGCGGGCAGGGAGGAGTACTTCATCAAGCGCGACGCACTTATTGCCGAGTACAAGGCGGCTGGCCGTCGCAGCGAAATCCAGCGTGCCATCAAGCGTCTGAAGTGGGAGAAGCGTGAGCTTGACGTGCCGCGCGACCTGTGCTGGCTGTACGGCAGCTACCTGGATGACTATCTGCATGACGTGGCAATCTGCCAGCGCTTCGCGCGCCTCAACCGTGAGACCATGGCCGAGGTAATCCTGGGCATGTGTGGCCTGTCGGATCGCGACGCCTTCCACACGGTCCACAACTACATCGATGTGGACGAGATGATCCTGCGCAAGGGCGCTATTGCCGCGCATGAGGGAGAGCTTGTGCTGATCCCGCTGAACATGCGTGATGGCTCCGTGCTGGCACGCGGCCGTGGCAATGAGGATTGGAACTTCTCCGCACCGCATGGGGCGGGACGTCTGATGTCACGTACGGCAGCTCGCGAGCAGCTGAGTGTCGAGGAGTACCGCCATGCCATGGAAGGTGTCTACACGACGTCGGTCGGCGAGGCCACCCTGGATGAGGCACCTGGCGCCTACAAGAGTGCTGAGGACATCATCGGTCCCATCAGTGAAGCGGTCGACATCATCGAGGTCATGCGACCGGTGTTCAACTTCAAGGCATCGTAGGTGGTCCGCGCGTTGCTAGTCGACGTAGCTCTCCAGGATGTTGATGCGCACGTTGTCGGGACCCATGAAGGACATGCGAAGCATTCCCCTGAAGAGGTCGGGTTCTATGGGCCCGACCTCGACGCCCTTCCGGACGAGCCGCTGACGAATGCGCGGCAGATCGATCGCCGTGATGTTGAGTATCTGATCACCGAGGTCCCGAGGTGCATTGGTGCACACGAACTCTATCTGCTCGGTGCCCAGCTGAAGCAACAGCGTTGTGCCCTCGGAGTCAAGGGGGACAATCTGGCCGACTCGCCTAAAGCCTAGGGTTTTCACGTAGAACTCCCAGATGTCGTCCTCACCAGTCGCCTGAATAGTGGTGCGCGACAGGTCGATCTTTCTCGCAAAAGGATAGAGGACCGTATTGCGTGCTCGCCACGCCCACTTATGGTATGACATCAAGTCTTTGAGCCAGGTGGGATTGGTCAGGGCATAAGCAAACAAAATGAAGAGCCATTGTCCGATGATGCCGCCCAAGG
Organism: Coriobacteriales bacterium; assembly: GCA_030533135.1. Classification (GTDB taxonomy): domain Bacteria; phylum Actinomycetota; class Coriobacteriia; order Coriobacteriales; family Atopobiaceae; genus UBA1367. The sequence continues at coordinate 10,465 of JAUNJR010000058.1, forward strand.
TGTTGGCAATGAGGTCGTCGACGTCATAGAACCCCAGCTTGGTAACCAGCTGCACGTTTTCGATAAAGAGCGAGGCGAGGAAGCTTGCAAGTGCGGGACGGATGCGCACCATGGCGCGGAACCAGCGAAACACGTAGGGGAGCAGGTATCCCATGGGGACGAAGAGCATGACATTGAGGTAGACCTGTGCGACACCATCGATGCTGTGGACCTTAATGTGTGAGAGGACGCCTGCTGGCCCTTCCTGGACGAGCGCCTCAATGAATCCCAAGATGCCAAGGTCGATGGTGATGGCGTTGGACAGGTCCTGGAAGGCAACCGCGTGCACGCGAAAATCCTCTGCTGCGGTGCGCGAGAAGAACACGAGATAGCCGACGGCGGCAAGATAGGCAAGAAATACCAGATAGAGCGCGAAACGACGCAGCCTGAGGTAGTGGTCGTCTCGGTCGTTGAGGCCCATGCCTTGGACGGGGGAGATGCCGACCCGCTTGCATACCGCAAGATCGACCATGGGGAAGAGCGTTACAAAGAGCACGACAAATGCCGTAACCGAAATTGAGGTGTAGATGTTACCGGTGGGAGGGAAATACATGGGCGACCTTCATGTGAGCGGTTGAACAATCAGCTTGCAATGATAAGCGTTTGGAGACGGCGAGCGCCAAAAGAAGTGAATGACGATGAGCGAAAAATGTGCTTGCGTCCCGAGGTTCCTTCCGTTACACTAACACCTACATGACGGCCCGTTCGTCTAGCGGTTTAGGACATCGCCCTCTCAAGGCGGAGATCGCCGGTTCGAATCCGGCACGGGCTACCAAATCTTCGCAGGCCCTTCGGGGCCTGTTTTCGTATCTCGGGCTTTCCTGTCTCGGGAAAACTCAGATGCGCTTTGCGTATCAGGTACAATGGATGTGGCGGGCAGCTAGCAGGGCTTACTCCAACATTAGGTTCAGGTCCTTCTTGTCCAGTCCTGCGATATCGCCCGCCACCCCCCTTTCTTTCGGCGGGAGGCGACATGCTGCCAATCTTTGAAGACTACCTCTTCGCTCAGGGATACTTCGTCGCTGAAGAGCCCGCCGCTGGCGAGGATCAGGCAGAGGCGGTTGCTGCCGCGCTTACCTCGCTCTGGCACTATGCAAGAATTCGCATCACCCATTGTCCCGAGCTTGCCGACGCGCACATGCTGAAGGTCGCCCAGCGCAACCTTGGCCTCGACGTTCCCGAGGCGTTCTACCGGGGCTTCCCGAACTCAGTCCGCGATTTGGGTCCCGACTTGCGTCTTGCCGATCAGCTGCTCCACTACTTCCGCACGTATTACCTGGGTGACTTCTCGCGCGCGGGCCACTCGGTGTTCGAGCAACGCTATGAGCGCCTCGCCTTCGCCGAGGATGTCAAGCCAAAGGAGTTCGCCATCATCACGCTCCCCGAGGCCGACGAGCTGCTCAAGAACACCATGCAGGGCTTCCTCTCCAGTACGCGACCCCTCAACGCAAGCAACCAACAGCTGCTTGAGGCGTATGTCACCAGCAATCCCGAGTTTCCCGTGGAGCGCTGTGCATGCAAGGATACAGCCATCCGAATCATTCTGAATA
>JAUNJR010000010.1 GCA_030533135.1 Coriobacteriales bacterium
ACAGTCCCCCAGATGACAGTTGTCACATTGGGGACTGTCCCCAATGTGACACCCGTGGTGACGGCTACGTCAGACGACCGTATTCCTCGCGAGCAAAGAGATGACGCCAACCACGTGCGCCATCCGTACGAGCGGTCAGCCGGAAGTCGGCGCCCTCCTGGAAGAGCATCACGAAATCGCTTCCCCCGAAGAGGAAATAGCCCAGTGGGTCTCCCTTATGAACCCTCGTGCCCACCATGACCTGCGGTTCGAAATTGACTGACGAAACCTGTGACATGCCCACGGCAAGGCAAGCGACAAGTCCGTGCGCCTCGGTCTCCACGACCACAAGGCCGCGGGTCTCGATGCTCTGCCACGACGTGTCGTCACCGAGCAGCCGGTAGCGTTGCAGGGCAGCATCCCAGAGGGTCACACCACCTGCTGCTACCTGCCCAGGAATGTTCAGCACCTCTCTGATGACACCGCTAACGGGGAAATGGTAGCGGTGATAGTCATGCACGTTCAGGAAGGCGTGCGTCAGGCGTCCGCCGGCAAAGGCGTTACGGTACTTGCTTGGACCAAGGAGTGTGTCAATGCGGCGCAGGACGCCAGACTTGATGACGATGGCATGGTCGCTCAACACGCAGTTGTTTCTGTCGATGTCCCAGATGCCTTGCGGAACGGAGTCTGCTGGCGACGCCACGACGCTGTCGTCATCTGGGAAGGCAACGGGGCGTTTGTCATCCGAGGCAAGGCGTCGCGAGAAGAACTCGTTGAACGTGTGCCAGTTCTCGTCTGGTTCGTAGTCTCCGCGATCGACTCGAAACGCCGGATCGGAGCGCACGCGCGCTGCATATTCGTCGCACCAGCTCTCGGGCGTGTCCAGGAACAGCCCGTAGCGGCGCGTGAAGTCAAGCAGCCACGAGCTGAGCGGCTCGAGATATTGCAGTGTGTTGTTATAGCTGGTGATGCCTTCAAGCTCCTCGAGCGGCTGGTCAAGGGCGAAGTAGAAGTACGCAAGCCCTTGATCAATCTGGTCGTACAGCGATGAGTAGCTCTTCATCCACGGGCTGATTTGCCACGGCAATGCCTTGGCTGCCCAGTCAAGATACGACAGGTAGCTTGCCAGGTCTTGTGCGGGATTGGTCACGGGGTCGGGATTGATGGTCGCGGCTTTGGCGAGCGAACGCTTGAGCAGTCTAAGCAGCGTCGGGTTTGCCTCAAGCATGGTGACAAGTGCCTGAGTGGTGGGCTCGTGCGTCGCATGGTCCATCGCGGTCCTCTCCTTCCGTTCATCAGTAATTGTAATATCTGCCCGGGTGGTTTGCAGCACGTGATACGTCAAAGATGCCGGAACAGAGTCCTAAGGTGATTGCTTCGACGAGCGGTGTGCTCAGCCGACGTTTCTGGTGCGCGCATACAGTATGGTAGAGTCTGTGGCCAAGCGAATGGTTAGTGGGGGTGCCCATGACGCAGGTGCCGTTCATACGACGGGTGTCGATTGACTGGGACGCCGTTCCTGACGATAGCTTTGTGCGCAGCATAGGCGCGTTGCGGAGCCTGCCGCTTGACTTTGCGCCAGGCGTCACCTTTATGGTAGGGGAGAATGCGACGGGCAAATCCACGCTGCTTGAGGCCATAGCGGTTGCGTATGGTCTCAACCCCGAAGGCGGCAGTCGCAACTATGCCTTCTCGACGCGTGACACGCATTCGGGTCTGCATGAGGCCGTGCATCTTGTTCGCGGTCCCATGCAGCCACGAGGTGCGTTTTTCTTGCGCGCAGAGAGCTTCTATAACGTTGCCACTGCTTCGGAGGAATATGACCGCTGGTACTGGGGCAAGACGCGCCAGTTACATACGTTGTCACACGGCGAGGCGTTTCTCGCGGTCATTCAAAAGGACTTTCGCGAGAACGGTCTCTATATCTTGGACGAGCCTGAAGCGGCGTTTTCGGTTTCTCGCCAGCTTACGCTGCTGTACGAGTTTGACCGGCTGGCCAAGCATGGTGCGCAGCTCATTGTGGCGACGCACTCTCCGGTGATCATGGCGTTGCCCGGCGCGCGCATCCTTGCCTTTGACGAGCGGGAGATTCGCGAGGTGGCCTACGAGGAGACCGAGGCCTACCAGACCATGGACCTATTCATGCGCGATCGCGAGCGTCTGCTTGAGCGCCTGCTTGAAGGTGAGTGAGACGTAAAGCAAGCGAGGCGCCTTTCGACGCCTCGCTTGCTCTTTTGGTATTTACAGCAATTGTACGCCGGCTGCCTTGCATGCCTCGATGGTCTCGGCGTCCCACACTGATGCCTGAACCTCGCCGACATGAGCCTTGCCCAGCATCAGCATGCAAAGGCGGCTCTGGCCGATGCCGCCGCCGATGGTTGCGGGAAGCTCGCCAGCAAGCAGCATCTTGTGGAATGGCAGGTTGCGGCGGTCATCGCAACCAGCGATGGTGAGCTGGCGGTCCAATGACTCGGGACTCACGCGGATGCCCATGCTGCTGGCCTCAAGCGCGCAGCCCAGGACGTCGTCCCAGAAGAGCAGGTCACCGTTGAGGGACCAGTCGTCGTAGTCCGGGGAGCGGCCGTCGTGCGGCTTTCCGGAACGAAGGGCGCCGCCGATGCCCTCGATGAAGGCAGCGCGGTGCACGGACAGGAAGCGGTTCTCGCGCTCCTTGGGGCTGAGGTTGGGATAGAGGTCCTCAAGCTCCTGGGCGGTGATGAAGGTGACGTTGCGTTCAAGGTCTGTCTCGAGCTGGGGGTAGTACCATTTGAGTTCGTCAAGCGTTCCGCAGATGGCGGTGACGATGCGACGGACGACCTCGTGCAGGTACTCGACGCTGCGCTCTTTGTCGGAGATGACCTTCTCCCAATCCCACTGGTCAACGTAGACGGAGTGCAGGTTGTCGAGCTCCTCGTCGCGACGGATGGCGTTCATGTCGCAAACGATGCCCTTGCCCACGTTGAACTCATAGCGCTTGAGTGCGTAACGCTTCCACTTGGCCAGGGACTGAACGACCTCGGCGTCAGAGCCGACGGCAGGCACATCAAAGCCGACAGGGCGCTCGACGCCGTTAAGGTTGTCATTGATGCCCGTAGAGGGGTCCACGACGAGGGGCGCCGTCACGCGAACAAGATGCAGCGCTGCGCAGAGTTTGGCAAGAAACACGTGCTTGATGCGCTCGATAGCACGCTGGGTGTCGTAAAGCGACAGTTGCGACTGGTAGCCCTCTGGAATGACGGTCATGGGAACTCCTTGGTATGCCTGCCCGTTTTGGATTGGCAAATAATACCACGGTGACTTATTTGATGGCCGACCTGTCGACAGAGTTGACTCCATTACGTGACCGCCTTGAAACGTCTGGGTAGACAGAGTTGACTCCGGTACGTGACCATTTTGAAATGTCTTGGCTTGGGTGGGGATTATGGGCGAAGACGTTAGATTCTTGTGCATGTCGATTACGGAACCGGCGGTTTCCTTCACGCGAAGTCGCTTTTGGACCATCCGAAAGGCCTTCCGAACCACTTCGCGTGAAGTATTTGCCGCGAAAACGGCGGTTTCCTTCACGCGAAGTCACTTTTGGACCATCCGAAAGGCCCCCAGGCCACTTCGCGTGAAGTGGCTCCGACAAAACCGCAGGATCCCGCCGGAGAGCTTCACGCAAAACGCCTCGCACGAAGCAGCCGTTGCTCATAGAGAACAAAAAACGCGGCAGTAGAGCACATCTACTGCCGCGTTGGCGTTAAGCGAGATAACCAGCCGCTACTTGATCATCGCGTGGATGTCCTGCAGCGCGTTCACGCCAGAACCATCGATCGAGCGCATGGTAGCCACGCCAAGCGCTGCAGCCCTGGCAGCCGCCATCGTGGTCATGAAGGGGATGTGCGCACGGATGGCCTCCTTGCGGATGTAGGATCCGTCGGTGTTGGAGGCGCCGTCACCCTGCGGCGTGTTCACGATGAGATCGATCTGGCCATTCTTGATGGCATCGGTGATGTTAGGACGACCCTCGCGCTGCTTGAAGATGACCGTCGAGGGGATACCGTGTTCGGCAAGGAAGGCAGCCGTACCGCGCGTGGCGATAATCTGGAAGCCAGCGTCGACATACATCTGCGCGACCTCGGCAAGCTCGTCCTTGTTGCGGTCTGCGATGGACATGAGCACGTTACCCGCGTTGGCCAGCGGCATGCCAGTGGCCTCCTGCGACTTGACGAAGGCCTCGCCAAAGGTTGGCGCCAGGCCCAGGACCTCGCCGGTGGAGCGCATCTCAGGACCAAGTATCGGGTCGACCTCGGGGAACATCGAGAAGGGCAGCACGGCTTCCTTCACGCCGTAGAAGGCATAACGTGCCTCCTTGAGCTGAGCGACGGGCGACGGGAGCCCAGTTAGTTCGCCGGTGATGGCCCCGGTTGCGATCTGTACCATGTTGATGCCGCAGACCTTGGAGACCAGCGGCACGGTGCGGCTGGCGCGCGGGTTGGCCTCGATGCAGTAAACCTTGCCGTTCTCGATGGCGTACTGGATGTTCATGAGTCCCACGACATGCAGTTCCTGCGCGATGCGACGCGTGTAGTCCTTGATGAGGGCGAGGTTCTCGTCGGAGATGGTGACCGACGGCAGGACGCAGGCGGAGTCGCCGGAATGCACGCCGGCCAGCTCGACGTGCTCCATGACGGCGGGCACGTAGGCATGGTAGCCATCGCAAATGGCGTCGGCCTCGCACTCCAGAGCGTGCTGGAGGTAGCGGTCGATGAGGATGGGGCGGTCCGGGGTGACGCCGATAGCGGCAGCCATATAGGCGCGCATGTGGTTGTCATCGAAGACGACCTCCATGCCGCGTCCACCAAGGACGTAGCTTGGGCGCACCATCACGGGGTAGCCAATCTCATGCGCGGCGTCGAGCGCCTCGTCAACCGTAACGGCCATGGCGCTCTCAGGCATGGGGATACCGAGCTTGTCCATCATTGCGCGGAACTCATCGCGGTCCTCAGCGAGGTCGATGACTTCAGGCGTGGTACCCAGGATGCGGCAGCCGGCAGCCTTCAGTTCGCTTGCGAGGTTGAGCGGCGTCTGCCCGCCAAACTGGATGATCATGCCGAGCGGCTTCTCCTTCTCATAGATGGAGAGCACGTCCTCTGCGGTAAGCGGCTCGAAATAGAGCTTGTCGGAGGTATCGTAGTCAGTGGAGACCGTCTCGGGGTTGCAGTTGACGATGATGGTCTTGAAACCAAGCCCACGCAGCGCCTTCGCAGCATGCACCGAGCAGTAGTCGAACTCGATGCCCTGACCAATGCGGTTGGGGCCACCGCCCAGAATCATGATCTTGTCGCCCTCGAGCGGTTCGCTCGCGTCGGGAGCGTTGTAGGTGGAGTAGTAGTAAGCGCTATCGGGCGTTGACGAGACGTGTACGCCGTACCAACCTTCATGGATGCCCAGCTCAGCGCGCTGTGCGCGGATGTCTGCCTCGGTAAGTCCAGTGCAGATCTGCGCAAGGTAGCGGTCGGCAAAGCCGTCCTGCTTGGCAAGGCGCAGCATGTCGGGTGGCAGCAGCTTGCCAGGGTGTGCGGAGGACCAGGCGATGATGGACTGCTCCTCAGCCACGAGCTCGGCCATCTCCTGAAGGAACTCAACCTTGATGTGGGTGAGCACGAAGAGCTGGTCGACCGTGCAGCCCTTGCGCAGGGCTTCGTACATCACGAACTGGCGCTCGCTCGTGGGATAGGCGAGCAGGTCGATGAGCTCGCCCAGGGTCTTCTCGTGGAAGTCCTTGGCAAAGCCGAGGCCATAGCGACCCTGCTCGAGCGAACGGATGGCCTTCTGGAAGGCCTCCTTGTAGGTCTTGCCGATACTCATGACCTCGCCCACGGCACGCATCTGGGTGCCGAGGCGGTCCTCGATGCTCTTGAACTTCTCGAAGGCCCAGCGTGCGAATTTGACGACTACGTAGTCACCGTCGGGATGGTACTGATCAAGGGTGCCCCACTTGCCACAGGGGATCTCGTCAAGCGTGAGGCCGCTGGCGAGCATGGCGGAGATGAGGGCGATGGGGAAGCCCGTAGCCTTGGACGCAAGCGCTGAAGAACGGCTGGTGCGCGGGTTGATCTCGATGATGATGTCGCGGTCGCTCACGGGGTCGTGCGCCCACTGGACGTTGGTGCCGCCGATGACCTTGACGGCATCGACGATGCGGTAGCTCTTCTCCTGCAGTCGGTCGATGGTCTCCTGCGCGATAGTCTGCATGGGGGCCACGCAGAAGGAGTCACCGGTGTGGATGCCCATGGGGTCAATGTTCTCGATGGTGCAGACGGTAATCATCTTGCCGTTGGCGTCACGCACGACCTCGAACTCGAGCTCCTCCCAACCGAGGACAGACTCTTCGACGAGGACCTCATGCACGGGGCTGGCAGCGAGGCCACGCGCGACGACGCGTCGCAGCTCCTCGACGTTGTAGACGAGACCGCCACCGGTGCCGCCCATGGTATAGGCCGGGCGCAGCACGCAAGGATATCCCAGCTCGCGGGCGATGCCCACGGCTTCCTCGACGCTGTAGGCGACCTTGCTGCGGGCCATCTCGATGCCCAGATCGCTCATGAGCTCCTTGAAGGCCTCGCGGTCCTCGCCACGCTCGATCGCGTCGACCTGCACGCCGATGACCTTGACGCCGTACTTGTCCAGGACGCCGGTCTTGGAGAGCTCGGAGGAGAGGTTAAGGGCAGACTGGCCGCCCAGGTTGGGCAGGATGGCGTCGGGACGCTCCTTCTCGATGATCGCGGTGAGGCGCTCAACGTTGAGGGGCTCGATATAGGTGCGGTCCGCGGTGCCAGGGTCCGTCATGATGGTCGCGGGGTTGGAGTTGACGAGGACGATCTCGTACCCCAAAGACCTCAGGGCCTTGCAGGCCTGCGTGCCCGAGTAGTCAAACTCGCATGCCTGGCCGATGATGATGGGGCCAGAGCCGATAATCATGACTTTATGGATGTCTGTGCGCTTTGGCATGGCAACCTCGCTCTCTGTCTCGGATTATTGCCGTGCATAGTCTAGGCACCGTTACGCAAACAGGAGCATATTGAAATGCTCTGTCTACAAAATGGCGCATGTTTTGTGATGATTTGGAGGTCGGTGTGTAGGTATGGCTGGCTCCGCTGCCAAAGGTGACGTGCTTACGTAACAGCGGAGCACCAGTTCACATCAACGCCAATCGGGTTGGATGCCGATGGTGACGGCGTCGGGTCCGGCATGGACAAGCAGGTCAGGTGAGATATCGCTTCGCACGATAGGAGCCGCGACCTCGATGCCCTTGCTTGCCAGCTGCGTGCGAAGCTTGTCCTCCAGCTCGTCAAAGTGGTCGTTGCCCTCTGAGCAGCCGATGGCAAGCCGTACGGATCCACGCAGCGTTGTCGCATATTTCACGGCAAGGTTGACCTGGGCATCAAGTGAGCGCTCCCAACCGCGAGCCTTGCCCGCCAGTGTGCAGCAGCCGGCCTTGTTGCAAGAAATGACTGGCTTGATGTCCAAAAATGACCCCAGGCGATAGACCGCCTCCGAGATTCGTCCACCTTTTCGCAGGTAGGTGAGTGTCTTGGTGGAGAAATACACACGTGTCTGGCTGGCGAGCGCGTCGAGGCGACGCTCGAGGTGCTCAAAAGGCACACCCTCCTCCACCATCTGCGTGGCGGCCATGACCACAAGCCCAGCGGCTATGCCCGTGCTGCGGGTGTCGATTACCAAGACCGGAAACCCCTCCATCTGATCGGCCACCATGTGCACCGTCTGGTTAGTGGCGGAGAGACCGGCGGAGACGGTCACGAAGACCGCGCGTTCGTATCCGTCAGCACGAGCCTGCTCCAGCGCTTCCCTGATCTGCTCGGGCGAGGGGAGCGACGTCGAGGGAATCTCATGGGAGAGCCGCACCATGAGCTCTTGGGCAGAGATGTCCTCGCCAGAGCGGTAGCTGGTTCCGTCAGAGAAGTTGATGCGCAGGGCGACGGCGCGGATATCGTGCGCTGCCATGAAATCGGCGGGGGTGTTGGTTCCGGTGTCAGTGAGGATGGCAATTCTCTGCTCGTTCATGATGTGCTCCTAACCCAGAGACGATGTGCCCGTCTACAGTTCGTCAAAGGCAGAGTGGTAATATTGCCCATGGCGATAGAGAGAACTATACCCGTTAAATCTAGTTATTAAGACTAGATAATCCTATATACATAATTAGAGTGACCACTGTAACAAAGGGGAGCGTACGCATGGCAACACACAGGTCGTTGGATGAGGAACCGTTTGTGTTTGACGAGGCATATGCCGAGCTAGCACAACAGATGCAGTCCTTGCATCTTGCGCGTGTCGCTGAGATGCCGCGCATCGAGCTCTACCTTGACCAGGTGCTCTCCATCATCTCGAGCGAGCTCTCGTTTATGTATGCGCCAGACGAGAAGATCGTCACGGGTGCCATGGTCAATAACTATGTGAAGCAGCGCATCGTTCCAGCCCCTACGCGAAAGCGCTATACCCGTCGCCACATCGCGTCGCTGCTCTTCGTGTGCGCTTTCAAGCGAGTGCTGTCCATTTCCCAGATTGAACAGATCTTCTTGACGGGGCATGAGCTGGGCGTTGACCTCGAGCGCGCCTACGAGGGCATGGCGGGCCTTCTCGAGCAGACCATTGGCGGACTCTTTCCTGATAATCCGGCATCGAACCCCATGCGTCTCGATGGCGAGCTGCAGCTGGTGGACATCGATGGCAGGCGTCTTGGCGGAACGCTCGAGCGCATGCTGGAAAACGCCGTGTTTCTGCTTGCCTATAAGGTGTACGCAGACCGCATGCTCGATCTTGAGGCCCGTCAGCTGAGCTCGGAGACTGGCGAATAGCTTCTCGCAGGGTGCCGCACGGCAATTCTATGCAGGGCTATTGGCTGTGGCGCTACTCCACCGTGCCGTAGAGATAGGCCCAGCCGTGGGCAGTGATGATGGAATTGAGCTGGTCGCAGAGGCGATAGCGCTTATACTTTCCCGCTGGAAGCAGCTGGACAATCTCCATGAGGTCATCTCCGAGGTCATCCACCTCGGCACGCACGATGACGTCCATGCGCGAAACCGCCTGTGAGGGATTCACGGCGTAGAGTGCATCAACCAGCCGCTGCAGCTCACCATACTCATCCGCAGGTGAGCCGGGCCGCACGGGGTCGCGATGCTCGATAAAGGCGTTGTACGAAGATTCTTTCATACAAACAATGGTAACAGGAAGTGGCACCCGACCGTCTATACTTCTTTGCGATGACACACGTTGCAAATGTCAGGTAGAGGGAGAGCACCATGCCAAATGCCTACCAACTACTGTCCACAGCTGAGCTCGACAGCCTCATTGATCAGCTTGAGCAGGCCACCGACGAGATTCGCGCGAAAGGTCTCAAGCTCGATATGGCACGCGGCAAGCCGTCGCCCGAGCAGACTGCTTTGTCTCGGCCCATGCTGGACATGCTGACTTCCGAGACCCCGCTCGTCGATGGCAACGCCATTATCGACAACTATGGCACGCCTGACGGCCTGCCCTGCGCTCGCAAGCTGGCGGCAGAGATCTTGGACGTTGACCCCGCCAACGTCATAGTCAACGGCTCATCCAGCCTGAACCTCATGCACGACCTTGTCGTCAATGGCCTCACGCGTGGCATTGCTGGTCAGGAGCCGTGGTTCCGTCAGGGTGAGATCAAGTTCCTGTGCCCCAGCCCTGGTTATGACCGTCACTTTGCCATTACCGCCAGCTTTGGTATCACCAACGTTCCAGTCCCGCTGCTGGAGGACGGCCCCGACATGGACGTAGTGGCCGAGCTGGTCGAAAACGATCCTCAGGTTAAGGGCATCTGGTGCGTGCCCAAATACGCCAACCCCACCGGCATTACCTATTCCGATGAGGTCGTACGCCGTTTTGCCGCACTGAAGCCTGCCGCGCCTGACTTCCGCATCTTCTGGGACAACGCGTATGCCGTACATGCCTTCGGTGATACGGATGACAAGCTGCTCAACATCTTCGAGGCGCTCAAGGATGCCGGAAACGACAACCTTGTCTATGAGTTTGCATCTACGGCAAAGGTGACCTTCCCGAGCTCGGGCTTGGCCTTCATCACGGCCAGCGAGGCCGATATGGCTGAGATTCGTGCTGCCTTTGCTGTCTCGCGAGTTAGCTGCGAGAAGTTCTCCCAGTTTGCACACGCACGCTTCCTCCGCGATCTCGACGGCGTGAGAGAGCAGATGGCCAAGCATGCTACCTTGGTGCGTCCGCGTTTTGAGTTGGTCGAGCGCAAGCTTACTGAGGGCTTGGGTGACCTTGGCATTGCCTCTTGGACGCATCCGCACGGTGGGTATTTTGTCTCGTTTGAGGGGCCTGAAGGCTCAGCAAAGAAGATCGTGAGCCTCATGAAGGAACTTGGTGTAATTATGACTGGCGCCGGCGCTACGTGGCCGTACGGCAAAGATCCTAAGGACACCAACGTCCGCATCGCCCCAACCTATCCTTCGCTGGAGGATCTTGGTGCGGCGCTTGATGTCTTTGTCGTCGTTGTGAAGCTGGTGGCGGCTCGCCTGGAGCGCTCGTCGCGATAGCGGAGCGAACTAACAGATATATATGTATAGGTGAGGCGCAACCCTGCTGGCTCCGAAAGCGGATCAGCAGGGCTGCTCTTTTGGCGCGCTGTGCTTTGAGCTTTTGTCCACATAAGCGCTGACAGCACATTATCGTAAGAGTTTCGGTAGAATTGCCGTTTACCTATCATCGGAAAGGACGGTCGTCCTATGCTGATGAGCGTATGTAGTCGTTTGCTAGGAAGAGGTTCCATGGCGCAGGATACACAGAACACGCAGTCAAACACCCAACCTAAGCGTTTGGCCCGTGCAAAGGTTCGCAGGCCCGAGGTCGAGGCTGCCAAAACCAAGGCAGATCGCAAGAAGACCATTCGCAACATCGCGGTCACTTCATTTGCGGTGCTGCTGATTCTCTCCATGATGGTGCCGTATCTGGCGACCATCGTCTCGAGTCTCCGTAACGCCACCGCGGCCTCTCAGGCGCAGAACGTGCTCAACTCTGACAACATTACCTCCGATCAGGTTGACGCCATGTACAGCGCCGGTGTCGATGAGCTTGAGAAGACTCTGGCCCAGAGTCCCAATGACCTTGAAACGATAAAGAATCTTGGTAACCAGTACATGAGCTGGGCATACATGATGAGTTCGTATGCCACCGATGAAGCAGCACCAGAACGCGCCGCTGAGCTCTTCACCAAGGCGCAGGAGACCTTCGATCGCTACCTTGCCATTGAGAGCGATAACGACATCAAGGTCAACCGCGCAATGTGCGACCTGTACATGGGCAATATCGCCGAGGCGCAGCAGGCGCTTGAGGCCGTGGTCGGCGAAGATGCTGAGTGCGCGTCCGCATGGGCCAATTTGGGCATGATCTACGAGTTGACCAATCCTGATGCAGCGGCGCTTGCCTACGAGCGCGCCATCGCGGCAGATCCTGACGATGCGCTTGGCGCGAAGAGCTACGCGGAGTCACGTCTCGAGGCGCTCAAGAACGCTAGCGAGGAAGCAACGGTGACCGAGGATTCTGAGGCAACCACGGATGATGCGGCCGCCACGGATGCCGAAGCTCCCGAAGGCGCCGAGGCACAGGTTGACGAAACGGGTACAAGCAACTAAGTGGCGCGGCTCGCGCTGTGTACGCAAGGAGAAAACATGAGTCTTCTCATTACCACCACGCCGTCTGAGCAGGGCTTGCTCGTGACGGTTGAGGGCGAAGTGGACGTTTCCAACGCTCAGGAGCTTCGCGAGTCACTTGACCAGGCGCTGGCGATGGCCTCGTCTACCGAGGGCAAGCATGTCGAGATTGATGTCTCTCAGATGCCCTACATTGACTCGACGGGCATTGGCGTTTTGGTGGGCACGGTGCACCGCGCCCAGCTCCAAGAGGTCACGATGGCTGTTGCGCATCCGCAGCGCAATGTCGCCCGCGTGCTGGGTTTGCTGGGACTAGACGCCGAGCTCGGCGTGACAGACGCGCAATAGGCGCGTGGAGGGAAAGACATCACCTACGCGAGAGGAGCGTCTCGGTGTTTGGCATTGGAGAGACCGAGCTTGTCATCATCGTGGTCTTTGGCTTTTTGCTCTTTGGCCCTGACAAGCTTCCGGGCATGGGCAGGACCATTGGCCGCGCGTTGCGCCAGTTCCGTGAGGCCCAGGAAGGGTTTACGCAGGTAGTGCAGTCCGAGGTCATGGACCCGCTGAACGACGCCATGAATGCGCCGATCAACAAGGTTTCCAAGGCCAACCAGGATGATGACTCCGACCTCGAGGGCACTGACGGCGAGGTTGCAGCTCGCAAGAGCGAGACCTTTGCAGAGCGCAAGGCACGTCTGCAGGCTGAGCGCAAGGCCAAGGCTGAGGAAGAGAAGCGTGCCGCAGAGGCTGCCGCCGCAAAGGCCGAGCAGGCCGCGCAGGAGGACGCGGATGCACCTGCTGCCGAGAATGAGCAGGCATCTGAGGCAGCTGCCCCTGCCGAGACCGTGCACGAAGAGGCTGCTGAGGAGATCGTTGCACCCGAGTCTACTGAAACCGCCCCTGCCGAAGAGCCCGAGCCCAAGGAGGAGGTTGCGCCTAACAGCGTTGCTGCACTCTATGCCATGGCACCGCGCAAGCGTGCTCCTAAGCCCGAGCCCAAGCCGGAGCCAGAGCTCGAAGCTGAGACCACTCCTGCCGTAGAGATCGAGCCAGAGGCTCCTGCGGCAGACTCCCTGACCGATGACGCGCCCGGGAAGGAGGACGGAAGCGAGGCCTAATGCCGCAGCTTCCTAAGCACTATGCCTATCGGACCAGCACGCATGCCGTTGATGGATCACCTCGGTGAGCTCCGTCGGCGCATGACCATTGTTATCGTGTCGGTGCTCATGACTGCGGTCATCGTGTACTTTGCAACGCCGACGCTCATCGATATGATGATGGACCCCATCCGTTCGGCCCTTCCTGAGGGTACGCGCCTGACGGTCCTCACTGCCCTGGGCGGCTTCACCGTCCGTTTCAAGGTGGCCATCTTCTTTGGCATCATCATCTGCACGCCTATCATCATCTGGGAGATCATGGGCTTCTTCCTGCCTGCGCTGCACACCAACGAGCGCAAGTGGGTCGTGCCTACGGTTGCAGCCATGGTTGCCCTGTTCTTCTTTGGCATGATCTTCTGCTACCTCATCATCCAGCGCGCGGCGTTTGGTTGGCTGCTTAACCAAACGCTGGACTTCGCTGACGTCATCGCAAATGCTGAGGACTACCTCAACATCATGATGCTGCTGGAAGTTGGCTTTGGCGTGGCGTTTGAGCTACCCCTGGTCATCTTCTACCTTTCGATCCTGCACATCGTGCCGTACAAAGTCTTCCGTGAGCAATGGCGCCTTATCTATGTTGGCCTGCTGACCATGACGGGCATTTTCACACCCGACGCCTCGCCGGTCACCATGCTCCTCATGTTTGCGGCGCTCATCGGCCTCTACGAGGCTGCCCTGGCCGTTGCCCGTGCCGTTGTGGTGGCACGCGACGGCAAGGCAGCGCTCAAGTGGACGCGTGAGGACTACGAGGAGCACGCGCTGCTCGAAGACTAGCCACAGGGGGCAAAGGGGATACTCCCTTTGCCCTAACACAGCTGGTGGGGCAAAAGGGAGTATCCCCTTTGCCCCATGATTGTCTAAGAAAGGTACCAACAACGTGATTCTGGTTGTCACCGAGAAAAACGACGCAGCCCAGCAGATTGCTCGTCTTTTGAGCGATGCGGGCAAGCCCAAGGCGGACAAGGTCTACGACACGCCCGTCTATCGCTTCTCTCATGACGGGGAGGATTGGGTGACCATCGGTCTGCGCGGCCATATCATGGCGCCTGATTTCCCGCCCGAGCTTAAGTTTGACCCCAAGGAAGGCTGGTATGGCCTGACTGCTGAGGGTGAGCATCTACCCGCTGACCTGCCGGATGGTCTCGAGCGACCGCCATACGAGACCCGTCGCAAGCCCTTCCTGAAGGACGGCATTGACATCAAAGGCTGGAAGGTGCCCAGCCTGCCCTATCTGGTGTGGGCCCCCATCGAGAAGCTTCCCGCGGAAAAGGGCATCATTCGCGCCTTGAAAAACCTGGCCAAGAAGGCCGACGCCATCGTCATCGGTACGGACTTTGACCGCGAGGGCGAGCTCATCGGTTCTGACGCTCTACGCCAAATCAAACAGGTGGCTCCTGACGCGCCGGTCAGCCGTGCGCGTTACTCCGCTTTCACCAAGGCGGAGATTGATCACGCCTTCTCCAACTTAGTCGATCTTGACCAGGACCTAGCTGATGCGGGCGAGAGTCGTCAGTACATCGACCTCATCTGGGGTGCCGTGCTGACGCGCTACCTGACCATGGCCCGTTTTGGTGGCTTTGGTAACGTGCGCTCGGCTGGCCGCGTCCAGACACCGACACTGGCCCTCGTTGTCGAGCGGGAACGCGAGCGTCTGGCCTTTGTGCCCGAGGATTATTGGGTCATTTCGGGCCAGGCCTCCCACGATGATTCTGATCCATTCAAGGTGACCCACGCTACGGCGCGCTTCAAGGATCAGGCTGCGGCTGAGGCTGCCTTTGCCAAGGTGCACGATGCCCAGAAGGCAACCGTCACGGACATCGAGCGCAAGAGCCGCCTGCAACGCCCACCCGCGCCGTTCAACACCACGTCCCTTCAGGCTGCCGCAGCAGCAGAGGGCATTGCGCCGGCACGTGCCATGCGTCTGGCCGAAAGCCTCTACATGGACGGCCTCATCTCATACCCTCGTGTGGACAACACGGTCTATCCGCGCTCGCTTGACCTCAAAGGCGTGGTCAAGATGCTCTCTGGCGTACCGCAGTATGCGCCGGTTGCCCAGCAGCTGCTCAAGGAGCCCAAGCTGACCGCCACGCGTGGCAAGCAGGAGACCACGGACCATCCGCCCATCTATCCCACGGGCGTTGCCGATCCCACAAAGCTTCAGCCTGCCGCATGGAAGCTGTATAACCTCATCGCGCGACGCTTCTTGGCGACGCTCATGGGACCGGCAGAAATCGAAGGCACGAAGGTATCGCTCGACATCAACGGCGAACCATTTACCGCAACAGGAAACGTTCTGGTCAAGCCAGGGTTCCGCGCAATCTATCCCTTTGGCATGCGCAAGGACGAGCAGCTGCCACCGCTTGCGGTGGGCGACCTCTGCGACATCCTGTCCATGGAGCTTGAGGCAAAGCAAACCGAGCCTCCTGCCCGCTACAGCCAGGGGCGCCTCATCCAGGAGATGGAGCGCCTGGGTTTGGGCACCAAGTCCACCCGCGCCAGCATCATTGAGCGCCTCTACGACGTGAAGTACCTGAAGAACGACCCTATCGAGCCCAGCCAGCTGGGCATGGCAGTGGTTGACGCACTGACACAGTACGCACCGCACATCACCTCGCCAGAGATGACGGCCGAGCTAGAGGACGACATGACCAAGGTCTCCGAGGGAGACGAGACGCAGGAGCAGGTAGTCACACACTCACGTGCGCTTCTGGCGACGATGATGGATGTCCTGATTGAACACAAGGACGATCTTGGCGAGGCTATCGCCGATGCGGTGACGGCCGATGCCAAGGTGGGCGTCTGCCCCAAGTGCGGCAAGGACCTGGTGGTCAAGAACTCCGCCAAAACGCGCGGAAGCTTCATTGGCTGCATGGGTTGGCCCGACTGTGACGTGACCTATCCGGTGCCGTCAAACGTGAAGATCGAGCCCATAGAGGGCGATGCGGGTGTGTGCCCGCAGTGCGGGGCGCCGCGTCTCAAGTGCAAGCCATTCCGTGGCAAGGCCTATGAGGTTTGCGTGAACCCAGCCTGCCCGACCAATGCCGAGCCTGACATCGTTGTCGGCGAGTGCGCTGCGTGTGCGGCCGCTGGTCGTCACGGGGATTTAGTGGCGCACAAGAGCGAGCGTACGGGCAAGCGCTTCATTCGGTGCAGCAACTATGACGACTGTGGGACGAGCTATCCGCTCCCGCAACGCGGCGAGCTGCACGCTACGGGCGAAACCTGCCCCGATTGCGGCGCACCGATGGTGGAGGTCGTCACAACACGTGGCCCATGGAAACTCTGCGTCAACATGAACTGCCCGAGCAAGGAAAAGAAGGCCACGACAACTCGTGGACGCGGTCGGGGTAGGAAGACCACCAAGAAATCGTGACTCAAGATCGGCTGAGGGGGCATCCCTACAGCCGCTGCTTGGGCGAGGGGGACATCCCCTCGCCAGCACGTACGGAGGATAGGAGAAGGGAATGGCAGGAACGTTCGTCACGTTTGAGGGCATCGACGGGTGTGGCAAGACCACACAGCTCGAGCTGCTCTGTGCTGCGCTTGCCGAGCGGGGCATCCGTGCGGTTAGGCTGCGCGAGCCTGGTGGCACTGCCATCTCTGAGAAGATTCGTGCCCTCTTGCTCGATCCGGCCAACATGGAGATGCGCCCCCAGGCGGAGCTCCTGTTGTATGAGGCCTCGCGTGCGCAGTTGGTGACGCAGGTCATCAAGCCAGCGCTTGAGGTTGGAGCTGTGGTTGTTTGCGACCGCTTCTTTGACTCGACCTTCGCCTACCAGTCTGGTGCTCGTGGTCTGGAAGAGGACATCATTCGCATGGCCAACGAGCTTGGTAGCTGCGGCTGCACACCTGATGCGACCGTCGTCTTTGACCTTGACCCCACGGTGGCGTGGGAGCGTGCGACCCATAATGGTGCCGACCGTCTTGAGGCCGAGGGTCTTGCCTTTCAGGAGCGTGTGCGCGCAGGGTATCATCGCGCGGCCGAGCTCGAGCCTGAGCGCCTGCGCATGATTGACGCTGCCGGAACGCGCGAAGAGGTCTTCTCGCGGCTGGTCGAAGCGCTCTCTGATGTGCTTCCGCAGCTTGAAGGCCTGGATGTGGCTGCCTTCGTTGCTCGCCAGGCTGATGTCGAGCGAGCCATGGCCGACATCGCCCAGGGCTTGGGAGAGGGCGCCTAACGATGCCCGTATCCGTCCCACATGCCTTGGCGTTTCTCTCGTCGCAGCCACGCGTTCGTGACCTTCTGGCAACGGCGGTAACCGAGGGAAAGCTCAGCCACGCATATCTCTTTCTTGGCGCGCCCGGCGCCGGCAAGACGGAGGCCGCCCGTGCCTTGGCAGAATGCGTGGTGTGTCCGCATGGCGGTGACGACACGTGCGACGAATGCCTTCGCGTGAAGCATGGCACCCATCCTGACGTCAAGTTCTTGCAGCCATCAAGCGCGACGGGCTATCTCGTTCCGCAGGTGCGCGAGCTTATCGCAGATACCACGTTGGCACCAGTTCGCAGCCACGCCAAGGTCTATGTGCTGGAACAGGCGGAGACCCTGCGTGGCGCAGCGGCAAACGCCCTGCTCAAGACCGTTGAGGAACCGCCTGAGGGTGTCATGTTCATCCTCATTGCGCGCACCGCTGCGGCCGTTATGCCAACGCTGGTTTCGCGCTGTCAGCAGGTACCGTTTCGCGTGGTTTCGTCCGGTGCGGCTGAGCATACGGTTGAGCTGGCAAGCGGACTTGCGGGTTCCGAGGCGCGTATCGCCCTCTCGGTAGCTGGCACCCCCGAGCGCGCCGCGGCATTTCTTGCGTCGCCAGATCGCCGGAAGGTGCGCCGCCTGATGGTTCGTGCTCTCGACCAGTTAGCCCGTGCCGACTCATGGGACGTGCTCATCAGTGCACGTGAGCTGGTGTCAGCGGTCAAGGCGCCGCTGGCAGCACTGAAGGAGGCGCAGGAGGCGGCTCTGGGAGAGCACGCCGACTATCTTGCCAACTCAGCAATGAAGAAGATTGAGGAAGCCAACAAGCGCGAGCTAACCGCTCGGGAGCGTTCAGGTATGATGGAGGCGCTGTCTGCTGCAGAGTCGCTCCTACGCGACGTGCTGCTACGCTGCGAGGGGGTCGACGAGCCGATCGTCAACGAGGACGCTTCGGATGTCGTGGACCGCATTGCCTCTTCTACCTGCACAAAGGGTGTTCTCGATGCCCTTGATGCCGTCCATGAGGCGGCCAATGACCTCGCACACAACGTCACACCCCAGCTGGCCTTCGAGGCCATGCTTCTTTGCGTCAAGGAGGCGCTCTCATGCCTACCGTCATCCCGGTGAAGTTTAAGTATGCGGCCCGTGACCTGTGGTTTGACCCAGAGGATACCGGAGCCGTCGAGGCGGATCACGTCATCTGCGGGACCGAGCGCGGAATTGAGATTGGCATCGTCACAGCCGATGCACACGAGATTACTGACGAGGAATGGCAGGAGATGTGCGGCGAGGCCATCTTGAAGCCCGTCTTACGCGTCGCCACCGATGAGGATCTCGATCGCGCAGATCAGCTGGCCGAGATGGGAGACGAAGCGTTGCCGACCTTCCGACGCCAGGTTGCTGCCTCCGGCTTGGACATGAAGCCCGTGGGTGTCGAGTACCTCTTTGGCGGCGAGAAGGTTGTATGCTACTTCTCGGCCGACGAGCGCGTGGACTTCCGTCAGCTGGTTCGCGATATGGCTCGTGAGCTGCACGAACGCATTGACATGCGCCAGATTGGTGTGCGCGAGGAGGCAGCCATCATCGGTGGTTACGCCCACTGTGGGCAGGAGCTTTGCTGTGCGCGCTTTGGCCACCAGTTTGAGCCGGTCTCTATCCGTATGGCGAAGGAGCAGGACCTCCCGCTCAACTCCACCAAGATCAGCGGTGCATGTGGCCGCCTGATGTGCTGCCTACGTTACGAGTTCGAGGCATATCGCGACTTCAAGGGACGTGCCCCCAAACGCAACGCTGTCATCGAGACGCCACTGGGCAAGGGCAAGATCGTGGAATACGACACGCCTAAGGAGCAGCTGACGCTGCGTCTGGAGAATGGTAAGCAGGTGCGTGTCGCTCTGGCCGATATGGAGGCATCCGAGGCTGCGGTTAAGAAGTCCGAGGAGCTGAACTGCCCCTGCCGACCCGATACGGCCCCGCGTGCCGCGTTGGAGCGCTTGGCGACGCCAGAGGTCCAGCTTGCGCTCGCTGAGCTTGATCGCGAGATGGGTGTGGTAAGCGAAGAGCAGCCCGTCAATACCGATATCTTTGTCGAGGCACCGAAGTCGCGCCGTCGTCGTAGGAGCGAGGTGCCGGCAGAAGTTGTCGAGGAACCAGTCAAGGAAGAGACGCCGGAAGAAAACGCCGCGACGCGCACGCGTCGTCGTCGCAAGAAGCGTGCTGCCGAAGGCGAGGTCGTCGTAGCCGAGCAGCCCAAGCCGCAGATACCGCGCACCTCTCGCCGCGTGCATACAAGTGCAAGCGAGGCGGCGCAGGCCCAGGACCAGGCACCGCAGGCGGCTCAGCAGAAGAAGACGCGCCGTCGTCGCCATCACACCACAGAGGACGTGCAGGCTCCGCAGCCCACAAAGGCTGCCATGCAGAAGCCCTCTGATGAGAAGCCGGTGCCTAAGCGTCGTCGCCGTCCAGGGGATCGTGCAGGCCAGCAGGCTGAGGCGCAGGCCCCGCAAGTTCGACGTCCGCAGGCGCAGAGGCAACAACAGCAGCATCAGCAGCAGGAAACTGACTCCGCTGCGGCAAAGCGTCGTCGCCGTCATCGCGGTAATCGCGGAAAGGGCAAGGGTGGAGCCGAGGGCTCGGCGGCCACCACCAGCGAGTAAACCACTGTTACCGTATGTGCAAGGAGCTAAGATGAGCCGTATCAAGTTCAAGGACATGCCATACGTGCGTCCCGACCTTGCTGCCGTGAAGGCCGCTCTTGCTGACGTGACCGAGCGTCTGGCGTCGGCTACGACCTATCAAGAGGCCAAGGATGCGTTCCTTGCTCATGAAAAGTGTCACATAGATGTCACGACGATGGGTAACCTTGCCTACATTCGGCATTCCATCGACACGCGTGACGAGTTCTATAAAGCTGAGAGCGACTTCTGGAATGTGGCGGGGCCCGAAATCCAGGCTTCCGAGAGTGCCTGGCGTAAGGCCAAGTTGGCAAGCGCCTTCCGCCCTCAGCTTGAGGAGGAGTTTGGCGCCATCGATTTCCTCAACGACGAAATCCAGGAGCGCGCCTTCTGCGAGGCCATCGTTGCTGACCTGCAGGATGAGAATCGCCTGGTAAACGAGTACAGCCGTCTTATCGCTTCGGCACAGGTTGCGTTCGAGGGTGGGACCTACACCATCTCGCAGCTCTCTCCCTTCAAAAACGACGCTGACGATGCCCGTCGTCTGGCTGCGTGGAAAGCGGAAGGAGCTTGGTACAAGGAGCATCAGGCTGACCTCGACCGTATCTATGACGGCCTCGTGCACGTTCGTGACACCATGGGGCGCAAGCTGGGTCACGAGAATTATCGCCCCATGGGCTACGACCGCATGCTCCGCAACTGCTACGGTAAAACTGATGTCGAGCAGTTCCGCGCTGCCGTGGTGAAGTACCTGGTTCCCGTGAGCGACTCCATCTACCGCGCTCAGGCTGAGCGATTGGGCGTGCCGTATCCCCTGAGCTTTGCGGATGCTGCCCTCATGTTCCGCTCGGGCAATCCGCGGCCGCAGGGCACGCCGGACGACATCTTGGCCCAGGGAAAGCGCTTCTACGACGAGCTCTCGCCTGAGTCCAGCGAGTTCTTCCGAAGGATGCTCGAGCAGGACCTTCTCGACGTGCTCTCCACGCCGGGCAAGGAGGCGGGCGGCTACTGTGAGAGCCTGTATGCCTACCGCATGCCGTTCATCTTTGCCAACTTCAATGGCACGCAGCACGACGTGGAGGTCATCACGCACGAGGCGGGCCACGCCTTTGCGGGCTACCTCAACCGCGATCGCATCCCCGTGAGCACGATCTGGCCCACCATGGAGTCCTGCGAGGTTCATTCCATGTCCATGGAGTTCTTTGCCTGGCCGTGGTGCGAGGGCTTCTTTGGGCCTGACACGCGCAAGTACCTGTACAGCCACCTCGCCGGTGCAATCACATTCATCCCATACGGGACCATGGTGGATCACTTCCAGCACGTCATGTACGAGCAGCCAAACCTGACGCCGGCGGAGCGCCATGGCGTGTGGCGTGAGCTTTTGGGCACCTATATGCCTTGGCTGCGCCTTGACGGAGACATTCCCTTCTATGCCGACGGCGAGGGCTGGCAGCGTCAGCTGCACATCTATGGCCATCCCTTCTACTACATCGACTACTGCTTGGCACAGACGGTTGCGCTCGAGTTCTGGGCAAAGATGCAGGAGGATCGTTTGGCCGCATGGGAGCAGTACATGGCCTATTCGCGTCTGGGTGGCTCAATGACCTTCGTCGAACTGCTTGAAACGGCGGGCTTGGTGAGTCCCTTTGATGAGGCCTGTCTGCGGGGCGTCTGCGAGACGGCTAGCGCTTGGCTGAGTGCCTACGACCTGACGGGCATCGCATGAGCGCCAAGAACAAGCGCGCACACCTCAACGACTATCAGCTGACCGATGACGGAACCTACGAATATCGGGGTACCGTCTGGCGTTGGAAGGACAAGGGCAAGCGGCCTGCGCTCCTCAAAGAGGCGTGGGCTCTGCTCGCGGGCGTTGGGGGGTGCCTCATCGCTGCGGGCTTTGTCCCTCCCGTCGGTGTGGGCTCGACGTTCTTCGTGCTGCTGCCGTATGCGGCGGCAGCTGTGGGTGCTGCGCTTTCTACGGCGGCGCTCTGGCGCCTGACGCACGAGGGTACCGACATCCGCGATCATATCTACCACACCAGTGTTGAGGGGCTTACTCCTCGGCTCACGCTGTGCTTGGTCGCATCGGTTGCTTGTGCGGTGGGTCAGAGTCTCTGTGCGCTCTTTCACATGGGAGAGGTGACCAGCCCCTTGTGGTCAGCAGCCTATTTGGGTTGCATGCTGGGCTCGGCACTCTGCGCAGGACTCCTTCTTAAGCGCGTGCAGCGGCTCTCGTTTACCGAGATTCGCCGTTAGGGCCTGCTGACGGCTGCAAATGGTATTGCGGGCCGTCCAAATGGCGCTCACATTAGGTTATCATCCTCATCCTGTATAATCGGAGCACTATGAGAAGACGTAGGTATGGGGTAGGGATCATCGTAGGTGTTGTCGCAGTCGCCTGCGCACCGTTCTGGTACCAGTTTTCAACTGGTCTTGTTCTTGGGTACATCTGCTCGATGCTTCATTTGCGTCTGTTGAGTTATCGGGTAGACCTCATTCTCAAGCAAGGACGGGTCGGCGTGCTGGGGTATGCGGGGCTCCTGATAGGGCTTGCACTCCTTGCATCTCCGCTCTATGCTGCGTTTGCCTTTCCGGAGCACCTCTCCTGGATTGGCGTGTTCGTGGGTTTGATCGTACGTAAGGTCGTGCTGTACGTACAGGCGTTCAGAGGGGGGTCGATCGATGGCATTTAACATCACGTTGCAAGAGCACGTGCCTGTCATCATTGGCATCACGGTCGCCATATGTGCCTTCGTGTTGTTTGCCTATCGCAAGCTTAAGAGCTTCAATCCGCTTGACGAGCCCAAGGGCATCGTGCTTTTGTGCATCATGCTTGTGGAGTGGATTGATGGCATGGTGGCTGACATCGTCTCGGAGGACTATGTCGATCGCATGGGTCCCTTCGTGGGCACGCTTGCTGTCTACATCCTGTTGGCCAACTACGTGGGACTGCTTGGTTTCCAAAACCCCACGCTCAACCTGAGCGTCACGTTGGCCATCACGCTCGTTGCTTGGGTTCTCTTCCAGGCCACTGACATTCGCTACAAGGGATTTGGCGGCTACGTCAAGAGCTACTTCGAGCCTGTGTTCCTGTTTGTCATCTCGAACGTGTTCAGCGTGCTGGCGCCGCTCATCTCGATGTCGATGAGGCTTTTCGGCAACATCTTGTCGGGCTCCATCATTATGTCGTTGCTGTACTCGGCCACGGGAGCCCTCTCGGCTAATATCTTCCCGTTCCTTGGCGGGCTTGACCCCATCGGCCCCCTCATCGGCTCGATACTGCACCTGTACTTCGATCTCTTCTCTGGATTCCTCCAGATGTATCTGTACATCATGCTCGTCATGGTATTTACGGGCACTCGCGTGCCCGAGAAGGCTACCCCAACCGTCCAACCGACAACAGAAGGAGAATAGGGAACATGGAAATTGGTCTGATCGCCATCGCCGCAGGCATCGCTACGCTCGAGGGCCTGTTTACCTCTATCGGCGAAGGCAACGTTGCAGCGCATGCTGTCGACGCTATCGCAAAGAACCCTGAATCTGAGGGCAAGATTCGTACGACCATGATTCTGGGCTGCGGCCTTGCGGAAACATGCGCCATCTACGGCATGCTTGTCTCCTTCCTTATCATCTTCGTGCTGGGTGGAAGAGTCTAAACCATGGATCTTGGAATCGACATTCAGGGGAACCTGATGCCTAATCCCCTGACAATGGTCACGCAGCTTCTGGCGACCTTCCTCATCTTCCTCATGTTCAAGAGGTTCCTGTGGAAGCCCGTAAAGGAGATTCTGGCCAAGCGCTCCCAGGCTATGCAGGGTGAGCTTGATCAGGCTCGGAAGGTGCGTGAAGAGGCAGATATCTTCCTTGACGAGGCCAAGCATGAGGTAGACGTGGCGCGCGAGACTGGCAAGCGCATCGTGTCCGATGCGCAGGCTGAAGCCGAGACGGTGCGTGACACGATACTTCAGGAAGCCGATGCCAAGGCAAAGAGTCGTCTTGACGCAGCAGAAGCTCAGATTGCGCAGAAAGAGGAAGACATGCGCAACGAGCTCCAGGACGAGGTCGCTGACCTTGCCATCCTGGCGGCTGAGAAGCTGCTGCGCGAAAAGATTGACGAAGCGCGCGACCGGGAGTTCATTGACAACTTCCTGAAAGGCCAGTAAGCCATGCCTGATATCCCCATCATTGAGGGCGAGGACGTCCTGACCGTCCCTTGGACGAGCGCGACTGACTTGGATGCCTTGGCATTGCGCATCGTCGAGGCGGTGGACGAGGCTGCGCGTAAGCGCAGTAGGCGCCACACGACTGTTTATTCGGTTCGTCCTCTGGACGAGGAGGAGCTCGAGCGCATTGGCGCTTATGTCGACAAGAAGCTCGAGGGCGTTGGTGAGGAGTGGATCCAGGAAGCCTCGGAAACCAATGTCAGAATCGTCGTGGACGACAACATGTTGGAGGGAACGCTGCAAGTTGACGATGACCCCGACCTGGAGAACATTGTCGACGAGTCCCTCATCATGGGCATCAAAATCGTACGAGGTGACACAGTCATCGATGCCTCGCTCAAGCGTCAGCTTGAGGACCTCAGGCTCATGTTGCATAGCTAGGCGGAACGCATGAAATCCTTTACACAGAACATCACCCTGCGCCTTAAGCAGCAGATTACGGAGTACGTGCCCATTAGCGATGCCGAGGACGTGGGCCGCGTCGTATCGGTGGGTGACGGCATTGCGTTGGTCGAGGGCCTTCGTGCCGCCATCGCCAACGAGCTGTTGCGTTTTGGCAACGATGCCTTTGGCATCGCGTTCAACCTCGAGGAGAACGCCATTGGTGCGGTTATCCTGAGCAATGGCGGCAAGGGCATCAGTGCTGGCGACGAGGTGCGCCGCACCGGCCGTGTCGTCGAGGTACCCGTGGGCGACAACCTGCTCGGCCGTGTCGTCGACGCGCTGGGACAGCCACTTGACGGTGGCCCCAGCGTGGAGTTCGACCACACCAGGCCCATCGATCGCCCGGCACCGGGCGTCATGGACCGCAAGTCCGTTTACCAGCCGCTCATGACGGGCATCAAAGCCATCGACTCGATGATTCCCATCGGCCGCGGTCAGCGTGAGCTCATCATTGGCGACCGTCAGACGGGAAAGACGACCATCGCCATCGACACCATCATCAATCAGCGTGGCAAGGGCGTGTACTGCATCTATGTCGCCGTTGGTCAAAAGGCAAGTGCTGTGGCGCAGATCGTCGAGCGCCTGCGCGAGCACGGGGCCATGGACTATACCGTAGTCGTCAACGCCTCCGCAAGCGAGCTGGCGCCGCTGCAGTACATTGCGCCATATTCTGGCTGCGCTATGGCAGAGGAGTGGATGGAGCAGGGCAAGCACGTGCTCATCGTGTACGATGACCTCTCCAAGCACGCGGTTGCCTACCGCACGATCTCCCTCCTGCTGCGCCGTCCGCCTGGACGTGAGGCATATCCCGGCGACGTCTTCTACCTGCATTCGCGCCTGCTCGAGCGCGCCGCGAAGCTCAGCGACGGGCTCGGTGGCGGTTCCATTACGGCCCTGCCCATCATCGAGACGCAGGTCGGCGACATCAGTGCCTACATCCCGACCAACGTCATCTCCATCACCGACGGGCAGATCTTCCTGCAGACCGACTTCTTCAACGAGGGCCGTCGCCCGGCCATCGATACGGGCCTGTCGGTTTCGCGCGTCGGCGGCGCTGCACAGACCAAGGCCATCAAGAAGGTTTCGGCGTCGCTGAAGCTCGAGCTGGCGCAGTATGGCGAGATGCTGGCATTCACGCAGTTTGGCAGCGAGCTTGACGATGCGACGCGCGCCACGCTAAGCCACGGTGCGCGTCTGACCGAGCTCTTCAAGCAGCCGCCCTACTCGCCGCTATCCATGCCTGAGTTATATCTCTCTATGTATGCGGCCAAGTATGGCTACCTGAAGAACCTGGAGGTCGAGCAGGTGCTTGACTTCGAAAAGTACCTGCATACGTACTTTGAGAAGAACCATGCGGAACTCATCGAGAACATCGCCAAGCGCGGTGATCTTGATAAAGAGATGAAGGCTGAGGTCGCTGCGGGCATGGACGAGTGCCTTGACCTCTACATGAGGAAAGGCGCGTAATGGCTGGCAACCGCGCCGAGATCCGGTCACATATCAAGAGCGTCACCCAGACGCGCAAGATCACTGACGCCATGCAGCTCATCTCGGGCGTCATGCTGACCAAGGAGCGCGCCAACCTCAAGCGGGTCGGTGTGTATTCTCGCGAGGTGCGGCGTGTGGTACGTGATGCCCTGGCAAACTGCGAGGACATTGAGCATCCGTACCTCAGAAGAGACGGCGTGGGTAGGCGCTACGTGATCTACATGGGCTCTGATATGGGCATGTGTGGTTCGTTCAACGCCAATCTCACGCGCTATCTGGTGGCCAACGTCCCCAAGGACGTCGAGCTCCACGTGTTGGGCACCAACCAGTACCGAATGATTGCGTCTGAAGGGTTCACGATTGCCAACGAGCCGACGGGTTCGTCAGAGCGTACTGCCGAAGAGATCAAGGCCATCGCGGATACCGTGCTCGAGCGCTTTGCGTCGGGCGAGCTCAGCGAGGTCGACGTGCTCTACACGCGCTTCGTGAACCCAGTCATGTTCGAGCCCACGCTGCTGCGTCTGCTGCCCTTCACCATGGACGAGGACAGCTCGGACGCGCCGCACTACGTGTATCTCGAGCCTGACCCCGTGGAGCTTGTGGGAAGACTGGTCGCCCTCATGGTTGAGACCACGTTCTATAGCGCGTTTGTCGAGTCGAGGACGAGTGAGCAGGCGTCGCGTCAGCTGGCCATGAAGTCGGCAACTGACAACGCAAACGAGCTTGTTGACAAGCTTACGCTCCAGTACAACCAGGCCAGGCAGGCAGAGATTACCCAAGAGATTAGCGAGATCGTCGGCGGTGCCGACGCCCTATAGGAGGAGTCATGAACGAAGGTCGTGTCATCCAGGTTATCGGACCGGTCGTGGACGTCCGGTTTGAACAGGGCAGCCTGCCGGCCATCTACAACGAAGTTGATATCTTGAGGCCTGATGGCACCAAGCTAGCCGTCGAGGTCGAGCAGCACGTTGGTGAAACCACGGCGCGCTGCATCTCCATGGCGTCGACCGACGGCTTGGTGCGCGGTCAGCGTTGCGTTGACACCGGTCGTCCCATCAGCGTGCCGGTTGGCCGCAATACGCTCGGCAGGATGTTCAACGTGTTGGGCGAGGAGATTGACCGTCTTGGACCGCTTCCCCCAGACGTGCAGCGCGATCCCATTCACCGCGAAGTTCCGTCTTTTAATGACCAGCGCACCAGTACCGAGCTGCTTGAGACAGGCATCAAGGTCATCGACCTGCTCTGTCCGTACGCAAAGGGTGGCAAGATTGGCCTGTTTGGCGGTGCAGGCGTCGGCAAGACCGTCCTTATGCAGGAGCTCATTCACAACATCGCGACGGAGCACAGTGGCCGCTCGGTCGTGGCAGGCGTCGGCGAGCGCACCCGCGAGGGCAACGACATGTACTTCGAGATGAAGGAGTCGGGCGTTCTCGACAAGACCGTGCTGGTGTACGGCCAGATGAACGAGTCGCCTGGCGCGCGTATGCGTGTGGCCTTGTCAGCTCTGACCATCGCCGAGCACTTCCGTGATGTCGATAAGCAGGACGTGCTGCTCTTCATCGATAACATCTTCCGCTTCACGCAGGCGGGCTCTGAGGTGTCAGCCCTGTTGGGCCGCATGCCGTCCGCCGTTGGTTACCAGCCCACGCTGGCAACCGAGATGGGCCAGCTTCAGGAACGCATCATCTCTACCGCAGATGGCTCGATTACCTCGGTGCAGGCAATCTACGTGCCCGCTGACGACCTGACCGACCCGGCCCCCGCCACGACCTTCACGCATCTTGACGCTCGTCTCGTTCTGAGCCGTAGCATCGCAGCGCTGGGCATCTATCCGGCAGTTGACCCGCTGGAGTCCTCCAGCCGCGTGCTCGATCCGCTTGTGGTCGGCAGTCGGCACTATCAGGTTGCCCTGGGAATCAAAGAGCTGCTGCAGCGCTATAAGGAGCTGCAAGACATCATTGCCATCTTGGGTATGGACGAACTCTCCTTCGAGGATCGCCAGACCGTTAACCGCGCTCGCCGCGCCCGTAACTTCCTGTCGCAGCCGTTCTTTGTGGCAGAGCAGTTCAGCGGCCTGGAGGGTCGTTACGTATCCGTCGAGGAGACGGTTGCGGGCTGCGAGGCAATCATCTCTGGCGAGTATGACAACCTGCCTGAGCAGGCTTTCATGTCGGTGGGCACCATTGAGGACGTGGTGCGTAAGGCACAGGAGCTCGAGGTATGATCACCTGCCGCATCTATACGCCTGAAGGCACCTTTGTCGAGCTTGAGACGGAGATCGCCATCTTTGACGCGCCGGATGCCCGCCGCGGTATCACGCATGGCCAAAGACCCATCGTGGTGACGGTCGAGAAGGGGCACTTGACCACGGTTCTGAATGGCGTACGGACAAGCTATGAATTGGGGGAGGGCGTTGTCTACGTTAAGGACAACGTGGCGACGTTCCTCGTGGAATCGTTTAAGTAATAGGACGATACAGGTAAGACTGGCCTGCCGTGCTCCATAACAAGGACGTGCGGCAGGCCATTTTGTGCTTTGCAGGACTTGTTTAAAGGCCCTCTCAACGTGCTGTTTCAGGAAGGTTACATCTTCCTCGAAAGACTGCCGTCTACGGCCGATTTTCCCACTCTAGCTACAGATGACGAATAAAAACTTATTCAGTTACCTACACTGGGTAACTTGGGATGGACTCTGTCCTGTCGATGGAGTCGTCTCTTGTCCGGAACCCCAAAGAGAGGGAGAGATTTTCCATGAACAACGTTACTCGTAGGAACTTCCTGCAGGGCATCGGCGCTACTGCGGCGCTCGGCATCCTTGCTGGCTGCGGCGGCAACAACGGTGGCGGCGCCAGCGGCAGCGGCGCAACCGACACCCCGCTCGTCGTCGGCTACAGCCCGTTCAGCAGCAAGTTCAGCCCGTTCTTCGCCGAGACCGCCTATGACCAGGACGCTCAGGGCCTGACGCAGCTTACGCTGTATCCCACCACCCGTCTGGGCGAGGTTGTCTACAAGGGCATCGAGGGCGAGTCCTACGAGTTCAACGGCACCAACTACACCTACTATGGCCCCGCCAACATCGAGGTTACCGAGAACGCTGACGGCACCGTCTTCTATGACATCACCCTGCGTGACGACCTCAAGTACTCTGACGGCGAGCCGCTGACCATCGACGACTACATCTTCAGCGCCTACGTCCGCTGCGACCCCACCTATGATGGCTCCGCCACCCTGTTTGCCATGCCGATCAAGGGCATGGAGGAGTATCGCTCCGGTATGGACACCCTCGCCAACCTCATCGTCCAGGCTGGTCCCGACAACAAGGACTTCACCAACTGGACCGAGGAGCAGCAGACCACCTTCTGGACCAACGCCAAGGCCGCCTCTGAGGCCATCGCCCAGGAGATCGTGGACTACTGCATCGCCAACGGCTACAACGCTGAGGGCGATCCTGTCGAGGCTTGTGCGGCCAACTGGGGCTTCGAGCTTCCCGCCGGTGCCACGATTGAGGACTTCGGCGCCACGATGATGGAAGCCTACGGCAACGACATCGCCACTCTCGTGGGCACCGAGAACGCCGGCAGCTCCATCTCCGACGTCTTCCCCGGCTGGGACGAGTACATCGTAGGCGTTGAGACCGGTGCTTCTGCCGCCAACATCTCCGGCATCGAGAAGACCGGCGACTTTAGCTGCCGCATCACGGCAACCCAGGTCGACGCCAACCTCATCTACCAGCTCGGCTTCGAGATCGCCCCGCTGCACTACTATGCCGACAAGGCCGCCTTCAACGGCACCGACAACTTCGGCTTCCCCAAGGGCGACCTCTCCAGCGTCCGCGCCAAGATCAGCCAGCCTCTGGGCGCCGGCGCCTACAAGTTCGTCAAGTTTGAGAACGGCGTCATCAACTACGAGGCCAACGAGAACTACTTCAAGGGCTGCCCCAAGACCAAGTACGTCCAGTTCCGCGAGGTCCAGGACGTCGATAAGCTGAACGGCGTCATCACCGGCACCATCGACGTGACCGATCCTTCTTGGTCCAAGGACACCGCTCAGGCCGTGGC
>JAUNJR010000149.1 GCA_030533135.1 Coriobacteriales bacterium
TGGGTCCGTCGACCTGGAAGATAAAGCGGTTGAGCGGCATCATCTGCACGTCGTAAGCGCCACTCATGATGACGGGGAAAGCGAGTACAGGCTGTAGAAGCGGAAGCGGTCCTCGGCAAGGCGCACAAGCACGCTCGAGCCGGCAAGCCACCCGTTCTCGTCGAGCATGACGGCATGGCGAGAGCCGCCGATGCGCATCTTGGAGAAGTCGCGGTTGGCGCAATTCTCGTTAAGCATGCGGATGGCGTCAGGGCCAAACACGTCGAAGGCGCCCTCCCCCGTGAGGCACGTGTGGAACCACGCGGTCTCGCGCGAGGCAAGCAATTCCTCCTTGGGGTTGGTGTACTGGAGCGGATAGATTCCCGGCATGAACGTGCCCTCCGGGAAATTGCCGATGATGGTTGCGGATTTCACGTTTGCGTTGTCAAAACTGAATGCCATGCCCATGGTGTGCTCCCCTCGCCTGGTGCGTCTAACCTTACGGTGAGAGCATTGTCGCGCGAGGCGGGTCGACCACCACTTGCGAAAGCACACAGCGTTGTGGGGCTAGATTGAACATTTGTTCAATCAGTTACCAGTTTCTGGGCATCAAGCATCCGCAAGACGTGAAAAGACAGAGCAATCGAGAAGGCCAACTCATCATCGATATGCTCCACCCCCAGCAGCTCGTAGACACGCTTAAGCCGATAGTGAATGGTATTGCGATGTGTATAGAGCCGTCGGGCACACGCGTTCATGTTGCGTCCAGTGTCCACAAACACACGCAGCGTCTCAGACAGCTCGGTACCATTCTCTTCGTCGTACGCACGCACCAGAAGAACGCCTGGCTCCACGTAGGCACTGATGTCTTCGTGCTGGGAAAGCCTCTCAATCATCTCATAAGCACGGAGCTTGTCATGCGCGTAGACAGGACCCGTCAT
Source organism: Coriobacteriales bacterium (assembly GCA_030533135.1). Classification (GTDB taxonomy): domain Bacteria; phylum Actinomycetota; class Coriobacteriia; order Coriobacteriales; family Atopobiaceae; genus UBA1367. The sequence continues at coordinate 921 of JAUNJR010000149.1, forward strand.
CCCCAACGATCCACCTAGCCGCACAGCACTTACTGCCTGCTCATACGCCACGACGAACTCTTCGATCAACGAGAACGTGCCGCTTAGCCCGATGCCCTCACAGCTGCCAACACAGCGCTGAATCGCCTCGAGCGTAGCGAACAGATGGGGTCCATCCTCCACGGCCAACACTACGCGATGCTCGTAGGCACCGCACAGCAGACAGTCGACATTCATGTCAAGAGAGGATTTGGCGAAGAAGACCGACACCTCTTCGGACGGCGCGAAGCACACGCATATGAGTCGCATTGGATGTCCATCACCGATGCCCCGCGCGCGAGCCACGACAGACAGCTCCTCGTTCCCTCTCCGCGAAAGAAGTTCCTGCACAAGCTCGGAATCCTCGTCACGCCACGAGACGTGCTGGCTCTGATACACCAGCTCCACGGCGAGCATACGGGCCAAGGCAACCATTAGCTGGTCATCGTCCTCTTCACGTGGCCGCTCGAGCACCATGCTCACGTAGCCCAGGATGTCCACGCGATCGCGCACACGTGTGCCATACACGTCGCGCTCGTAGTGGTCAAAATGCTCGAGCAGCACCGCATCGCTTTGCATGAGACGCTCGGCAATGCCTTTCTCCTCGACCTCCTTAATCACCTGCTCAAACGGCAGGGCTTCGTTAAAGCGCGCCCAATAGGAGTCACCAAACTCTTCGGTACGGCTGAGTCCCGTGTAGGTGCCCAGTCGATCGACCATGAGGATGGGATTGCCCAGCACACGCGATGCCGCAGATAGCACATGCTCAACACCACCGTGTTCCAAGAGCGCATCGAGAATGGCCGCCTTCTTTTGCTGCAGGTCCATGAGCGCCTCCCAATCTGTGCCATTTGTTCAATGGTAGCGGTTTGGGAGGAGCTATATGGAGAGCGCCCCCAAGACTGGATGGGAATCTGACCGTAGCGTGTGAGGCCAGACAGGGCTCTGGAGGGCCGCTTTCAACTCTTGTGGATGATATGACCGTACCACGTGAGGTCAGACAGGGTTCGGAGAGCCACTTTCTACCCTTGAGAATGAATTTGACCGTAACGGGTGAGGTCAGATAGATCTCTGGAAGACCGCTTCCCATCCTTCGGGATGATCTGACCGTAGCACGTGAGGTCAAATGGGGTTCTGAGCAGCTTGCGCGGGATTCACTGCCGGATCTGACCGTAGCACGTAAGGTCAGACGAGTCCCTAGGCGGACAGCGCAGACCTCCCTGCCAGATTTGACCGTAGTACGTGAGGTCAAATCACGTTCTATTCCGTCCTCACCCCCATCCAATTGACTGTCGAAAACTCCTGTTGACAACTATTCACTTTTCAACATTACTCTGCCATACTAGTTCACCCTAAAGCAGAGGAGGTCAGCATGCCCATGCTCATCAGCCATAACAGCGCGCTCGAACTCCTCAGGTCGGTACCGCCCCAAGCGCTTAAACCAGAGCATGCCATGTCAGACCTCACCGTAAGCGAGCTCCGTCCTTGGAGCGGCATGAACGACTACCCCACCCTACAAGCCCACGGCCTCTCGCTCCTACCCGTACACTTTCTCGTGCCGAGTAGTAAACACCAGGTCAAGTCACCTGTCACAAAACTCCATCGGACAAGCCTGGCCACCATTCCCAATGACCTCGTAAGGGAAGTCTCGCCAGGGGTGTTTGCCAGCGGCCCTGAGCTCACCTTCATTCAAATGGCCTCCACCACGTCGCTCATTGGTGCTGTGGTGCTTGGCCACGAGCTGTGCGGAACATACTCGCACTTTGCCAAGATGGCTTCGGGCTTCTACGAGCGTCCACCACTCACGAACGTCGCGAAGATAGAGAACGCCATCAAGCGCCTGCAAGGCATGTACGGCCTTTCGCGCGCACTTGCGGCCCTCAGATGGGTGCGCGATGGCAGCGCAAGCCCTATGGAGACCGTCGTCTCATGCATGCTGCATCTACCAGTTAAGCTGGGCGGATTCGGAAAACAAGCGCCGCAGCTCAATCACGTCGTGCCACTTGACAAGGCATCTCAGAGAATCACAGGGAAGAAAACCTGCAGAATTGATACTGCCTACCCGGACACAACCACCGGAATGGAGTTTGACGGAGAGAGCTACCACCGCGACGCGGAGAAGGACCGCGTGCGGCGCGAGGCGCTTGCGCACGAGGGGTGGACCATCTACGTGGTGAACGTTGACGAGATGTGCTCGTACGACGAGCTCAAGAAGAGGGTCGATCTGATGAGCTCCGTTCCCCAGATGCCGGGACAGGGAGAGGTCGATACGAAGCTCGGGGTCGAGCTGTTAGGGAGGCTGCTTCGCGCGACCCGCTTTGGTGTTGGGCTGAACGGGACGCTCTTCGGAGTGCCCGTGCAGCGAGGCAAGGTCAAGGTCCATGTGTGACCGCAACAGTCTGACCGTAGCACGTGAGGTCAAACGGGTCTCTGTGTGGCTGTTTTGGACTCCCCCAAGTAGGTCTGACCGTAATGCGTGAGGTCAAACTGACACTAGGCTGGCCATGACGGCGGTTCTTCGCGAGTCTGACCGTAGCATGTGAGGTCAAACTGACACTAGGCCTCTGTCCACGTATAGCCCATGCGCTCCTCGTCACGCTGGACAACCTTCGTGAGGTACTCGCGGGAGGTCACGCAGCGCACGGTGGAGCCGGCAAAGGCATCCTTGTCGCGCGAAATGATGAAATCAACGTCGTTGAGCTCGGCACACGATCTGATGAGGCCGTCCTCGAAGTCGGGCTCGTCGGACGCGAGGGCGTCCAGGCACTCCTCGGCGCTGATGGGGCCGACGACCAGCAGCTTGGTGAGCCACCCTACCGCTTTCCGGGCCATGGGCTCGTCGAAGCGCTTACGCATGACGTAATAGACGTCCTTGAGCGAGAGCGCGCATGCGATTCCCACATCGCCGTCGCCGTTGCAGCGGGCAAGCAGCCGATGCGTCTCTCGCTGCTCGGGCCTGTTGGGAGAGACCGCGTCGAGCAGGATGTTGGTGTCGAGGAGGAGTCTATGCATAGTCGTCCACCCTACCTGCAAGAATCTCGTCGTCGGTCATGCCTGCA
>JAUNJR010000150.1 GCA_030533135.1 Coriobacteriales bacterium
AACCGTACGCTCACTTACGAGGTCGATCAGATACGTATTGTGGAACCTGAGGACATGAGCGATCTCACCATTGACGACGGTAAAGACTACGTGACGCTTGTCACCTGCACGCCGTACGGCATCAACACGCATCGGCTGCTTGTGCGCGGCCACCGTATCGATAACGTTGCTGGTCAGAAAGTCATTCCAGCTGATGCCGTCCAGATTCCTAATTACATCGCTGTGCCTGCCGTGGCGATTCCGATGCTTTTTGTGTACCTCGTGGGGGCGCTGGTCTGGTACGGTGTGAAGGGACATTCGCTGAGTCACGACGCTGCGTTGGCTGCTCTCAGGCGAATGGAAGGCAACAAAGGCCCTGACGGCACAGAGCGATGACGGGGAGGGAAAGCTCATGAGAAGGATGGGCGACAGGCTCAAAGCGCTGGTCATCGCGCTCTGCGTGGCCCTCGCGTTCGTCTCTGGCGGAGTAGCTCGAGCCGTGGAAAACTACACGTTCAGTCTTACCGTAAACGCCACGACCAGCACGGACGAAGCGTTCGTGGCCGAGGTCAAAAAAGCTGACCTGGTGTTAGACGTCTACCGCATCGCATCGGCGGAAAAGGACTCAGAGTACGATGCCTACCACTACCTGTGGGACGTGGACAGCTTTACGTCTCTCGAGGCACAGTTTCAGGCGGTCTCCGCTAACCGCGAAAGCAAGGCGTCCGATTGGGCGGAGCTGTACGATGCTGCGGCCAAGATTGTTACAGCTGGCAAGCTCGCACCAGACCAGACGGTGCGCTTCTCCAACGGGGAGGCTGATGCCACGCTGGATGCAAGGGGCATCTACTTGGTGATTGCCCGTGGGGCCAACGAGGGCTATGGCACGGGTGCAGCCAAATCCGGTGACTATGAGTTCGTGTTTCCTGCAACCATGGTCACTGCACCGACCAAGTGGTCCGACAGCAGTGGTGACATGGCGGGGATCATCTACACCGACGAGGCCTCCGGTGCATGGCATGACGAAGCTACCATCAACCTCAAGCCCTCGTATGAGAAGGTGCCCGAGCCCGAGCCGCCTAAGAAGCGCGTAAAGACTGGCGACGATCGTGATGCACTCCTGCATCCGCTGTACGTTATCATGGCCGTCTCTGGTGTGGCGCTTGCTGGCCTCGCTGGATACGTAGCGTGGCTCCGTCGCAAGGAAGGCGAGCCAAGCGAGTTGACGAAATAGAGGGCATGGCGATCGTAGGCCACCTTCGCGCTGCTTCCGCCTAGTCAGCCAATTGCAGCAATCGACAAGTCATGTGCCACAATGCCCACTCTTTTTTATGAGAATTGACTTGTCTACCCGCCATAGCAAGATGCATCCAATATGGCCCACACGTGAAACCATGTGACACAAACGTGACACGGAGTCCACACGCGAGTAAAATGCCCTTCACGAGCGTTTCATGCGCGGAACTGCCAGCCAGTAGGCTTCCAGCTCGGTACACAGACGTACGCACCGTCGGTTCGTCGTGATGAAGGGAAGGTTGGTTTCGTGGGCGACGCGTTTCAGCAGGTCTCGGAGTCCATGGGAGAGCTCGTAGAGAGCTTCTACCCCGCCGCGGTTGTTGGCAATACCACCCTGGGCCTCACCGTTTACGTTGCGTGGTTCTCGCTTGCCATGATTATCATGGTGGCCATGCTCCTGTTCTATAGACGAAACATCGATGGCCGCCTGGTGCCGCACGGCACCGTTGCCAATGCCATTGACTACGGCATGGAGTTCATAGCCAATGACATCTGCAAGGGAGTATTGGGTGACACATGGAAGGAGCACTTCCCCTTCCTGGCGACCATTTTCTTTGTCGTGCTGTTTGGTAACTACATCGGCATGCTGCCCACCTGGAAGGCAGGCACCGGATCCACGGGCATCACGGGTGCCATCGCCCTTGCTAGCTTCGTCTACTTCATCTATGTGGGCATGAAGAAAAAGGGCGTCGTCGGTTACATCAAGAGCCTCGCCCCTGCGGGCGTCATGAAGCCCATCGCCGTTCTGGTGTGGTTCATCGAGCTCTTTTCTACCTTCCTGCGCCTCGTTACGCTGGCGGTGCGTCTGTTCTGCAACATGTTTGCCGGCCATGTGGTCATGGGCGTCTTTGCCATTATGATCTCGACCTTTGTCATGCCGGCGCTTACGAACTTTACCCTCTCAAACCTCGCCACGGGCGCCATGTCCATACTCTGGCTGGTGCTGCTGCTCATCATCTATGTGGTTGAGCTGCTGGTTTGTTTTATTCAGGCTTATGTCTTCACACTGCTCTCGGCTGTCTACGTGCAGCTTGCTGAGGCCGAGGGACACTAAATACCTTTATTTGGCATCTCGCGGGTTTCCCGCATGTGCATTTATCAGTTTTGGAACTCGTCGGGCGGTCCGACGAATGACAAAGGAGGAACAGTGAGCAACATCTTTGGTTATGCCATCTGCGTCGTTGCGGCGGCATTCGGCATCAGCTTCGCGGCCTATGCTGCGGCCACCAACATGGCACGCCAGCCCGAGGTCAAGGGCAACCTGTTCACCGTCTTCATTCTGGCATCAGCCTTCATCGAGGCTCTCTGCCTGATCGGCTTCGTTGTCGCCATCATGTAGCGCACGCTTCCAAGGCCGAAAGGAATCATCGCAATGGAGAAGCACATCCAAAAGATGGCGTGCATGTCGACAGCCGCGCTCGTGTCGCTGGCTGCCACTCCGACACTTGCGCTGGCGGAGGAAGAACGCGGCGGCATTGATCTTTTAATCCCCGCCATTGCCGAGCTCATCCCGGCATGCATCGCCTTCCTTATCGTTTACATCGTCCTTGCCAAGATGGTGTGGCCGAGCGTTGTCAAGATGATGGACGACCGAGAAAAGGCCCTGACTGGACAGGTCGAAGCTGCCCAGGAAGCTCAGCGTAAGGTTGCCGAGACTACTCAAGAATGCAACCGAAGGCTCTCTGAAGCCCATGCGCAGGCTGCCAGCATCGTGGCTAAAGCAAAGCAGGATGCGGAAGAGGAGCGGGCACGTATCGTCTACGAGGCTCACGTGCAGGCTTCAGACATCATTGACAAGGGTCACAAGGCTGTTGAGGCCGAGCGCACCCGTGCCATGGAAGACCTCACGAGGTCCATCGCTGACCTTTCCGTTGAGATTGCTGGAAAGATCATTGGCGCAGAGCTCACTGACGAGAAGCACCTGAAGCTCGCCTCCCGCTACCTTGAGGAGATGGAGGCACAGGATGCCTAACGTGGGCGATGCGGACAACAAGACAGGCGCACCCGTTAAGCATTATCCGCACGAGGACACCGCGAGGTATGCGCGCGAGCTCATGACCGAGGTTCGTGCCGCTGAGATTCGCCTACAGAACCTCATCGATGAGCACGATCCTTCGATTACGGTGACGGCTACCACGGCCATTCCGATGGACGAGCTGCTGCGTGTCAAGGCCACCTCGACCGCCGAGGCGATCTTCCATGCACCGGTGTATCTGATTGAGGCCGTGGACCCGTCCATCATCGGAGGAATCATTCTCGAAGCGCTTGGAAAGCGCTACGACGCGAGCATACGGGCGCAACTGTCTGCGGTGCACAAAGGCCTCGTAAGTGGGAAAAGAGGTGCATAATGGCTGACGCCATTGATACGAGCGCCATTCTCAAGGGCCTTGAAGTCAATCTTTCCCGGGTCGGTCGCGTCGTTGAGCGCGGCGAGACCTCGTCTGTCGCGGAAGTGGGAGACGGCATCGCGCGCATCCCGGGCCTCAAGAACGCAATGTCGGGGGAGCTGCTGCAGTTCACCAACTCGAGGACCGACCAGGACGTCTATGGCCTCGTGCAGAACTTGGATAGCGAGTACGTTTCTGCCGTGCTTTTTGGAGACGTTGGCGCCATCAAGGAAGGTGACCTGTGCCGTACCACGGGTCGCGTCATGGACATCCCCGTCGGCCACGCCATGCTTGGCCGTGTGGTAAACCCGCTTGG
>JAUNJR010000151.1 GCA_030533135.1 Coriobacteriales bacterium
GGGTGCAGCCGACGCCCACGATGGACACGCTGCGTGCGTACTTGCCTACCTTCATTGCTCCACTCCTTCTGTTGATGGATAGAACACACTGGATTAATCTTGCGTGCTTCCATCCACAGAAACGAGGTTTTGACACCTAACGTTTGGCGCAAGAAAGGCGTATCCTCTTGTGTGTTTACACAACACTTCCTGCTGAACAGAGGCGGTTTCCAAACGCTGCCCTAGCAGCTGATAGACAAGACCACTGGAGGCTCTTTGCATGCAGCTCGCAAACTTAATCGAACGATTGCCTGAAAGGAGCGTTGCACGCTCTTCACTTGCTGATCCCCACTGCGACGTTTATAACGTCGCTTTTCTTACGGATGTGTTCACGGAGTCGCCTCGTGGCGATGTGCTTTACTTTTGCGACAGCATCCTGCTGCCTGCCAGCGTCCCCGAGACAACGTATTTCAATTGCATCATTGTTGATGGTGGCGATGCGCCAGAAGCGCTGGTCGCCCAACCTAACGTGAACCTCATCTGGCTGGCCAACGGTATCAACCTCTTTGCGTGCTATAACGCCATCCAGACAGCCTTCATCAACGAAAGCGACCTCACCGCAGTGCTGCAGCGCCTGCTTGCTGCTCATTTCTCAAACCAAGGACTGCAGTTTCTCATTGAGGAGGCAGCGAGCGCGTTGGGCAACCCCATCGTCGTTGTCGATCCGACCTATCAATATATTGCCTATCATCTGGGCTCGCTGCCCAACGACAACTCACGGCTCGCGCACGTTATGAACGAGGAAATGGTGAGTGAGACGCTGCTTGAAGAAGGCGTCAATTACATTCGGGACAGCTATATTGACTCGACGATTGGCAGGAACAAAGGCCCCCTTGTTCATTACAACAAATTTCTTGACTGCAATACCATGACTATGGCGGTCATGGTCCGTGGTATCTGCATTGCACACGTCATGATGATGGAATACGCGCATTTGTTCCGCGATCTTGACCGAGAAGCCTTTGTGCAATTGTCCAATTTTGTGGGGCAAGAACTACAAAAGTCCGAGATTTGGTCTCCTTCAACTGGTGAGTTGGGCTCATACTTCCTCGAGAATCTCTTGGGCGACCGCTCTCCCAGCGTCGCCGTGACAAGGCGCCGCCTAAAGGCCCTCGACTTTCATCCCAAACCGCTGCTGTACGTCGTATGCCTCCATGCGCCAGGCGAGGGGCTCACACAGATTCAAGTAGAGCACATCGCCGGTCAGCTGCGCCCCGTTCTGCACCACTCCCTGTATACCAAGTTCCATCAGCACTTTGTTGCTCTCATCTCCAGGGACCTCGATAACCAGCTCTCAGAGCGCGCACTTCGCAGAATCCATGAGGTGGCTACGCTTAACGGGCTGACGGCGGGAGTCTCAAACTCGTTCCGCGCCATCACCGAGACACGCACCGGATACGATCAGGCGCGGGCTGCCATTCGCTATGGGACGCTCGCATCGCGCATCATTAACGATGAGGGTGTTTTCCAATACCGGGACTATGCCTACATGCAGGCGGTCGAACAGGCCGGAAAGCGCATGAACCTGCTCAACATCTGCCATCCCTCCCTGCTGTCACTGATGGATTACGACGAGAGCCACGGCTGTGAACTGGTCGAGACCCTCTTTTGCTACCTGCAGACGGCGTGCTCGACCTCTCGCTCGGCCAGCTTGCTCAACCTGCACAAAAACACGATGCTCTATCGACTGGGACGCATCCGTGAGGTGCTGGGAATGGACCTCTCAAGCGGCGAGGACATCTTCATTCTTCAGACGAGCTTCCGGGTCCTGATAAACCTTGGCCTCTTCACACCGCGCTGCAAGCTCGACAGAACGTGGCTGCGCACCGGATAGCATCTTTGTGCAATAGAACAACCCCCTCTACTGCTTTGCCTTCCCGCATGCAGCAGAGGGGGTTGTCGTGGAGAGGAGCGCCGCGCGAGAGGGGGAATCCCGCGCGGCTGAAACATTCGTTAGCGCTCGATGGTGAAGGTCGGGAACTTCATGTCGCGGTACTTGGCCATCAGCGGCTTGACCTCGTCCATCCTCTGGAAGAAGCCGATGCGGGTCTGGATGATCTCGTTGAGGTGCTCAGCGCGGCCCTTGTCGTTGTTACGGTCGCGGATGTGGCCGTTCTCGGGATCGATGATGAGCATGGGCCTGCCGGTCTCGGGGTTCTTGCCAAGGTCGCCACCGCAACCGCACACGGCGCACTCGTACGGGAACTCGATGCCGTCCCAGTGGGGATCACCAGGATAGACCAGGCTGGAGTGGCACACGGGGCAGACGCCGTCGTTGGGATCGCCCAGCCAGGTGCGCTCCTCGACGGGGGTCTGGATGGCCTTGACGATGTTCTCGCCCATCTGGTGAGCACGGTCGAGCTGGTCCTGGTGCAGCAGGACGTTACCCGGACGACCGACGCGCTGGCTCATGAAGCGGTCAACGACGGTGAGGGACATGGTGAACATGGTCGCCTGCAGGCTCTCGAGAGCGAGCGTCTGCCAGTCATGCATGGAGCCGCCGACGGCGATGAGGCCGGCCACGGTGTGCGGGTTGTGATCCACAACGCCAATCTCGAGCAGGAAGGAGAGCTCGTAGGCGAGGAAGCGCTGGGCAAAGCGGGTGTACAGGGAGCTGGGGGTCAGGTCATAGGTGGGGACGGAGAAGATAACACCCTCGCAGGTGTGCATCTCGGCGATGAGGGCGTCCACGTCGTCCTTGTTCTTGAGAACGCAACCGCGATACTTCTTGGTCGGGTCCATTGCGACCTCGCCCATTTGCATGGTGCAGCCCTCGCAGCCAGTGCACGGCAGGATGTTGTAGTCGAAGAGGTTGATCATCTCGACCTCTGCGCCCATTGCCTGAGCAGCGCTCAGGGCCTCCTTGGCAAGAATCTCGCCGTTGCCGTTCTTACGACCTGCGCAGATTGCCATAACCTTCATGTGAAGCTCCTCTCATCGGCACGCATGCCACTTGACACCATCCAGTGTTTCAAGTGTATGAACTGAATGGAGGTGCTTCACCGTCCTTGTGACTGAAAGCCAGCCGCTCAATCATTGCCAGCCTTGTTTGTGCGCACAACGATTGCCATCGATTGGCACGGGCAATACACTCGACCTAGGGATGACGAGAACGAACGGGCGTGAGTCAGTGTCTATCGAACGACAACGTACAGAACTAGCAGAAGCAGCAACGCAGCTACTGAGGGATGCGCTTTGTTGCCATGACATCAGGTTTTATGGGGTCATGGCGGAGGGTAGCTTCGAGACGGCTTCTGACGGCATCCGTTCGTTTGCACGAGAAGGCGGGCAGGTCCTGCAGGTTGCCCACGACGAGCGCGAGGCCCCGGCTGTTCTCGATGACACCGATGCGCTGGATGATTCTGTGCTGGTGAGTTTTACCGATGAACACGAAGCAGGGCTCCTTGCGTGGATTGCAAGGCCGTGCGGGAATCGAGTCGTGGGGCTTGGCATCGATTTGGCGGCAGTTGAGGACTTTGCCGGTGAGCGCGGCGAACGCTTTAATCACCTGCTCTTCACTGAGGGTGAGCAGCAGTTGGTTGCGGAGGCGTGGCCTCATGAGCCAGCGCGTGGGTATGCCTTTGCCTTCTCAGCAAAGGAGGCGGCATTCAAGGCGTGTGCAGCGCCTCTGCGAAGCTGGTATCGCACACACAGCGAAGAGCTGCTTTTTGACCTGCGTTCGTTTGAGCTTGATGGTTGGGACCATGAAAAGGGCACCGCACGACGCGGTGAGGCCCAACGTGCCATGAATCTGATGGGAATTCGCACCATCGAGCTGCACCGGCTCTTCTGGAATGACATGGCACTGACGATTGCCCTCGCGCTGCAGGCTTAATTTCCCGCGTTTTGGTTAGAGCGCACCCAGGAAGATCGTGATCATCCAGATGTAGCAGATGGTCTTGGGAATCATGAGCATGCCCATCATGGGC
>JAUNJR010000152.1 GCA_030533135.1 Coriobacteriales bacterium
ACCTGCGCTCCTGTGCAGGCCCCACGGGTGCCGCGGACTTTATCGAGCACGTGGCGCACCCCCATGCGGGGGTCTAGTAAAAGGCTGCCCGTAACTACGACGTGCGACCCTCTTCCCCGTTTTAGGCCTGCCTATCACCTGTGTTCTTTGGGGAATGGGCACGTCGGATTGTGGTGGCCAACGCGTTGCTTGCTTTGCGGCAAGGCGGGACTGCTCCGTGCCTACCACGACGTCGTTTCGGGTTGCTTGACTTTGAAGGCAAGTCTCGATAAAAGACAACACGACTCACGTTCGTGACATAACTCGGATAGAATCTCGCATAGAAGAGGTGGCGACAAGAGTGGCGCTCGTGTCAGATTTGAGCGGTCTGCGGAGTCGATGGGTTCACCGCCCACGGTGGGGGCGGAGGGCCATGTCTCACGGAGGGAATGCATATGGAGAGCGGGACGGGGCAGTTCGTTGCGGTGCTTGACTTCGGTGCTCAGTATGGGCAGTTGATTGCGCGCCGCGTGCGCGACCTGCATGTGTACTCCGAGCTCGTTCCGTGCGACATCACGGCTTCGGAGCTCGCGGCGCTTGCCCCAGCCGCCATCATCCTCTCGGGTGGGCCAGCCAGCGTGTATGCCGACGATGCCCCGCATGTGGACCCGGCCATCTTTGATCTGGGCCTTCCCGTGCTCGGCTTCTGTTATGGTCACCAGATCATGGCTGTCACCCTGGGTGGCGAGGTTGCCCATGCCGAGAAGGGCGAGTATGGTCCCGCAGAACTGGCCCGCATGGGCTCGAGCGAGCTTCTGGCCTCGACGCCGGGCGAGCAGACCGTTTGGATGAGCCATCGCGACTCCGTGAGTCATGCGCCAGATGGCTTCACCATTACGGCGCATACCGAGACCTGCCCTGTGGCTGCGATGGAGTGTGCTGCTCGCAGGCTCTATTCAACGCAGTTTCATCCCGAGGTTCGTCATACCGCCCATGGTCGCCGCATGCTCGAGAACTTCCTTTTCGGCATCTGCCGCCTCGAACCGAGCTGGACTATGGAAGGCATCATCGAAGAGAAGGTAGCGCAGATTCGCGAACGGGTGGGGGAGGACCGCGTGATTCTGGGCCTTTCCGGAGGCGTGGATTCCAGCGTCGTGGCCGCACTTGTGCATCGGGCCATCGGCAACCAACTTACCTGCGTGTTTGTGAACCACGGGTTCCTCCGCAAAGGCGAGCCCGAGATGGTGGAGGAGGTCTTTCGCGACCAATTCAAGATGCCGCTGGTGCATGTGCACGCGGAGGAGCGGTACCTACAACTCCTTGCCGGCGTCACCGAGCCCGAGGAGAAGCGCCGCCGCATCGGCACCGAGTTCTGGAAGGTCTTCTTCGAGGAGGCGCAGCGACTCGATGGCGTGCGCTTCATGGCACAGGGAACCATCTATCCTGACATCATCGAGAGCGGGGCGCGCAAATCGGGTGGCAAGGCCTCGACCATAAAGAGCCATCACAACCTGATTCCGTTCCCGGAAGGGGTACACTTCGACCTCATCGAGCCGCTCGACCACTTCTTCAAGGATGAGGTGCGCGAACTGGGCATCGCACTGGGATTGCCCGCGAAGATGGTCTATCGCCAGCCATTCCCCGGGCCGGGTCTGGCCATTCGCATCATCGGCGAGGTCACCACCGAGAAGCTCGAGATGCTGCGAGATGCTGATGCGGTGATTCGCGAGGAGCTGGATGCCTACAACGAGGATCTCTTCGCCAAGACGGGCGACCGCAACTCCGAGCACAGTTGCTGGCAGTATTTCGCGGTACTGCCCGACATCAAGAGCGTGGGCGTGATGGGAGACGAGCGCACCTACGCGCGGCCGGTTATCCTTCGTGCGGTGGAGAGCGCCGACGCTATGACGGCCGATTGGGCGCGCTTGCCCTATGACGTGCTCGCACGCATCTCGGGTCGCATTGTGGGTGAGGTCGCAGGCATCAATCGCGTGGTCTATGACATAACACCCAAGCCTCCCGCGACTATTGAGTGGGAGTGACATTATCTGGAGTATAACTCCATAATTTACAAAACACCAGCTACATGCTATCATCCTTCCATAGTCTAGCGGAAGGAACCGCATGTATATCACCCGAGAGATAGAGCGGGCGCTGTTCTCCAGGATGAGCCAGCGCAAGGTCGTCCTCGTCACGGGGGCAAGGCAGGTTGGCAAGACCACGCTCCTTAGGGAGTGCCTTCCCGATGGGTACTCCTACGTCACGCTTGACGACTACAGCGCAAGGAGCCTCGCGGCGAGGGATCCCATGTCGTTCTTCACGGTCTACGGCTATCCCGCCGCAGTCGACGAGGTACAGCTTGTGCCTGAGCTCTTCCGGCAGGTCAAGTATGTTGTCGACCAGACGGAAGAGCGAGGCATGGTCGTCCTCACGGGTTCGCAGACCTACCAGCTGATGCAAGGCGTGAGCGAGTCGCTTGCGGGAAGGGTGGGCATCCTGGAGATGTCCGGACTCTCGCTGAGGGAGCTGTCGGGGAATCTGGGGAAGGGGGCGTTCGTCCCGTCTTCCCTGGCCGGCACGCCTCGAGTTCCCCGACCGGAGGGCTTCGACCTCTGGTCCCATATCCAGCGTGGAAACATGCCCGCCCTGCAGGACCCCACTGTCGAGTGGGACGCCTTCTATGCGGACTACGTCCGCACCTACATCGAGCGCGATGTGCGCCAGCTCGTCAACCTCAGGGACGAGCTCAAGTTCCGGGACTTCCTCGTCGCGTGCGCGGCGCGCACGGCCCAGCTCTTCAACGCGACCGACGTGGCCTCGACGGTGGGGGTTGACGTCAAGACCGCCCAGAGCTGGCTCTCCGTCCTCGAGGCGTCCGGCATAGCCCGGCTCGTCCGGCCGTTCTGGTCGAATCCGAGCAAGCGGCTCGCCAAGACCCCCAAGCTCTTCTTCATGGACACCGGGCTTGTGTGCCATCTCGTGGGGTGGACGAGCCCCCAGACCGCCTCTCGCGGGGCGATGGCCGGCCACCTCTTCGAGACCTTCGCGGTGGGCGAGGTGCTGCGTTCGTACATGAACGCAGGCAAGGAGCTCAGGGACGTGTGGTTCTACCGCGACTCGAGGAAGCGCGAGATCGACCTCGTCATCCAGGAGGGACGGGTGCTCCATCCCGTCGAGGTCAAGGCCGCGACCGCCCCCGGGGCAGAGGCTATGGCAAACTTCTCGGCGCTCAAGGCGCTGAACGACTACGAGGTAGGCGCTGGTGCGGTCATCTGCTCCACGGACAGGCCGTATCCCCTCGGCGAGGACGTCGTCGCCATCTCGCCTTGGGAGATTTGAGGGGCCACAATGAGCGTAAGTACAATCGAGGGAATGACCAGAACGGCTTATAAGACTGAGGACTTCTTCGCTGCCATCGCGGTTCTTGGCGACGAGCTCGACTATGTCAAGTTCGTCGGTCTATACAACGAGGACGACCTCGTCGAGCTGCAGCTTGACCCTGACGTGATGGCGGTATCGCAGGTTACCCTGACAAACTGTCGCCATTTCGATGACCACGCTGAAGCGATGCCCATCCCGGATGCGGAGGAGGGTATCGTGGTTGTCGACATGCCCAAGCACGTCGACTGCACGGACCTCTGGGTTACCGTATTCGACGACGGCCTGACAATCCGAGTCGTTGACAAGCTGCCTGTGCGTTATGTGCGAATGGGGAACGTTATGTTCGGGGTGTCTGCCGATGACGACCTGACGTCTACCCTCTTGACCAGCATGTCTCCAGAGGAGATATCCCATGCACGGGCTGAACTGTCTGGCGAAGGCTACGACGACGTCTGGACTCCAGAGAAGGACTGACTACGTATTCATAGTTCAGCTGTTGATGGGCCCCGCGACATGAACGCGGGGCCCCATTGCCTTTAGACCTGTAATCCAGCGGCACCAAGAAGAGTAGCCGAT
>JAUNJR010000153.1 GCA_030533135.1 Coriobacteriales bacterium
GCGGCCTCGGCGGCAGCACGTGCGTTGGCTTCATCAACCATGCTCTGGGTGATGATGACGGCGTTCGAGCCCGCGTTTGAACCGTCCTGCGGCGTTCCCCACTCGTCAAGCGGCGGAGCGTCCTCGCGGATGGGGACGTCGGCAATGACGTCCTGGTCGGTAATGGCCTCCATGCCGCCAACCCACGTGGAGCGAATGATCTCCATGGCGCCGCCACCCACCACCGTGTTGCACGCACGCTGCATGGCATCCTGCAGGTAGGCCTTGTCCTTGGAGACAGCCATGTTGATCGTAGCGGGGTTGGTCAGAGCACCCACAAAGCTCATGCCCTCATAAGCAGCCGCAAGGTAGGCGCCAGGGTAGGCATCACAGATAACGTAGTCGACCTCTCCTGCATTGAGGGCTTCGAAACACTCGTTCAGGTTGGTATAGGGCTTCTGCTCCAAGGTGAGGCTGGTCCGGTTGAGCGCGGCCTGCGAGACGGACCCGTCCTGGACAGCGACCGTCTTGCCGTTCAGTTCGTCCACCGTAACAACGCGACGCTCGCCCTTTGCAAAGAACGCGAAGGCAGTCTCATAGTAACCACTCACGAGGGCAGCATCCCCCGTGTGCGACGACGCAACGTCCATCACTACGTCGCAGGTGCCCTCGGAAAGCGCTTTGTCGGCATCCTCGACCACGACAAAACGAACGGACAGGCCAAGCTCGCTAGCAACTGCCGAGGCAACGTCAACGTCGATGCCATATATGCTGGAGCCAGCGCCCTTGACCACAAACGGTGCGGACACCTGCTTGGTCAGCAGGCCAACCGTCAGAACCCCGTCGGACACCAGGTCCTCTGCCGTCAGACCAGAGGATGCCGCCTTAGCCTTGGCGTTTCGGGCGTCCTCGACCGACGTAGATGTTCCCAACCTTGAGAACGGGTTTGGAAGACCTGAGAGGTCGGGCAGGTCAAAGGGCAGTTCCGGCAATTCGAACGAGAACTCCGGGATGTCAAACGGCAGGTCAGGCAGGTCAAAGGGAAGGTTTGAGCATCCGGTCAGAGCCAACGCGCACGTCAGTGCGAGTACCGTGACCAGTGATTGCCTGTGTGACGCGTTCTGCCGTGTCCTCATGAGCAGTCCTTATCGCTCTGCCCGCAGCCGACGGCTGCGAAACGTGGTCGCCGTGTGTCTCTGCCCCAGCTGACCTGGTTTTTGACCCCACACTCGCGCACTGGGGGGTTTGCTCAGATGCCACGGCATCCTCACTACTGACCCTCTCGTCCGCGAGGCCCCTTGCCTCTTTGTCTAACGGACGGTACGACTTACTTCTAGGACGAGCCATGATCGCTGGAGCGCGCACGCCCCGAGCTTACGTGGATCCCTTTGGCCTCGTCTGCCTTGGACTTGGGCGTGCGCCCGCAACCACAGACCTGGGTAGAGACGCATTCCAGTATAACGTTGCAAACTCAAACAACTCTGATAATGACGATGTTCGGTCATTTCCCCCGCATTTGCAGGTTGTAGACCATCACTTTTTTTAACGATGCTAGCAAACACGTGCCAATGCACAGGCGGTGACCGACTTTGCGCCATGGGCCAAGAGCACTCGCGCAGCTTCGTTCATGGACGAACCCGTGGTGATAACGTCATCGGCGAGCAGAACGTTCAGCCCGTGGACATCAGCGACGACCTCGATGGTCCCTGCAAGGTTTTGGGCTCGGCTCTCCTTGCCCAAGGCGCGCTGGTCAGAGGCATCGCGACGCGCCAACGCATCGAGGACGGGCACGTCAATGAACGGCGACAAGGCACGTGCAACCAGTTCCATGTGGTCAAAGCCGCGTCGAGCATACGCGGCGGGCGTTGCTGGGACAAAGCAGAGCACGTCCGTGTGCAAGGCGTCAAACCGAGGGCGGCCGTCAAGGGCATCCCACGCTCGGGCTTCGTCAAGCGAGCAAGCCATAGCCGCCGCCATGATGGGAGCAAGGCGCAGTTCATGACCGTCCTTGAGACAGGTGACCAGAGCCGCACCGACACCATCAAAGGGAAGACTACAGATGGTCGCTCGCACATCCCACGCCGTTACCGACGTCGTCGCGTCAGATGGGATGGCCTGGTCGACGTGGTCGCGCGAACGGTCGCATTCCGTGCAGGTCAGCCAGCCGCCCGGCGCACCGCAGACCGGGCAAGCCCAGCGTTGGTCAATCCACGGCAGGTCAGCGCGGCATTGTTCGCACAGCAACTCCCCTGGAAGGTTGCATCCAACGCAACGGGTGGGCCAGAGAAGCTCCGACAGCGCCTCGCGGGCATCGATGGGGGCCGACCGTGTCATAGTCAGTGCCTCAGCAAGTGGTTGGCGTTATCCCATAGTGCTTGATAGGTCTCTTGCCGCGTAGAGATGCCCGTCTCCTCGCGCACGTTGGCAACGCAGGCTGCAGAGTAGGCAACCATTGCGGGCTCGCACTCTTGTCCACGCAGGGGCACGGGCGCCATGTAGGGGCTGTCCGTCTCTGAGAGCAACAGTTTGGTTGGGCAGGCTGCTGCGGCCTCGCGGATGTCCGCAGAGCGCGCAAAGGTGACCGCGCCGCCAAACGCCACGTGGCAGCCGAGCTCGACAAACGGCTCCATCACCGCCACGTCCGAGGTATAGCAGTGCAGGTCACAGCCCTTCTCGGGGATGCCCTCCGCACGAAGAACCGAGAGCGCAAGGTCATGGCCGGTGGTATGGACGCCGTCTTCCTCGTCACGCAGGTGCAGCTCGACCGGCATGTTCAGCCGTTTTGCAAGGCGCAGCTGCTCAACATAGGCATCCATCTGCACCTGTTCACCGAGCGTGTTGTAGGGTCCAAAGTCCAAGCCAAACTCTCCGACCCCCACGCAGCGCGGACTCTCAAGCAGCGTCATGAGCGCCTCATGCGACGCCTCACCAAAGGCGGCATCCGAGCGATCAGTAGAGCCCCGACCCAAGAAAGCCTCGGCGCCATACGGATGCACGCCCGCAATAATGCGCACGTTATCGAGCAGATTAGGAACGTTTTCATACCCTGCAACGACTGGCGGCGTCACGCCTCTTGTTGCCGCCGCATCAAGGAGCTCTGCCGCGCGAGCAATCACCTCGTCAAGCCAGGCAAGCGCAGCCGGTGCGTCGTGCGCATCCCCCACAGGATCGAGCGGCACGACCAGCAGGCGCATCCCCACCAACGCAGCGCGTGCGAGCGCAACCGATGGGTCGTTCCTTCTAAAGTGTGTCAGATGCCCATGGCTGTCTGCCAGCGGGGCAAGCGCGCGCGGCAGCTCAATTGGACGGCCCTTCTTGTCATGGAACAGCGCATTGTCGTCAGCCAGCAGCGCAACCAACGCCTTATCAAGGTTCCATTCCGTCATCCACGGCATACGCGCACCTCTTCTTATCTCAAACTGTCACATTGGGGACAGTCCCCAATGTGACAACTGTCATGTTGGGGACAGTCCCCAATGTGACAGGTGGGTTAGCCAAGCGCTTTTGCGAGCTCGACAAACTCAGCAACCGACAGGGTCTCTGCCCGCGCATTCGGCGCGATGCCCGTCTGCGCAAAGGCGGCGTCAAGCGCAGCCTTGTCAAAGCCAGACGCAGCCATTGAGTTTCGGATGGTCTTGCGACGCTGCGCAAACGCGGCATCAATAACCGCAGGCGTGTTCTCTGGAGCATCCTGAACAGGATCGCGATCGATGCGCACCACAGCAGAGTCCACATGCGGAGGCGGCATGAAGTTACCCGGACCCACCTCGAAGCGACCGGTCACCTTGCCATAAAGCCCCAGCTTGGCGGTATAAGCGCCGTACGTTTTGTTGCCAGGCCGTGCGGCGATGCGGTCTGCGACCTCCGCCTGCACCATCACCACAGCACGGCGCACGCTCGGTACCTGCTGAAACACGCCCAGTATGAGGGTGGCAGCCACCTGGT
>JAUNJR010000154.1:0-1253 GCA_030533135.1 Coriobacteriales bacterium
TGCGCCTGTCGTACACGCTCCAGCACGCCGCGCCCCACCACTCGTGCCCGTCGTCAAAGAGGTTGGACCAGTCCGTGGTCCACTCGTACACTTCCAGCCCGTCGGTCCCCTCCGGGAACAGCGCGGCGTTGACCCTGCGGAAGTCGTCCGGCCCGTACCCCGAGCGGTGCGGCGTCTCCCAGAACGCGTACCAGTACGGGATCTGCTCGCCCTTAAGGGGATCCGGCAGCCCGCAGTCGTAGTACCTCCGGCCGACGCGGTCCGTCCGCACGATCTCCGGCATGCGGAGCAGGGCCTCCGCGTCAATCTGATGGGCCCGCGCCTTCCCCATATCAAGGCTCCACGGGAACTGCTCGTCCCGAGCCTTCCCGTCACACGCGAGCTCGTCCTGAAGCTGCGTGTCGATGTCCCGCTCTATCACCTTGAGCGCCGCGAACAGCACGGCGTCCTTGTGCGATCGATACCCCTGGTGTGGCGCATCACTCTCAATAAGACAGTAGTCGACGCCGCGCCGCGGATAGAGCTCCAGCAGCTCGTAGAACGGGTCATGTAGCAGCTCGCGCATGGTCATCACCTACAAATTGGCTTGTGCCGAAGACAATACATACCTTACCGCTTACTCCTGCGGCTCCTGACGGCATTGAGGATTTGCAGGCCGTCCGTCTCCATCCCCCTGATTTCCCCGTGGAAATAGTGGGTGGGAATTACGGAAAGAACCAGCATGAACAGATTGATGGAGAGAGCAGTGTTGATGAAGGTTTCGATGGCACTGGGGGCGAGGATTTCTGAGGGCAGGGGCACGGCTCCGCGCTTGAGCAGCGCCAGTCCGATAACCACTGCGAGTGAAGCAATCGGACCGCCCGCAAGCATCGCGATCAGCTTTGCCGCCGTGTCTACCTTGTCAGTGTTCAGTGGGGTGAAGTCGCCGTCAAAGGGGAGCAGCTTCACGGTCAGCCGCTTGGTGTCGAGCAGCCTCTTGCCCGAGCCGACCCGTATGTGCCAATGACCGTCTCCCGTTGCGATCATATAGCCGAGCGCGTGGCCAAGCTCATGCAACAGAGTTGAGAGGAAGGATAGGAGCCACAGAGCGCAAACGAAGAGGGCCAGCTCAAGGATGACTGCAACTGTCCTAGGCATGGTCGTCTATCTCGTGGTTCATCTGCGCCGTCCTCATCAATCTGGTTTGTTGAACTGGTCCATTCTACTATCGGTGAGCGCTCCGCCGATGCCCTGGGTGCCAATTCGCGTGAACT
>JAUNJR010000154.1:1353-3905 GCA_030533135.1 Coriobacteriales bacterium
TTCGCGTGAACTCAAGTCGGGCCCGATCGAGGCAAAGACCGAGTAACGATCAACTCCCCACCATGTCATCCTTCAGCATCCCGTAGATGTAGTAGTCGCACCACGTATTGACCATCTTTCCTTGGCGGACCATGCCCTCGCGGACGAAGCCGCACTTCTCGAGCATCCGCCAAGAGGCGACGTTGCGGACGTCGACCTCGGCGCAGAGCCGCTGAAGCTCCGTGCGTTCGAAGCAGAAGCGGGTCACCGCCGACAGCGCCTCCGTGCCGTAGCCCATTCCTTGTCGACTCGGCGCCAAGCGTATCGCCACCGTCGCCATGCGGTCGTTCACGATAAGGTAGACCCAGAGCTCTCCGACGATCTTGCCAGACTCCCGCTCCTCGATCCCCAAGTGGAGGCTCTTCGTCGGCCTCTCGGGCTTCTCGAACATCAGCGCGGGGTCCTTGTCCGTCCTGCTCGGGCCCTTTCCCCAATACGCGTAGATGGATCTATCCGCCATCCACTCCCTGAGTGCCGGAACGTCTGAGGCGCACAAGGGCCGGAGCCTCAACCTCTCAGTCTCAATGACCGGCTTTGATTGGACGTAATCTGCAAGCGCCATGACCGCTCCTCCGTACCATGCCCTGAATGGTGTATGTCACCATTGAAGCAAGTGTTGTGGATACTTCAACCCCGGGCCTGACGGATGTGCGCCTAAGCCAAGCCAGCCAATGCGTAAAGGCCGGCACACCAACGGATGGGTGTGCCGGCCTCACATCTTGCTAGCCGCTGAATACGGATGGCTAAGGCTTAGAAAATAACGACAGGACAGTTGACAGTGCACAGAATGAATGGCTCATCATCGCAACCTGCGCCTGCGGCAATTCCGTTGAGCAGGTCTTCAGAGAGTTCCTGGCCAGCGGCCTTCAGCACCGCGGTCAGTTCATCGATGGTCTTGCATGCCCTGACCTTAGCCTGAAGATCCTCGTCCAGCTTCATGTAGCGCGCCCCATTTGGCTGATGGTGCGTGACGTCATGCTACATCAAAATTGATACGCTCTACCGCGAATTGCTTCAAGCGGCTCTCAATTGATTGTCCACCGTCTTACGGCGCCAACGCCGCTACAGATGCTCGCCGATGAGCTTCTCCATCCAGATCATGTTGTACCATCGGCCGAACTTGTAACCGCACTTGTGGAACTCGCCGACCCTGACGAAGCCGAGATGCGCGTGGAACTGCTCGCTGTTGTTGGTGAGGTACTCGTCTTCCACGATGGGGCTGCCGATGCAGGCGTAGAGGTTGAGGATGCCCATCTCCTGCAGCCGTTTCTCTAGCTCCTCGTAAAGCGCGCGGCCGTAACCTTTCCCTGTAGACCCGCGGTCTAGGTAGATGCTGAGCTCGCATGAGCGGTCGTACGCGGCGCGGTCTTTGAACGTGCCGGCGTAGGCATAGCCCACAATCACACCGCCGTCCTCAATGACGAGGTAGGGGTACCTTGCCAACGTGTTTGAGATGCGAGCCGTGAACTCGTCCAGCGTGGGGACTTCGTACTCAAACGTGATGGCGGTGTGCTCGACATAGTACGCATATATGTCCAGGATTCGGGCGGCGTCAGCCGTACTCGCGCTTCTGATCTTCATCGTGACCCTTTGCACCTTTGCTAGAACCTGCTCTGCATTGTACGCACGGGCGAGGCGGGGGCGGGCCGGACGCGCTGCCATGCAATCAAGGCGATACGTCTCGCCTCTGTAACGACTTGTTATATACAACCCAGTGGTTGCTAAACTAGCCGCCATCCAACGAGAACGGGGAGGGGAGGCCCATGAAGACGCACGACCTGCGGCAGTGCCTTGCCCTGGCCGCCCCCGTGATGTTGGCATACGTGTCCATTGGTATTCCCTGTGGCGTCATGGAGGCGCAGGTGGGGCTTACGCCACTCATGGCGTTCCTCTTCTCCGCCACGTACTACTCGGGCGCGGGGCAGTTCATGGTGAGCGGGATGTGGCTCTCGGGTGTGCCGGTCGCCTCCATCTTCCTGAGTGTTTCTCTGGTTACGAGCCGCCAGCTGCTGTACTCGGCGGCCTTCGCGCCATACGTGGGGACGGAGCGCCGGCGGAAGGCGCTGGCATTTGCGGCGCTGGTGACCGACGAGACCTTTGGCATCAATCTCGACCGGTTTTCCTCGCACACGGGCTGGGACCTCAATCATGCGCAGGTAGTGAACGTTGCGTGCATGCTCTCGTGGGCCACGGCCAACTGCCTGGGAGCCGCGCTGGGGACGGTGCTTGACCTGAAGACGGACGTGATGTCGTTTGGCATGACGGCCATCTTCATCTGCCTGCTGGTGGGGCAGCTTGTTGACGGGGCGACGGGCTGCGCGGCGGCGGTCGCAGCGGTGACGGTCACGCTCTGCAAGCTGCTGGGCTTTGACGGTGCCGCGATCTTCGTTGGCGCGCTGGCTGGCGTGGCGTCCGGCGTCATCATGGGGGAGGCACGCACCCGATGAGCAGGGAGACGTTTCTGGGTCTGTGGTTTGCGCTGCTTGTGGTGATGCTGACGTGCCGTTGCGTGC
>JAUNJR010000059.1:0-1910 GCA_030533135.1 Coriobacteriales bacterium
TCCTCGGAGACGGTGGGCAGAGCCTTGGCGATGACGGGCTTGACCTCGGTGGTCACGGGGTCGAGCTCATAGAGGGCCTCGGTCACGTTCTCGGAGATGCCGATGGTCGTCGAGGTCGTCTGGGTGTCAAACGAGGCATCTGGCTTGGCAACACCAAAGCGAATGATGTTGGCACCGGTTGCTGCGCCGCCATCGGCGTTATCGCCGCCACCGCCACCGCAGCCTGCGAGGAAGCCAGCGCTCACGAGCGTAGTCATGCCGAGCGTCCCCTTGAGGAACGAGCGGCGGGAGAGGGAGGAGACGATCGAGTTGACGAGTGCGCCCCTCTCGGTGTTGTCAAGCTGGTTCATGGTTATCCTTCCGCTGAATAACTCCTGCAATGTTGCCATGGTATCGAATACCGCCAATTCCAAACAAGCGCGTGAAACATTTTCGTAGTGATGGGGTAGGGTATACGTGCTGTGTGTGCGGGTGAACGCAGATGGGTCACAAAAGCTGCCCTTCTCTGTCGCTTCGGTGGGAATTGAGTGTTTATGGCAGGTGTGCGTCACAATGGGATGGTTGTGTATCCGGCATTGAAAAGGGGGTGGTAAGCGGATGTACGTCGTCTTTCTGGCTGGGGGCATCGCCTCGGGCAAGTCGACCGTTGCTGGCGAACTTGAGCGGCTCGGCGCGTGGCGCGTCGATCTCGATCAGATTTCGCGCGAAGTGCTCGAGCCGGGGACCGAGACCACGCGTGCCGTGGCAGATGCGTTTGGCACCGACCTTCTTGACCCAGAGACCGGTGTGCTGAATCGACGCCTGCTGGCTGCGCGTGCCTTTGCGACACCGGAAGATGCCGCGTTGCTTGAAGCCCTTGAGCTGCCGGCCATCCGTGCCCGCCTTGCAGAGGTGCTGACGCACTCTGCCTGCGCAGAGACGGAGCCTGCCTGCTGTGTCGTCGAGATTCCGCTGCTTGATCGCATGACGGATTCGTTTGACTTGGCAGATGAGATTGTTGTCGTAGGGCTTCCGAAGGCCGAGCGCCGCGTTCGTGCCATCGGCCGCGGAATGACGGGCGAGGACTTTGATGCGCGCGCTGCCAACCAGCCGTCCGATGAGTGGCTTGCCGCTCATGCTGACACGGTGATCAACAACGCAGGGTCTCTGGAAGACCTTGTAGCCGAAACGGACGCGTGGTGGGAAGCGCATGAACGATGCGGTTGGACCGCGCGGGTGGGGAGGTGAGCGTATGGAGCACGAGCTGAAGTTTTGGCGCTGGTTCCGGACGCTGCCACTTCTGGCGGTCGTGGTGGTCGGCTTGGCATCGGTGCTGGTAAGCATAGCTCCGAGCGCGTTGATTCGGCGTGTCCTGTGTCCGGTCTACCACACGGAGGCCATCCTCGAGTCCTCGGAGCGTCATGGTGTGGATCCGCTCCTTGTCTGTGCCGTCATCAGGTGCGAATCAAACTGGGATGACTGGGCGGAGTCGGACGCTGGGGCTGTGGGGCTCATGCAGGTGATGCCTTCCACGGCAGAGACGCTTGCGGGCTGGGGGTATGTCGACTCGTACACATACGACCCCTACAACCTAAAGGATGCGTCGACGGGCATTGAATACGGCTGTGCGTGCCTGCAGTACCTGCAGGATAACCTTGAGAGTACAGACCAGGTCATTGCTGCCTACAACGCTGGGTTGGGGACGGTGCAGGATTGGATGGATGGCGGCATGCCCAGCATCTCTGATGCGATTACTTACCCCGAGACGCGTATCTATCTCGTCAAAGTGACTGAAGCTTACGAGCTCTACCAGCGACTCTACGACGGAAGCCTGAATCCCAAATAGTTCAAGCTCCCCGTTGGGGACAGGCCCCGGTGGGACATTAGGGACGGAGGGTTGTGTTTGGGGGGGGGGGGGTGTGGGGTGTGGT
>JAUNJR010000059.1:1920-11679 GCA_030533135.1 Coriobacteriales bacterium
CCACTTGGCTCAAACTGAGCCAAGTGGACAAAACCCTCCGTCCCTAATGTCCCGCTCTATTCCCTTGGGGCAAGCGAGCGGTAGACGCCCATCATTACGTCATCACCGGACATGTTGAAGAGGATGCCCACCATCGGACGGGCTCCCCAGAAGATGCCCTCATCGGTGCAGAGCGCTGCGGTCCCCAGCATGCGGCGGCGATCCGAGTCGTCGCAGCCCAGAGGAATGCCCTCGCGGGCAAGGAGGGCAAAGACCTCGTCGTCGCTCAGACGCTTGAGGTCGTTGTCGGATTTCAGCAGGTCGTCAAGCTCCTCGCGTGCCTGCTGGGACATCTCGGTATCGAAGGCCAAGGCGCGCTGGTAGCATGCGACGGCAAGGTCCTCACGACCGAGCTTCCACTCCATGAACGCCAGACGGTAATGGCAGATGGCAGCATCGCGCGGGGTGCTCGCGTAACGCAGGATCGACTTGATGAGGTCGGCAGCCTCAAAGATGCGGGACTGGTGCTCAAGCACGCGGACCTTACGCATGGCGGCGTGGATGGAAGCCGGGGCGATGCGGATCATCTCTTCGGAGTACTGCTGTGCCTTCTCAAAGTTGCCCAGCTCATCGTAAGCGATCGAGATGTTGGACAGGGCGTTGTAGTAAGCGTCGGGGACCAGGCGCACCGCACGACGGTGGTCATCGATATCCAGGTTGAAGCGGATGCGCTCGGAGAGGGAGCCATAGTAGCGATAGATGGTATCGCTGTCGTCAAGATAGGCGCCCAGCGCTTCGATGGGGGCGAGCTGCTCAGAGAGTACGGCGATAGCCTTCTCGGGGTCAGAGGGACTGTCGGTCTCGTCAAGGGCTGCCTCGGCGGTGCGCACGGCACGCTCAAGGGCGGTGCCGCCGATGAAGATGCTATTGAGCTCCTCGCGATCCTGAGCGTCAACGGTGCCCTCGAGCAGCGCCTCGATGGTGCGGTTGCAGGCCTCGGTGACGGTGATGTCCTTGGCCTCGAAGAGCATCTCCTTCAGCTTGGACACGATCTCCTCGGTAGAGGACCACGGCTCCTCGATCAGGCGGTCCCAAGCTGCCAGGCGTCCAGCGTTTTCGTTAATGCCAAGATCAGAGACGGTATGGGCACCCGTGAGGGCGCGAAGGCTTTCGGAGACAGGTTTGTCGACCAGTTCGGGATAGGTGAAGCGCCACCGCGGGGAGACCAGCTCGTCTTCGAAGGCGACAAACGGCTCGACCGGCGTGAACCATCCGTCGGGTCCAAATTGTGCGCGGATGCCGTCATCAGTGGGGAAGCCGTTGCCCTCGAGCACAGATTCGTCAGCCAGCAGCTTGCTCAGGCGCTTGATGAGCTGCTGGTCAAGACGCAGGGAAAGGATCGTCTCATCACTGCCATGCTCGTGGCAGTTGACGTAGACGGTCTCCAGGAGGGGCTCCATCTCGATTTGGGAGTGCCTGATGGCGTGGTCAGCAAGAAGGACGCTGAGGCGCAGGGCGTACGAACGCGCGAGGGCGACCTTCTGCAGGGGGTCGGTCGCAAAGAGAGACATGCAGTTGGGACGCGGAAGCTCCAGCAACAGTACCATGGCATGCTCGGGCCCAGCGACATTGACGCGTTGGTCATAGACCACGCGGAAGGGCGTAATGGCACACTCGGCCGCCGAGGCGACGCAGGAGCGCACAATCCATTCGCCCGTCGAGGCCTCAGCGCCCTTGCCGGGATAGGCGGCGTCGAGCGCCTGCTGGAAGGCGAAGCGCTTGATGACTTGCGAGGTCATGGCGCTAAAGATGTGGCGTGAAACGAGTGGATAGGACTCCTCGACCGTCGCGGTGGATGCCAGACCGTCCAGGTCCTGATTGATGTTGAGAGCTGCCTCGACGGAAATGAACCGATCGTAGGTCTCGTCGTCAAAGTCGTTGATGTTTTGGCGCATCCAAAAATGATGGGTGCGCGTGAGGCGTCCCGCCTCAAACACGGGGGCGTTGTCCCAGCTCATGAGACCGGCAGCCTTGAGCATGCTTACCAAGTGACGGTTGGTGCCGGAGCCTGAAGCCTCATGGCGCACGAGGTCCTTGAGCGTGGCGAGAACGTCATCAGAACGGGTGACCAGGTTGGCAATCTCTTCGGTTGCACTGGTAGATGGCTTGGATGCCGGTGCTGGTGCAGGTACGGGGCCCCGTTCGCTTGCGGGACCACTGCTTGCGGACGGCCCGTCTGGCCCAGCCAAAGTCTCGCGCGAGATGATGCGCGGGCCATGCTCCGTGGTCTCGGGGCCAGCCATGGGGGCATTGGCCTTGGCATCCTTTGGTAGGCGATGTGGCAGGATGATCAGCAAGATGCCCGCCGTAAAGGCGATGGCGCCGATGATGCTGACAAACATGATGAGCCCGAACTCTTCGCCATCAAAGGTGAACGAGACCGCCATGGCAAAGAAGACGAGACCGACCAGGATAATGAGGACTCCCAGGATGGTGCACAGCACTGTGAGGAAGACGCCTCCGCGTTCATGTCTGTTTGTGGTACCCATAGGCTTCTCCAAATGCTCCGAGAAAGATGTGCCGTTTCATTCTACCGCTGATGTGCCTCTTTCGACCTCTGTAAGTGAAGCGGGCTCCTTTGTATCGGGCGGAGAATCTATGGTACACTAGTTCGATGCGAAAAGCGGTGAGAGGGGATAGCGTGGCCGAGACGGGACACTTTGGTGGCGAGCTGCGGCGATTTGGGCGGAA
Organism: Coriobacteriales bacterium; assembly: GCA_030533135.1. GTDB lineage: Bacteria > Actinomycetota > Coriobacteriia > Coriobacteriales > Atopobiaceae > UBA1367. The sequence goes on from JAUNJR010000059.1 coordinate 4,651, forward strand.
AGAAGATAACGCGCGGCTTGAGGTCGTCTCTCCGTACGAACCTGCCGGTGACCAGCCACAAGCCATTGCAAAGCTGGCTGAGGGAGTAGAAGAGGGCCTGCGCTATCAGACGCTCATGGGCGTGACGGGTTCAGGCAAGACGTTCACGATGGCCAAGCTCATTGAGGCAACGCAGAAGCCAACGCTCATCATGGAGCCCAACAAGACGCTGGCTGCGCAGGTCGCCTCGGAGATGCGAGAGCTCTTCCCCAACAACGCGGTGGTCTATTTCGTCAGCTACTACGACTATTACCAGCCTGAGGCGTACGTTCCGCAGACCGATACCTATATAGAGAAGGATGCCTCCATCAACGAGGAGGTCGAGAAGCTGCGCCACCAGGCAACATCGAGCTTGCTGTCGCGGCGTGACGTCATTGTCGTTGCGTCGGTCAGCTGCATCTATGGTATCGGTAGCCCTGAGGACTACGCCGGATTGGCGCCGACGGTTTCCAAGGATGAGCCGCTGGAGCGCGATGACCTCATTCGCGCGCTGATAGACATCCAGTATGACCGCAACGACTACGACCTGCAGCGCGGGCACTTCCGCGTGCGCGGCGACACCGTGGATGTTTTCCCGCCGTATGCGGAAAACCCCCTGCGTATCAGCTTCTTTGGTGACGAGGTCGAGCTCATTGCTGAGGTGGACAAGGTTACGGGCGAGCTTGTACGTGAGTTTGACGCCATTCCCATCTGGCCCGCATCGCACTACGTGACGGAGCGGCCCAAGGTGACGCAGGCGTTGCGCACGATCTCTGAGGAGCTTGAGGCCCGCGTGGCTGAGCTGAAAGCTGCCGATCGCATCTTGGAGGCACAGCGTCTTTCGCAGCGTACGGCATACGATCTTGAGATGCTCGAGACCATGGGGTATTGCTCGGGCATCGAGAACTACTCGCGCCATCTGGACGGACGCCAGCCAGGCGAGCCGCCGTACACGCTGATAGACTACTTCCCGGAGGACATGCTCTGCATTATTGACGAGAGCCACGTGACCGTGCCGCAGATTCGTGGCATGTACGAAGGAGACCGCTCGCGCAAGGTCACGCTGGTAGAGCATGGGTTCCGTCTGCCGTCCGCACTGGACAACCGTCCGCTGCGCTTCGACGAGTTTGAGCAGCGCGTGCCACAGTATGTATATGTCTCGGCTACGCCGGGCGACTACGAGGAGTCCGTGAGCCAGCAGCTGGTGGAGCAGGTGGTTCGTCCCACCGGTCTTCTTGACCCGACGGTCGACGTGCGTCCGGTGCGCGGACAGATTGATGACCTCATTGACGAGATTAAGGTTCGCACGGCCCGCGGGGACCGCGTGCTGGTGACCACGCTTACCAAGCGGATGGCCGAGGATCTGACCGACCATCTGCTTGACGAGGGCGTGAAGGTCAACTACATGCACTCGGACACCGCCACGCTTGACCGCGTGGAGATCATTCGCGACTTGCGCGTGGGCAAGATTTCGGTGCTCGTGGGCATTAACCTGCTGCGCGAAGGCCTCGATATCCCGGAGGTTTCGCTGGTAGCCATTCTGGACGCGGACAAGGAAGGGTTCCTGCGTAACCGACGCTCGCTCATTCAGACTATGGGCCGCGCGGCGCGTAACGCTTCAGGCCAGGTCATCATGTACGCCGATGTGGTCACGGATTCCATGCGCGAGGCCATTGACGAGACGCGTCGTCGCCGCACATTGCAGGAGGCCTTCAACAAGGAGCACGGCATCGTGCCCAAGACCATCAAGAAGTCAATTACCGATGTGACGAGCTTCATCTCCGAGGCAAACGCCACGCTGGAGGGCAAAGGGCGGAGCCGTGGTGACTCGCTGGGGCATGGTGCGTTCTATACCGGCGAGGAGGGGGCTCCCGATGCGCAATCCGAGCACGAGGCTACGGTCTCCTCGGTTGCGACCGAGCTCTCGAAGCTGCCACCCGAAGAAGTGCAGGCAGTTTTGTCAGCCCTTGAGGAGGAGATGGCGGAGGCAAGCGCGGCCATGGACTTCGAACGAGCTGCCAAGCTGCGCGACCAGGTGGTCGAGCTGCGCAGTGCCCTTGAGGGCGCAAGCGCTGACGACGTCATGGCCCGCCTCAAGGCCGGCGCGCGCAAAGGCAGTGCGCATGCAACCCGTCGTCGCTGGAAGCGTCACAAGAAGTAGCTGGTCAACGGCCTTCCACGTGTTGTGTTATGGGCGTTTCCTTCTTTGACCCCTCTGCCGACATGTGCGTGTGGAATGTCTTCGACTGGGCAGATGCAAAGATGTATATAGATAATCAGGCCATGAAGGCCGCCCGTGCCTAGGAGCTTGGGGGCATCGATTGCTGAGCATGGCGCATATAGGGGTTGGTGTGGCTTCGGCGCTGGTGTTGGTGCACCCGACGAGCGTCGAGGATTGCGTTGCTGTGGCTATTGGCGCTGCTGCAGGCAGCATCATCTGTGACGTCGATATCCGGTCGGGAAGGATGCAGCGCGACGCATTCCGAGGACGCATGGCAGTGTTGGTGCTGATCAGCGGCTTCATCGTGTACGACGCTCTACACGGCGGCGCCTTCCTAACTACTGTAGTGAGCCGCTTCGGCACGCAGGCAGTTTCGGGAATTACGGCTTTTGTTGCAACATGTGTGTTAGGTGCGCTCATGCCCCATCGCACCTTTGCGCACTCATTGGTGGGTATGGGGTGTTGGTGCTGGTCACTCTCGCTGGTGCTTCCGCAGCTCCTGCGACCGTTTGCGGTGGGTGTAGCGTCGCACTTACTGCTTGACCTGACCAATCACAAAGGCCTGCAGCTTTTCTGGCCGCTTAGCCCAAAAATGTGCCTTGGCTTGTGGCGGTCCTCTGGATTGGTGAACGCGTTGCTCTCTGTGGCGGCTCCCGCTGTCGCCCTGCTGCTGTTTTCTCTCCGAATGATGCAGCTCGGCGCGTAAAACTCTTCTTTTGCCATCATTACTACCAGAATATCCGCGAAATGCGAAGGTTGGTTTTTGTATTGGCCATTCCCGCGTTTCGACCTACTGCAAAACAGCAGGTTAATGATATTGCCTGACGACGCTGGGCAACTCAAAAAGGCACCTCTCTGAGATAACCTTCGCATTTCGCGGAAATTCTGGTAGTAATGAGGCCGAAAGCCTCCATTTGTCTGATGCCATCCAAGTTATGTCCAGATAACCAGTTATCGTTTGGATGGTGGTCCTCGATACACGCCCTCGGTATCATGCAACTATCTCTACCAGCGCCATTCATACGATGAGAGGTGTCTCATGCTGCTTGGTTATCTGCTCAAAACCCCACTCGCCTGGGCAATTGCCATTGTGTTCCAGATCATTGCCTATGGTGGGGTTCTCAGAAAGATGGGACTACCTGTATGGAACTGCATAGTTCCCTGCCTTGCGGAATGGCGCCTCTCCACCGTGCTCTTCCGCTGGAAGCGTTCGTTCTGGAGACCGTTCATTGTTTCGAGCGTTCTCTTCCTAACGGGACTGTATCTCAATCCGTATAGCGGAACAGTGGTCGTTAAGGCGCGCCTACTCATGATCGGCGCCGTGACAATCTACAGCTTCTTGCTCATTAGGCTTTATTGGCGCCTGAGCAGGGCCTTCGGCAAGGGATGGATCTACGCGCTGCTTATGACGCTGGTCCCGCCAGTGTTCCTTTTTGCTCTGGGATACGGTAGCGCCAAGTATCTAGGAGGGCCAGAGTTCCCGCCCGCACCGAAGCTTCCGATCCTTATCACCTTTCTTTGGCGGGCGGGAATCGTGCTCATCTCTGGAGTTGAGATTCTGGCGCTCCTAATCGGAGTCGGCTATCTTACCATCAGGTCCCGTGCTCCACGCTTCTTTGTCAACATGATCGTGTCTGAGGAATATGAGTCTACAAAGGATGTGACTGGCACGGGTGTGGTTGTCACGCGCGAGGACACCATGGGCGACGCCTACGCAAACCTCGCATCGATGCCGACCAGCCGTGCCAAGCTCTTCCCAGATCATTCCCAGGACAAAGACGTTACCGTCATGGTGTACTGCATTGGTTCTGACCTCGAGATGGGCATGGGCTTCTGCAGCGTCAATATCAAGCAGATGGTTGATGCTACGAAGCAAGGCTCTGCCCTGACCTTCGTGCTTGAATGTGGCGGCTCCGAGCGCTGGTTTACTGAGGGCATCAAAGACGGTAGTTACGGTCGTTACATCATTCATGATGGCAAGCTCGAGAAGGTTATGGACCTGCCTGCCAATACCTGCATGTCCACACCCGAGGCGTTCGAGAGCTTCCTCGCTTGGGCTAAGGATGCCTATCCTGCGGACCGACGCATGCTGGTTCTTTGGGATCACGGCAGCGGTTTTGGCATGGGCTATGGGTACGACAATTTGAACAAGCGCGACGCAGAGAATCCCTTGCTTTTGGTCTCTGAGATAGTTCAAGCCATCGATACGGCTGGCTTGACGTTCGATGTCATCGGCTTTGACGCCTGCCTCATGCAGAACATTGAGGTTGCCACCGCTTTCGAGCCGTATGCGGACTACTTCCTGGGTTCGGAGGAGAGTGAGGGTGGTCCCGGATGGTTCTATACCTCGGGCTTTGGCCAGCTCGCACAGAATCCCGGCATGAGCAGCGAGGACTTCGGCAGGGAGATGGTGGCTTGTTACGATGCCTACAACCGCGCCTCGCGCTCTGATGGAGCCCCCCAGCCCGCCATGACGCTCTCGTTTGTGGACCTAACCCTTGCAAAGCCTGCATATGAGCAGATGAATGGGCTGTTTGAAGACGCGCGCGTGGCAATCGCGTCTGACTCCACCAACTACGCCTCCCTCTCTCTTGCGGGTACCAAGTCCTACACCTTCCAAAACAGGGAGCAGGTCGACCTCATCGACTTCCTAACCCATCTTGACGCAATTGACTACGAGGACAAGATTCTCACGGACGAAGATCGCGACGAGCTGATCACCGCTGTCAGAGCTTGCGTGCTCTACCGCAATGGCGACTCTGCCGAGGGCATCAATGGCATGGCGCTCACGTTCCCGGCATCATCAGCTTCAAGCTACACGAATGATTATCGCCAGCTCAGGGCATTCTCGTATGAGCAGGAGGAGGCTCTGTACAACGACTTCTTCTCAATCATGGCTGCGGCAAAGCAGAAGGAGTATGAGCAGGCGGCCGAGGAAGGAAGCTTCTTGGCGGCACTCAATGCTGCTCTTGGAGATATAACGGGTGAGGAGTGGTACGTAGAGGGCTTCGAGAACTACGAGACCCAAGACGCGCTGATCGACATCCCGCTGACCGAGGTGGAGAATGGCTATCAGATAGAGCTTCCCGAGAAGGCGTGGGGCATCATCGCTGACAGCCAGATGATCGTTTACCAGAAGGATGAGGACGGCCTGCTCAGGTATCTGGGCATCGACAGCATCGGGTCAACGGATGAGAACGGCCACCCCTTGGTTGCCATGGGCGATACGTGGGTACACGTCGGTGGCCAGCTGGTGTGCTATGAGTCTCGAAATGTTCGCGAGACAGAGGACGGTGTGGTGTTCGAAGGCACGGCCAGGGCCCAGTTGAACGGCAAGCAAAAGGTGATCGTCCACATCGAGTGGGACCCCGTGACGGGCGACGACGCCGCTCTTTCGAGCGGTCGCATCACGGGCTATGAGCTGGCAATGGAAGATAACCCGCTCTGGCAGCTCATCAGCGAGGACCTGATGGATGAGAATCTGGCCTCCATCATCGACGCGAGGCGCTACAAGACATTTGAACCGGGCGACCGCATTGCCTTCCTGTTCGATTGCTATGACGAGGCAGGCAGCCTGGTGAAGACGGAGGTTGGCGGAACGGTTCTTGTTACCAGCATGGAGCGCCTGAAGGCAGAGGATAAGCCGCTTGGTGAGTGCGACATCGTGTTTGGTGGTGTGTTGACTGACGTCTACCAACGTACGATGACGACCGAGAAGATCGAGGCGCACATAAGCTAAGCGCCAGGACCGTACGTGAGAGGGGCTGGAGAAAACGTTCTCCAGCCCCTTTTCTTTGGAGTCCCGGCATATGGAGGTTGCGCCTGAACCGCTACTCCTCAAGCAGTGCACGGAGATTGCGTATAAAGCGTTCGCGGTCATCGCTGGTGAAGGAGGGGTGTTTGTCACCTTGGATCTTGCCGCGATTCCGATGGTCCTTGCGACGCTCTGCCTGTTCGGCATGGCGCACCAACATGAGGGCATCAATGGTGCGTTGATCGTAGACGTGGCCGCGAACACCTATGGCTTTGCAGCCTCGTCCAAGCGCCATGGAGGCTAGCCCCATGTCTTGCGTGACCACGATGTCGCCCTCGCTCAACTCGCAGACGATGGCAAAGTCGGCCGAGTCCTTGCCGGGCTCGACAGAGAGGAAGCTCACCCAAAAGCCGTCCGTCGGCTCGATTGGGTCGCCCTTCCTCACGTGTTTGGCCAGGTTGTGGCCGCTGTCACCAGCGACAACGCAGGGAATCTTGGCCCGACGGGCTGCGTCGATGGCCTCGCGCGTCACGGGACAGGCGTCTGCGTCTATGAAAAGAGTGGGCATGCGGGCCTCCAATGCTCTGCGTCATGTTCCCGCAATTATGGCAAATCGTCTGTCATTTCGTCATGATTGCGGTTCCATCTACCGTCTTAATTAAACCACTCAAACTGCTCGCGCTAGATTTTCGCTTGTTTTTTGCTATCTTGCAGCGCCCGTCAGTCACGTTGTCAGTTTGGGTTAGAGTATTTTACGTATGGACACGTCGCCTACCGCCCATGAAAGGGGACCTTTGGAAATGGCAACTGACCTGAAGGCTATCGCCAACCAGCTTCGTATTGACATGATCGAGTCGCTCGCGGCCGCGGGATCCGGTCATCCGGGTGGCTCACTTTCTTGCGCCGAGATTCTGACGGTGCTCTACTTCGAAAAGATGCACATTGACCCTCAGAACCCCAACGATCCTGATCGTGACCGTCTGGTGCTCTCCAAGGGCCACGCAGCTCCCGCCCTGTATGCCGCCCTCGCAGAGCG
>JAUNJR010000060.1 GCA_030533135.1 Coriobacteriales bacterium
GTAAGCTCGTAATGGCCGTCGGAACTGAAGCTCTGCGAATAGCTGTAGTTGGGCTTGGAACCAGAGAAGTCATTGGCGGCAACAGTCGAGGTCGACATCGCACGCCCAGCGTTGCCCTCGTAAGAGGTCACTGTGACAATGCCACGGCCGCCGTCAAAGGTCTGCAGGTAGTCGAAGTTCAGCTCCTCGACCGTTGCCTCAACTGTCTGTGCCGTGTTGTAGTAGTTGCCCTCAGTGACGCCCGAGAGCCCGACAACCGGAGCCACGGTGTCCTGGATGAGCGCCTGCGGATGCTCGGTACCGTCGTTAATGCCGGTGTTTTCAGCTGTGCTCGACACCTCATCGAGCACGACCTTGCCGGTGTGATCGATGGTCCACGTGCGAATGTTGCCAGCGAGGTCCACTGCCGTCAGCACGATGTCACGTTGGTACTCGGCGTCCTGCGCCGCCGTGCCATCCTTCAGGCTCGCCGTCAGCACAACCTGACCCTTGCCCTCAGCGGAAGACTCTGAGGTACTGATGGAATACTGGCCGCTCGGGTCGTCGAGCTGCACGCTCCGTAGCAGGTGCTCGTCAGAAACCGTAAAGGTCATCTTCGTGGCCTGGTTGTAGAAGTTGTAAGGGTCAGAGGAGCCGCTGGTACCCTGCGCAGACGGTTCATGGTCCACAGCAACGGTGATGGTCGGCGCCTTCAGGTCGATGACGAATCCGTTAGCCTTGGCGTCCTCGGCATTGTCAGACGCGTTGAGTGCCAGGTCCTTGGCTGTCACGTGCGGCGCGAGAAACTCTCCGTCCTCGACATAGGGAATGGTGGTTACGTAGAGCTCGCGTCCGTTGTCTCCTCGGTCCTCGGTAGCTGGCTCCCATGTAGGGGTAAGCGTCTTTTCGGTGCCATCCTTGGTGACCGACAGCGTGAGGTCAATCGTATCGACGTTACGGTCCTGCACCTTGGCATCGACGTTGATGGTGTGCGCATAGTAGTTCTTCCCAGCATAGGTTCCTGTGGGCTTGGGCAGTTCCACCACGGGATCGTCGTAGTCAAAGGTGCTGGCAGGGGCGCCACCATTCTGATAGTACTTGGCAATCGCCGGCGCCTCGGTGTCGATGGTGAACTCATCCGACGCATAGCTCGTGTCTGGACCGTTAGGACCCTGGTACAGCGCAACGTTGCCCGCTTCGTCCACACCCTCCACCAAGATGGAGTAGGTGCCGTCATCTGTAAAGTTGACGGTGTAGCGGTGCTCGTCGCCATCGTCCACCCAGTCACCCGGCTGATACACAAAGTTGGTGTAGGTGTTCGGAGTATTAACGGCGCTTGTGGTGATCTTGAACAAAACAGGGTCAAAGTTGTGCTCGGTCACGGTGATGGTTACCGTGCGTGCACTCGAGAAGTACCCATAATTGACCGACTCGTCCTCAGCTGGAACCCACTTAACCTCGATGAGCGGCGCGGTACGATCGATGGTGAACTTCTCGATGGTCAAGGCCTCGCTCGAAAGACCCACCACGTCCTTAACCTGAGCGGCAATCTCGTAGTCACCATCGTCCTCATAGGTGTGAGTCCAAGTGTAGTTCAGGCCGTCGTTCTTGGTTGTCAGGTCGCTGACTGTGACGCAACTCGTCGTGGACGTTGCCCCGCTGGTAGGCGCGGTATAGGTAACCGTCAGCACACTGCGGTTGGGGTCAAGCGCGTCATAGGTGCCGTTCACGTCACCATGGGTATCGCCCTCAGCGCCACCTTCAAAACCACGCAGGTACTTGAGGCTCCGCTCGTTGACGGTCAGCGTCGACGTTTGATTGGTGTTGTAGAAGCGCTTGTAGGCTGAGGCAACGGCATCAGTACGATCCACGGGCCCTTCCAGCGTGATCTCGGGAGGGGTCACGTCCAGCACAATGAGGGTCGGTGCACCGCCAATTGACGTCCCCCCGAAATCGGGAGCAAGGATGCTCGGCAGGCTCTCGCTGATGCGCCACGTCTGGGTGTTCTGCGCATAGTCAGTAATGCTTACCACGACGCCATCAGAGAGGTCGATGCCATCCTGCAGCTCGTCAATGATGGTGAGGTCATAGATACCCGTGTGCGCCGCAGTGCCCAAAGTGGCATTACCGGCGCTTATGGCATCAAGCACCGTATCGCCCAACGAGTAGCGTCCGCTCGCATCTTCCAGAGAGATGAAGTCGATACCATTTGGCTCGGTTACGCGCAGTTGCAAAGCAGTCTTGTCGGTCTTGAAGAAGAAAATGCTGTTACGCAGCTCGTCAAGCCCTGTCTCTCGACCGTTCTCGATATCTGCACCCGCAGCGTCTTTGCCCAAGTCAGCAGGCGCTTCACCGATGGCAACTGCCGTCATCTGAGGTGCCGTCGTGTCAACGACCATCACGTCTGCTGTATGCGTCTCTTCTGTCACATTGCCCAGAACGTCCTCGGCATGCACAAGCGGCAAATCGTAGAACCCATCACCAAACGTAACGGTCGCTAAGACGGTACGCAGACCCGTGTTGGGGTCCGTTGTATCGCTCACGTCCGCGAAGGTCACATGCTCGATACTTGCCGTATCTGCCAGTATGTCAGCGAGGGTCGCCCCAAAGATGGTGGTCTTCGCATCATCCAGGTTGAGATCTGACACCTCTATGTCAAAGGTTGGGAACTGGTTGTAATAATCAAACGTCTTCCCATTTTCCGTGATGGGGAACGGCGTAAGCTCATCCTGAATGCTGACCTCAACGATCGGCGCCTGGGCGTCAATGCAGAACGTCGGATTGGTCGTTACGGTATATCCAGCAGTATCGTGCGCACTCACAGCTATCTGATAGGAGCCGTCGGTTAGCGTAAGCTCGTAGGTGTGGACCCTGCCACTCGTCTGCCAAGCATCCTTGTCATATTCGGGAAGCGTTGCTCCCGAAGCCGCTGTACCAGTAATCGTTACAAACGTATGGTCACTCTCGAAATTGAGGTTACCGTCAGTCACCTCGATAATCACCGTCACGGGACTCGTACTAAAGTACCGGTTGCCACTGACGGGGATTTCAGGCTGGTCGTAGGTCACAGAAACCTTCGGCATGCCTTCGTCAACAACAACTTGGTAGTAGTTCATCGTTGCGGAGCTGTTGCCCGCCTTGTCGACGAGCTGCCACGATATGGTTGAGTATGTTCCCTCGTCAAGGGACTCCTCCACCGATGAGAGGTCGCCCCAGAAATCCGCGCCGGACAGTTGCCAAGACGTATCGCCCTGTTGGATGGTCACGCGCGAAGCATCCGGATCGAGGTTGTCCTCCGTAACATCCAGCTCGAGGACTGCCGAGTCATCATGGATGACGGTGCCTACAGACTCTTCAACAAGCGTTTGTGACGCTCCGCCACCACGCATCGCCGCCGTTCCCGTCGGAGCGGTTCGATCGAGGATAAAGCTGCCGTCAGCTTTGATCTTATCGCCATCCTCCGAATCCTCGAAGGCGTTGTAGAGCACGAAGAGCTTAGACTCGTCCTCCATGTGAAGCGCATGTCCACTGCCATCTTCTGCGATGACGACGATGCCGAGCTTTCCCTCGACAAGCCACTGGGCCTCTTCAGTCGTGCCAAGCTTCGCGACGTAAGTATCTGGAACTATGTTGTCATTGTCATCCGTCTTTTTCAGGAAGAGCGACTGCTTGACGATGTCGCCCATCTCGTTAACCAAGAGGACCTTTGACTTTGAGACATTGATATCTGCGGCGCTAGAAAGGTCGATGGCTTCAAGCGTCACCTCGAGAAGAACCGCGTTTTTGCACACGTCTTCTGTGACATCTTTCAGATCGAGGTTTGTGCCGTCGGATCCCGGCTTGAGGATGTAGGAGTCCTCCGCATCCTTCAGCCAAATCGACGTAACGACGGGGCCCTCTTCTTTCGTGGCGTAGGGTACGTAAGCGCCCGACGAATTGCGCAGCTGATTATTGCGGGCTTTCTCGCTCACCGTGATCGTCTCTGCCTCAGCCGTCACTTCCTCGACGGGCTGCTCGGAAGGTGCCTTAGCGGGAGTCTCGGTCTCCTGAGCTGGATCGACCTCGTCTGCGCCCTGTTGCTGGTCATCTTCCGTTGGTGCGGGCTCGTCGGATGTAGGCTGGTCAGGGATAGTTGTCCCCTCGGAATCAGGGTCAATGTCCTCACCAGTCGGCTCGGTGGTCGGATCCTCGAGTTCTGTCGAGGTACCCTCCCCGGGCTCCACCTCAGAAGATCCCTGCTCGAGTTCCGTGTCTTCGTTGAGGTCAGCTTCACTGACGGTCAGCTCGGGTTCATCCTGCTCCTCCGCAAGGGCCCGCAGGGTCGCAGACGGCATTGACGAGAACGCGAGCGTGGCTGACAGCAGCATGCACAGCGCGCGCTGACCCATCGTCGCCTGAGTGCTCTTTCCCGAAGGCTCGTTTTTCATGTGAGTGGTTCGCCTCATGCGTTAACCCCCTCTTCAGCTGCGATTATTTGGTTCGAATCGCAGAGAACGATGTTCTTTACCACGTGGAATACGACAGCGCCTGGCGCGCCATCGCTCGTAAACGTTGTAGTGGCCACCTGCCCCGCGACAACCGACTGCGTGGTGAAGTCGGCCTCGACCACCACGGTGCCCAGCTCGTCCTCGTCGTCAAAGGACGGTGCTGGTACCTGCGGCATTTCGACCTGTGGCATCTGGGCAGGAGTAACGGTGCCCTGGGTAACGGACGCTTCCTTCTTCGGGGCGCTTGCCTGCCTGCGGGATGTCTGTCCGCGTTGTCCCTCCCAGACAGCCCGTGCACGTGTCGCGGCCACACCCTGTGCACGAGCCTTTCCGCTCAGGTCATCCATAACGGCACGGATGTGGTTAGTGAGGTAGTAGTGCACCGCAAGCACTGTGAAGAGTGCCGATACGACCAGTGCGGCTATGCCTACGATGCGCAGAATCAACTGAGGCGTCATGCTACTCACCACCCTCCCCAGAATTGCCGCGTACGCGCGAGGTCGGGCTGTTGTAAGTACGTCCCACGTTGGCAAGGGCGTCCTCGTAGCCATCCATCACCAGATCGAAGAGCGCCTTTGTGGCGGTGGGGTTCGTCTCGACGTAGTTGCGGAAGTCGGCCCCATCCATGCGGTCGTGTATGGTCTGCAGCAAGGTGGTGACATCCTTCGAGCTCACGCCTGCCTGACGGAATGCCGCCAGATACGTGGGCGAACTGATGGATTCAAAGGCTACCTCGTACAGACGCAGCTGCACCATCCTTGAGGACTGCAGCACCACCGGACCGTCCTGTCCGTCACCGATAATGGCGGTCCAAAGGCTTTGCCAGAATGATGCACTGGCCTCCGTGACATCGCGCCCTTCGAAGCCAGCCGTGGTGAACTCGTCGTAGAAGGCGCCAATCGTCTCGTACACATCAAGGGCGGCCAGCTCATCCAAGGTGTCATCCACCTGCAGTCCTGAGTGATTGGCTGGGTCAGCCAGAGCAGCCCTCTTGGCGCGGGCAAACCATTCGGTGGAGCGTGACGCGTTCTGGATGGCCCCCTGGCCAGACGCCACCACGACACCCGCAGTGGCATCTACCTTCACATCCTTAAGCCCGAGGTAATCGTAATAGCAAAGGTAGAGGATGCCCGCATCAAAGCACAGCCGCCCGTACTGAGGGTCACTTGAGATGTCACGGCCATGACGCTGCCAGAGCTCCAGCCAACGCCGTGACTCGGTGGGAGTGAAGACGCGGTCGGCCTGATAGACCTGCAGGAGCTGCTGGTAGGGCTCAATACCCGTGGGGTTGAGCTCGATTGCCGCCAAGAGGTCGTCCTCGGCTTCCGAAGCATTTGCGGTACGCGTGTACCCCGTGCCATCGGCATTGGGCGTCACCTCGACGTCGCGTTCCTCCGTGCTGGCAAGCGACGCCTCGTGAATCAACGTATCGTAGCTTGAGTTGCGCACGGCGTTGCTTCCAATCAGGCACGCGACGCCAACCACGGCCGCTGCAATGGCTACGCGCACGCGCATCCAGAAGCCGTTGACCTTTGCACGCTGTGCCGCACGGTATTCGTCCGTGAGCTCTTGGTAGTGCTCGAGGTCGTAGCGCATCTCGTCGATGGTCTGGTAGCGGTCGTTGGGGTTGTACTGAGTGGCGCGCTCGATGATGGCCTGCAGACCGTCAGAGAGCTGCGGGTTCCAGTCGCGGATGGGGCGCAGGGTGAAGTCGACCACCGTACGACCGCTCTCATCGCGCACCATACGAGGCACATGGCCCGTCACCAGCGAATACAGGGTGGTGCCCAGTGCATAGACGTCCGCACGAGTGTCTACCGGCGTGGTCTTGTGGACATCGGCGTCAACCTGCTCCGGCGCGCCGTAGCCAACCGTGCCGATAACGCGGTCATCGCTGGGACCGGTCGGAAGGAGCTCCATGGAGATACCGAAGTCAATGAGCTTGACCGAACCGTCGTCGCGCAGCATTACGTTTGAAGGCTTGAGGTCACGGTAAACCACGGGATAGCCCGCGGGTGGATGAATAGTGTGCAGGTAACCAAGGACATCGCAGAGCTGGATACCCCAGTCGATGACCTCTTCCTGCTCGAACGGCTCGCCCTGCTGCCGCAGCACCTTGGAGAGCGCGGTGCCGTTCACGTAGTCCATGACGACGAAGATAGAGCTTCCCGTGTCGATGATGTCCACGACGCGCGGGATAGCGGGATGGTCGAGGCGCTTCATGAAGTTTGCCTCGTCAATGATGGCCTGGCGGTTGGCGGCGCCTTGGCGGCCAGCGACGTTAGGCTTGATCTCCTTGATGGCCCAGAGCTTGTCCAGGCGACGGTCGCGACCCAACCAGACATTTGACATGCCGCCCTTGCCGATGGCGGCAATGATCTCGTACTTGTTGTCGACGACGCGACCGATGCCTGCTTCTGCCACTACGCATCAGCCCCTTCCACCATCGTGGGAAGGTCGTCTTCGTCGCTAGTAGCGGCCTCTACCATGGTTGGAAGGTCATCCTCGTCGGACTCTGTGGGCTCCACCATGGTGGGGAGGTCATCTTCGTCCTCTTCGACCTCAACCATAGTCGGGAGGTCGTCTTCATCGCTGTCAGAGGATTCGATCATCGTCGGCAGGTCATCCTCATCGGATTCGCTGGAGCCAACCATAGTGGGCAAATCGTCCTCGTCGGAGCCTGCGGGCTCCACCATGGTCGGCAAATCATCTTCGTCACTAATGGCAGGTTCGACCATGGTTGGCAGGTCGTCCTCAACCACATCGTCGGACTCGACCATCGTCGGCAGATCGTCCTCAAGGGACTCGTCCGCCTCGACCATGGTCGGGAGGTCATCTTCGTCGCCCTCAACCATGGTCGGAAGGTCGTCCTCAACGGGAGCCACCACCGGCGCCTGCACCACGACGGCCTCGTCACTCTCCGCCAGCGAGAAGCACACCACGGTCAGGTTGTCCTTCTCGCCCATCTGCAAGTCATAATCCAGCAGGTCGTGGCACGCCTTGTCAAGCGACTGCTCTTCGGTAAAGCGAGTGCGCTGGAATATCTGCCGTATGCCCTCGTTCTCTGCGCGGTGATAGGCACCGTCGCAGCAAATCACGAACAGCTCGTTGGGACCGCACGTCCCCTCATAAAAAGCGGGCACCAAAACACGGCCGCTGCCCACTGCCTGCAGAATCACGTTCTTGGGCATGCGACGAGCCTCTTCGGCCGTTATCTCACCAGCGGCAAGCTTGCGAGCAACCTCGGTCTGGTCCTCGGTAATCTGCCTGAAGGATGTCTTGTCCAGCTGGTATGCACGACAATCGCCCACATGGCCTACTAAATAGCGACCGCCACACGTGATAATTCCTGTAAACGTCGTACCCAGACGTATGCCAGTTTTAGTGCCGTGGGTTCGAATGAGCTCGTTTTGCGTCTGAAGGAGCGCACCCCACACGGCCTTGATTGTCTGGAAGTCGAAGGAGCCGTTGGCAACCATGCCTTCCATCAACATGGGTAGCTCCTGCTCAAACCACTGCGAGAAGCGATTGACGACTGTGGCACTGGCAAGGTTGCCGGCAGAGAGGCCTCCGACGCCGTCGCACACCAGCGCCATGATGACTTCGCCAAGCGAGGTCTGGGCAACCTTGATGCAGCACGAGTCTTCGTTGACTTGCTTGCGCGAACCAACTTCGGTAGCTGCTGCCACGTACGCCATTGACCCTCCCCCGCTGCGAGACAGAAACCGACATGATAGAAACGTTTACACATGTTCCGCTTTGGCACATCACCCAAAAGGATGATGTGAGTGCGGTTTACCTCGTTCTGCACATGAGTGGGTAGGGTGTGTTGCACCCGTTTCCGCACGTCAACGACCGTGTTGCCCCGTCGGGCGTAATTTCTGCCACTTGGGACGACATACTGACGGTGTTGTCCCATCGGGCGTGCTTTCCGCCGCTTGGGACGACATCCAGCCCATTCTGTCCCATCGGGCAGATCTCGGGCCCGATTTGTCGCGTTTAGCGGGGCGCGAACATCATCAAATACCACCAATCAAAACGCGCCCCTCTCCACGTGGGAGAAGGGCGCGTTTTCGCTTCAAGTAGCTCGAGAAAAGCGCTTAGAGCTTGATCTCGATGTCCACGCCTGCAGGCAGGTCGAGACGCATCAGGCTGTCGACCGTGCTGCTGGAAGGATCAAGGATGTCGATGAGGCGCTTGTGGGTGCGCATCTCAAACTCCTCGCGGGAGTCCTTGTCCTTGTGCGGCGAGCGGATAACCGTGTAAAGGTTGCGCTCGGTGGGCAGGGGGATGGGGCCGCTGACACGGGCGCCGGTCTTCTGAGCAGTGTCGACGATGAGCTTCGCGGACTGGTCGACGACCTCATGATCATAGCCCTTGAGGCGAATACGAATCTTCTGGCTTGACACTTTGTACCTCCTGAGAGCCTATAGCTCGTTGACTAGTTACGAGGCGTTACCGCCATTTTTACTGACAATTTCATCTTTGATGCTTCTGGGCACCGGCTCATAGCAGTCGAACTGCATGGTGTAGCTGGCGCGACCCTGGGTCTGAGAGCGCAGGTCGGTTGCGTAACCGAACATCTCGCCCAGAGGAACCTTGGCCTTGATGACCTTGGTGTTGGTACGGTCTTCCATGCCCTCGATCTTGCCACGACGGCCGGAAAGGTTGCCCATGACGTCACCCATGTACTGCTCCGGGGTCTCAACCTCGACAGCCTCGATCGGCTCGAGCAGAACGGGATCGGACCTGCGCAGGGCCTCCTTGATAGCCATGGAGCCGGCGATCTTGAAGGCAGCCTCGGACGAGTCGACCTCGTGGTAGGAGCCGTCAACCAGGGTCACCTTGACGTCCTGCACCGGGTAACCAGCGATAACGCCGTTCTCGAGCGCCTCCTGGATGCCCTTGTCCACGGACGGGATGTACTCCTTGGGGATGGCACCGCCCACCGTGGCGTCCACGAACTGATAGCCAGAGCCCGGCTCAAGCGGCGTGAGGTCGATGATGGCATCGCCATACTGACCACGGCCACCGGACTGACGGACAAACTTGCCCTGGACATGCTTGACTTCCTTGCCAGCGGTCTCGCGGTAGGCAACCTGGGGCTTACCCACGTTGCACTCGACCTTGAACTCGCGGCGCAGGCGGTCAACGATGATCTCAAGGTGAAGCTCGCCCATACCGGCGATGATCGTCTGGCCGGTCTCATGGTCGGTGCGGACCTGGAAGGTCGGGTCCTCCTCAGCCAGCTTGGCCAGACCCACGGACATCTTCTCCTGCTCGGCCTTGGTCTTGGGCTCGACGGCGACGTCGATGACCGGCGCGGCAAACTCGATGTTCTCGAGCACGATGGGGTGCTTCTCATCGCAGAGGGTGTCGCCCGTGGTGGTGTTCTTCATGCCGACGCATGCGACGATGTCGCCCGCGGAGCAGCCGTCACGATCGACGCGGTCGTTGGCGTTCATCTCGAGGATGCGGCCAAGACGCTCGCGCCCGTCCTTGACGGAGTTGTACACGTAGCTGCCAGAATCAGCATGACCAGAGTACACGCGGATATAGGTCAGCTTGCCCACGTACGGGTCGGTCATGATCTTGAAGGCCAGAGCCGAGAACGGCTCCTTGGGGTCGGCGTGACGAACGGCGTCGTTACCCTTGAGGTCGGTGCCGCTGATCTCGCCAACGTCGAGCGGGCTGGGCAGGTAATCAACGACTGCGTCCAGAAGCTCCTGGATGCCCTTGTTCTTGTAGGCGGAGCCCACGAAGACCGGGTTGATGTCGCCAGCCAGAACGCCCTTGCGCAGGGCGGCCTTGATCTGCTCGACGGAAGGCTCCTCCTCCATGAGGAGGATCTCCATGAGCTCGTCGTCATAGTTGGAGACGGCGTCGAGGAGCTCCTCGCGCTTCTCTGCAACGATGTCGGCGTACTCAGCCGGAATCTCGTCGAGCTTCTCGGGGTAGATCATGCCCTTGGCATCCTCTTTGAAGTCCCACGCCTCCATGGCGACGAGGTCAATGAGGCCCCAGAACTGTGCCTCAGAGCCCATGGGGATCTGAGCGGCAATGGCGTTGGCGCCAAGACGCTCCTTCATGGTCTCGATGGCATTGAAGAAGTCAGCGCCGATGCGGTCATACTTGTTGATGAACGCAATGCGCGGGACGTTATAGTTAGCAGCCTGACGCCAAACGGTCTCGGACTGCGGCTGAACGCCGGCCACAGCGTCAAACACGGCCACAGCACCATCAAGAACACGGAGGCAGCGCTCGACCTCGGCCGTGAAGTCCACGTGACCCGGGGTGTCGATGATCTGGATGATATGGTCACCCCAGAAGCAGGTGGTAGCTGCGGACGTAATGGTTACGCCGCGCTCCTGCTCCTGGACCATCCAGTCCATCGTGGCCGCTCCATCATGCACCTCACCAATCTTGTGGGTCTTGCCCGTGTAGTAGAGGATGCGCTCGGTGGTAGTGGTCTTACCAGCGTCAATATGGGCCATGATGCCAATATTGCGCAGGTTTTCTAGCTTGTACTTAACCTTGGCCATAGAAATTACTCCTGGGTCCAATTAGTAGCGATAGTGTGCGAATGCGCGGTTAGCCTCGGCCATCTTGAACAGGTCCTCACGACGCTTGACGGAAGCGCCGACGCCATTGGAGGCGTCAAGAATCTCGTTGGCAAGACGCTCTGCCATGGTCTTCTCCTTGCGAGCACGCGAGAAGTTGACCATCCAGCGGATGGCGAGCTGGTTGGCGCGGCGGGAGTTGACCTCCATGGGCACCTGATAGGTGGCGCCACCAACGCGCTTGGGCTTGACCTCGAGGGTCGGGCGAATGTTGTCCATGGCCTTCTTGAAGACGGTCAGGGCATCCTGGCCGGACTTCTCGGCGACGATGTCGAAGGCACCGTAGACGATGCGCTCAGCGACGGACTTCTTGCCGTCAAGGAGCACCTTGTTGATGAGCTGGGTAACAACACGGTTGTTGTACACGACGTCAGGCTGAACCTCACGACGGACTGCTGCTGCACGACGCGGCATATGAATCTCCTAAGTACTCGAAATGATGAAGTGGTGCGTTAGTAAATGCCGCTTACTTGGGGCGCTTGGCGCCGTAGCGGGAACGGGCACGCTTGCGGTTCTGGACTGCAGCGCAGTCATAGGCGCCACGGATGATCTTGTAACGCACGCCAGGCAGGTCACGGACGCGGCCGC
>JAUNJR010000061.1 GCA_030533135.1 Coriobacteriales bacterium
AACGTCGTGCCGCCGTCGAGCGTCATCGAGCCGTATGGCGCTGACACCATGCGTCTTGCCATCCTGTTCATTGCTCCGTCCGAGAAGGACTTCAACTGGGACGAGGAAGTCGTCGCTGGTGCCAACCGCTTCATCAAGCGTGCGTGGCGCACGGTGTGGGGCCTCGTTGAGGGCACCGAGAACGCGGGCGCGTTTGACCCTTCGAAGCTCTCTGGTGCTTCCGCCGAGCTCTGGCGTCGCCTGAACGAGATGGGCATCAAGTGCACGGTCGACTTCGACCGCTATCAGTTCAACACGGCCATCTCCGCCGTTATGGAGCTCGTCAACGACGCGAGCAAGTACCTGGTGGACACCCCGGTCGAGCAGCGCGACGCGGCGCTTTGCCTGCGTGTGGCACATGACATCGTGACCATGCTTTCGCCCATCTGCCCGCACTGGGGCGAGGAGCTCTTCCATGAGGCACTCGGCTTCGAGACCTCGGTGTATGACGAGCCTTGGCCGGTCTTTGACGAGGCTGCCGCAAAGGCGCAGACCGTGGAGATCGCGGTGCAGATCAAGGGCAAGGTGCGTGCGCGCATCAACATCTCCGTTGACGCCCCTCAGGGTGAGGTCGAGGAAGCCGCGAAGGCTGCCGTCGCGGCCCAGCTCGAGGGCAAGACCGTGCGCAAGGTCATCTACGTGCCGGGCAAGCTCGTCAACATCGTCGCTTAGGTCTTCCGGCTGAAAGGCTTTCCCATCTGGGATGGTATGCAATACGTGCAAGAGGACGAGGCCCCGTTCTGCGGGGCCTCGTCAGCAAAGGAGCATGACACCATGAAACGCAACCTCGCTCACAAGGCACTTCTTTGGCTCGCCAGCTTAGTTTTGGTATTGGCCATCTTCCCTTCGCTGGCTATAGGTGCGACAAGACCGATCGCGCTTGACTCGGGACATGGCGGGGGAGACGAAGGCGCGGTCTACGGTGGCCTCGTTGAGCGTGACCTCAATTGGGAAATCACACAGGCTTGCAAGGCAGAACTTGAGCGTATGGGCTACTCCGTTGTCATTGTAAACACGTCCTCGCAGAACTATGACCTGGATGAGCGGGTGCAGCGCGCGGTCAACAATAACTGTCCCGTCATTGTGAGCTTGCATAACAACGCATGGGATCGCGTGTCAAAGCAAAGGCGTGGCTGCACGGTGCTGGTGCCCAACTCCAGCAGCTATGAAGGTGGGCTCTATGGAATTGGCCAGCGATTTGCGGCAGAGGTGACCTCGAACATCAAGAGCCAGTTGGGAATACCCCTGTGGGGAGACGGTAGCTACGAGCGTGACTATCCTGCAGGCGAGAGTGGGTCCACCTATCCCGATGGGTCGCGCTCTGACTACTACGGCATCATTCGCTATGCACGTCGGCAGGGCATTTTTGGCTGCATCATCGAGCATGCGTATCTCGATAGCTCGGAGGATGCAAAGATCCTGAGATCAAAGGGGACTCTGGAGAAGCTGGGCGTCATTGATGCTCACGCCATCGATGCGTTCTACGACGAGTTCGTCTCGTACGCGGATGAGAGCCAGGCTGCCCGCGTCGCATCGGGCTGGTGGGTAAAGGCTTCGAATGGCCGCTGGTGGTTCTGTTATTCCAACCACACGTATCCAGCTGGTCGCATGCTTCAGATTAAGGGCGTCACCTATGCGTTCGACAAGTCCGGCTGGATGGTGACTGGTTGGGGCAAGTATGACGGTAAGTGGTACTGGTTTGACAAGAATGGTGCGCTTCTGCGCGACGGGTGGACGGACGACGGCTATTACGTGGATGCCAATGGCGTATGGGATACCTCGGTCCCTCAGCGTGAGGTGGAACCTCAGCCTCAGGGTGAGGGGCAGGATGAACCCCCAAAGCCCACCGCAAAGGCTGAGTGGGTGAAGTCTGGTAACCGTTGGTGGTACCGCCATGCCGACGGCTCATACACCACGTCTGGTTGGGAGAAGATTGACGGCGCGTGGTATCTCTTTGATGCGTCTGGATGGATGCGTACCGGTTGGGCACGGGTTGGCGGCACATGGTATTACCTGAAGAGCTCGGGTGCCATGGCAACTGGTTGGTCTAAGGTTGACGGTACGTGGTACTTCCTGCGCGAGAGCGGCGCCATGGCGACCGGTTGGCTCAAGGACGGTGGGACGTGGTACTACCTTGATTCGAGCGGTGCCATGTATGCTTCGCGGTGGGTTAAGAGCGGTGGCAAGTGGTACTACCTCGGCTCCAACGGTGGCATGTACGTATCGCGGACCACACCCGACGGCTACGAGGTTGATGAGTCTGGCGCGTGGGTCGCATAGAAAGCAATAAAACGAGACACGTTTTGCAGCTCCAATACCATTCGCAAAAAACGGTATTGGAGCTGCGCCATTCGCCCATTTGTAACCTAATGCAAATCTTATAGGGCTAGCGTTGTGCGAAAATGCGCCTACCTGTGGTTTTGGAGCATCAACAATTGTTGGTAATCAGAGAGGAAGACGATATGCTTCGAGTTGGTATGCTTACGAGTGGTGGCGACTGCCAAGCCCTGAACGCGGCTCTGCGTGGCGTTGCAAAGACCCTGTACGCAAAGAGGGACGACGTCGAGATCTACGGCTTCCTGAATGGTTATCAGGGCATGATTTACGGCAAGTACAAGAAGCTCACCCCGCAGGACTTCTCGGGCATCCTGACTCGTGGCGGCACCATGCTGGGCACGAGCCGCACCCCGTTCAAGGAGCTGGACATCCCCACGCCTGAGGGCATCCAGAAGGTGCCTGCCATGAAGCAGACCTACAAGGAGCTGCAGCTTGACGCTCTCGTTATGGGTGGCGGCAATGGTTCGACCAAGACGGCCAACCGCCTGTACGAGGAGGGCCTGAACGTCATTGCCCTGCCCAAGACCATCGACAACGACACCTGGGGCACTGACTACACCTTCGGCTTCGACTCCGCCATCGAAATCGCAACCAAGTGCATCGACGACATCCACACCACGGCTAGCTCGCACGGCCGCGTGTTCGTCATCGAGATCATGGGCCACAAGGTTGGCTGGATTCCTCTGTATGCAGGTATCGCTGGCGGCGCTGACGTCATCCTGCTTCCCGAGATTCCGTTTAACTACGACAGCGTCATCAAGACCATCGAGGAGCGCGACGCTAGCGGTCATCGCTTCACCATCATCGCCGCCGCCGAGGGTGCCATCACCAAGCAGCAGGCCAAGATGAAGAAGAAGGAGTACAAGGCCCTCATTGCTCAGCGCAAGTACTCCGTCGTACATGAGATTGCCGACGAGATTTTTGCTCGCACCGGCCGCGAGATTCGCGTTGCCATTCCGGGCCACACCCAGCGCGGTGGTCAGCCCTGCGCCCGCGATCGCGTGTTCGCCACGCAGGTCGGCGTCGAGGCAGCCATGGGTGTTCTCGAGGGCGAGTTTGGCTTCATGGTGGCCGACAAGGGCCGCGAGATCGTGCGCGTCCCGATGAGCGAGGTCGCTGGCAAGCTGAAGTATCTCGACCCCAACTGCCAGCTCATCCAGCAGGCACGCCAGATGGGCATTTCCTTCGGCGATTAGTACGTTTCGAAACCGAAAGTACCTTAACGAGGGGCGTCCGCGAGGGCGCCCCTTTTGCACACTCGCATGAATTGTGGCCAACGGGCGTGGCGTGAGGTGCGAATGTTTGATGCCCTGCACCGAAGCAGCGATTAAGCAGGTATCATAGTTTCTAACGTGTGTCCGCACTTCACAAAGGAGACGACATGGCTAATCCGCTCGCGCAAGACCTTGATGCGCTGCGCCAAGCAATCGAAAAGACCGCCGATCTTGGTCCTTATGCCCAAGCATTTCACCTGACTCCGCCCGTGGGTTGGCTCAATGACCCCAACGGCCTCAGTCAGCTTGGCGACACTTATCACGCGTACTTCCAGTATTCGCCGTTCAATCCTGAGGGCGGCGTCAAGATGTGGGGCCACTCGACGAGTACCGACATGCTGCGCTGGAAGTACGAGGGTGCTGCGCTGTACCCTGACCAACCGTTTGACGTGGGCGGCGTGTACTCGGGCAGTGCCTTTGTCGAGGACGGAACCATGCACGTCTTCTACACCGGCAACGTCAAGCTCGAGGACTCCGAGGGCTATGACTACGTGAACAGCGGTCGTGAGGCCAACACCGTGCACGTCTCGAGCGACGACGGTGCCCACTTTGGTCCCAAGAAGCCCGTTCTGAAGAACGAGGACTACCCTGAGGACGACACCAACCATGTCCGTGACCCCAAGGTCTGGCGTGAGGGCGACGTCTACTACATGGTGCAGGGCGCCCGAAAGAAGGACGACACGGGTGAGGTCATCCTGTTTGTCTCCGAGGACCTCGAGAGCTGGAAGCTGGTCAACCGCATCACCTCTGACGAGCCGTTTGGCTATATGTGGGAGTGCCCGGACTACTTCGAGATCGCCGACACCGCGCGTGGTGGCGTCGTAAAGGTGCTGTCCGTCTCCCCGCAGGGCCTGCGTGGTGAGGATTGGGATCGCCGCAATGTGTACCAGAGCGGCTACTTCGTGCTGCAGGGCGACGTCCAGGGTGACCCCCAGCTGAGCGGCTTTGCGCTGTGGGACGCCGGCTTTGACTTTTACGCGCCGCAGACGTTTGCGACCAACGATGGCCGTCGCGTGCTGATTGGCTGGATGGGCATGCCCGACGAGAAGAGCTACACCAACCTCACGCTCGAGAGCGGCTGGCAGCACTGCTTCACCGTTCCGCGCGAGGTGACGTCGCGCTGGGGTCGCGTGATGCAGTGGCCGATTCGAGAGCTTGAGGCCTACCGTGGCGAGCTCCACCGTGGTTTCGAGAGCATCGACGTTGCGGACAGCAAGTGCTTCGACCTGATGGTCTACGGCAAGCTTCCCCTGAAGAGGCTCAATGTCGTCATCGCCGACGATCTGCATCTCACGTGGGATGGCAAGCGCTTCGAGATGCGCTTTGAGGACACCGACAAGTCGGCTGTCGGCGCGGGTCGCGTCTCGCGTTTCGAGCCGCTCGACGAGCTGCGCAATGTCCGCGTGGTGGGCGACATGAGCTCCATCGAGGTCTTCGTGAACGACGGCGAGCTGACGTTCTCCACGCGCTACTACCCGAAGAACTATCACGTGACGGTTGATGCACCGGATTGCGACGTTCGTCTGTGGGAGCTGAACTTCTAAAAGGGGAGTGCATGCAGAAGCGAGTAATAGGCGCGGCGCTGGTCGCACTGGGACTGGCAATTTCCCTGGGGTCTTGTGGTGGAAAGGTGACCACAAGCCCACAGGAAGAGACGCAGGAAACTGTCACTCAGCCAACTGACGAGGTGTCGCAGGACGACGAGGCTGCTGCTCAGGCTGAGGCTCAGGCTGCAGCCGAGGCTGAGTCTGCGGCACAGGCCTAGGCTGAGGCTGCCGCCGCGCTTGAGGCGGAGCATGAGGCCGCGCGTTCTGCTGCCGAGAACGAGGGTCTTTCGGTCTTCACGGGCGTCGTGCACGTGATGACGGGTGAGGAGCTTTGCGCGTACGAGGACAAGCCAGTTGAGCTGTTCTACGAGGACGCGGCAAGCGACACGACCTACGTGATTCTGGTGCTTGACGAGACGACTCACGTGGTGGGCGAGCGTGCTGACGGATCGCCAGGAGAGGGCGACGCAGACCATATTGGCATCGGACGCGATATTCCGGCGTTTGACTTCGTTGACGACTCTGCTTCGTTCTGGCGCGACTATGACGGGCAGCGTGTGTGCGTCGCGGGCAACCCGTGGTTCCAGACGGACGTCTCGCTGCCGTATGCCCCACGCATGTATGACGCCCAGCTGCTGTATGTTGAGTAACGTCGCTGAGTGATGAACAAATCAGGACGGGCCCCATTTTGTAGCGTGCAAGATGGGGCCCGTCCTTGACTGGTGGGCCTTATCTAGGGTGTACCATGAGTGAGGCTGAGTGAGGGCCGTTCTGCCGGAGCCGGTTGTGATGGGGAGGGAAGTACATGTTTGGCGTGAGCTCAGATATGCGTCGTGAAGCTCGTGAGCTGGTGGCACGTGCCAGAATGTGCGAGCAGACCGCCCCGTCTATGCTGGAGTGTCCCACCTACACAGACGCAAATCTCCTTGATGACATCAACGCCGTGCTTGGCGAACAGGCAACGGAAGCGCTTGCTCGTATTGACGTAGAGGCGCTTGCAGGCGGTGGGGTCCGGCTGGGGGAGCTGAAGCAGGAGGGTTTCATAACGGTCGCCGACGTCTTCCGTGCCTCACCAAAGCTGCTGGCGGAGGTAACCGGCGTCGGGGATGTCTCTGCAGAGACGCTGTTGAAACGTGCCCGGGCAGCTCATGACGAGGCAATGTTGGGATGTGCCGTGCATCTTGATGCCGAGAACCGACCACCGGAGCACACGGCACTGATTCGTAATCTCTATTGGCAGGATCAGCTTCGACCGCTGGTAGACCCTATCGAAGAGGTCCGAGCGCATCTACAGCGGGTCAGTGTTGAGGCGGACGAGGCCTCTCGTATCTCGGGTGTATGGAAGACGCTTTTCTCGGGGCGTGAGCAGCGGGAACATGCAATGGCTGCGGTGACAAGCCTGCGTACGGACCTTCCGGCGCTATCCCAGAGGCTCGATCAGTTGAGCGCGAGCGTTTTGGCAATCATCTCCACTCCCGCGGATGCCATTTGGAATGATTTCGCACAGCATGCCGCTGATTATTACGCACGCATATCAGCGCTCGCTCCCGTGGCCGAACGTAAGCGCGTCGGTAATACGCCCGAGGCCTTGGCCCAGCTGGTCGATGCGTTCCCGCTGGATACAAGCCTGCTCCGTGCGACGCTTCGCCCGTATCAGGTATTTGGAACGCAGTTTGCGCTCCTGCAGGAACGGACACTTTTGGCTGACGAGATGGGACTTGGAAAGACCGTCGAGGCTATTGCGGCGTTGGCGCACCGCGCTGCGCAGGGGGAAACGCACTTCCTGGTGGTGTGTCCCCTCAGTGTGCTCGTGAACTGGGAGCGCGAGATTCCGCGACACTCTGCCCTGAACGCCATGGAGGTATACGGCGACGACCGTGACCTCGAGTTTCACAGGTGGTGTCGAGAGGGCGGTGTAGGCGTTACCACCTATGAGACTGTACAGCGTCTCTTTTGGGAAGACGCACCAAACATCGATTACCTGATTGTGGACGAGGCCCACTACGTTAAGAATCCCGATACGAAGCGTGCGAAGGCGGTGGCTCGCATCATGGAGAGGTCGTCCAACGTGCTCTTCCTAACGGGCACGCCACTAGAGAATCGCGTCGGTGAGATGACAGCTCTCTTGGGTATGCTCGACAGCGATCTTGCGCGCACGCTTATGAATGAACGCCTGATGAGGAATCCCGTTGCGTACCGGCGCGAGATTTCGTCTCGCTACCTGCGACGCACGCGCGAGGATGTGTTGACCGAGCTGCCCGAAAAGATTGAGAAGACTGACTGGTGCGTCATGTCGGATGTTGACCGCGAGGACTACCTTGCGTCGCTCAAGGCTGGAAGGTTCACCGACCTGCGGCGCGTTGGCTGGCATCATGGCAACCTTGCGGCATCATCAAAGGCTGGGCGCCTGCGTGAGCTGGTGGAGGAGGCCAAAAGCGATGGCAGGAAGATACTGGTGTACACCTTCTTCCTGCATACCCTTTCGCTGGTGGAGGAACTTTTGGGCGAGGACTGCGCCGGCGTCATCAGCGGATCGGTGCCCGCGCGCGAACGTCAGCAGATGATTGATGACTTCGCGCGGGGCGACCGCAGCGTGCTTGCTTGTCAGGTGACCTCGGGCGGACAGGGGCTGAACATCCAGGCTGCGAGCGTGGTCATCTTCTGCGAGCCACAGCTCAAGCCATCGGCCGAGGAGCAGGCCATCTCGCGTGCCTATCGCATGGGGCAGGTCCGCACGGTCATGGTACATCGCCTGCTGATGGCCAACACCGTGGACGAGCGCATCGATGAGGTGCTTCGCTCAAAGACGGTGGTCTTTGACGAGTATGCCGACCGTTCCGAGGTTGCCGAGCAGGCACGAGAGATTGTCGACCTGCGTCAGGTTCGCGAGATGGTCGCAAGTGAGCTTGCGAAGTACGGAGTGCAACGCGACGCCGACGCGACGCTCTAGGGTTGTTGCGGACTACCCACCCAGCTGGCACCGCCCTATCTATGCGTCGACCAAAAAACGCGATGATGTGAACAAAAAGGCCTTTTGAAGGTGTCTAGTGACCAAAAAACGCGATGATGTGAACACACTTTGGGTTTCATGACTCAAATACTGTTCACAGCATCGCCTTTTGTGGTAATCAAGGCTGCTTTGGAATCGTTTTTGTTCACAACATGAACTTTTTTGGTCATGAGCTAGCTCTGTGAAGTACATGCGCAAATGGGAGTTGTGTAATCATCGAGAAGCTTATTTCAAAGTTTTATTCATAGGGATGCTCGGGGTGAATCTGATGGGAACTCTTCCACACGTGTACCAGTGGCTTTGCTTCGATTCCTCATAAAAGTGCAGATAAACGGCAGTTTTCTGCAGACTATCAAAAGCGCATCTTAGGCTTCAGGCTCACATGATTGCCTGCAATGCATTACCGTTGACACATGGACATCATTATTACTGGCATACAAGCGCGACGAGCACAGCGTATCGCGCGACAGAAGAGCCCCACCCTCAGCCTCGTGAGGGGGATGCAGCCTGTCGAGCCTCGGGACGTATGCCCCTACGAGCTCATACAGAAAACTGTTCGCCCTACGTTAGAAGCTCTTGGAGTTGTCTCCCAGAGCGAGCCGCTTCAGATTCGTGTATTTCGATCTGGGGCGAAGACAAGGCGCCTTGATGTTAAGGTCCACTGCACATCTGCCACACTGCCACCCCAATCATTTGATCTTATAATCCCCTCGCATTCCTCACTCAGCTACGCACTTCATGACGGTGGGGTCCGCATCTTTGTTGACGGAGCTTGCTTGTGCGTTCTAGACATCATTCAAGAGAATCTAAGCATCACAAAGCCGAAGACGAACGAGCGAAAGATAGTTCCTTTCGCAAAGGGGCTAGCTCTTGCTTCGGAGTTCTGCGGTCTCTTTTCTCGCGACCCCTTTGCACCTGACGTCAGAAACGCCTCGTTCGAGATCGAGCCTGTTCTCCATATAGAAGAGCTGCGTTCATTTGCCAGGGGACTTCAAAACTCACCAGGTCAAAGAGTTCTGCGAGACGTTTTATCCTATTTAGCAGAGCGCCATGGTTCACCTATGGAAGTCATGGTCTATG
The DNA here is from genome assembly GCA_030533135.1 of Coriobacteriales bacterium. GTDB lineage: Bacteria > Actinomycetota > Coriobacteriia > Coriobacteriales > Atopobiaceae > UBA1367. Next base: position 9,288 of record JAUNJR010000061.1, read on the forward strand.
CACTTGCAGTGGTGCGGTCAGGGCTCGGAGGCCTCCATTTGCCAAGACCAATTGTGAACAGACCATTAGACTTAAATAAACAGCAGCTAGAGCAGATAAGCCACGAAAGGCTGACACCCGATTTGTACTGGAAGCAGTATGAAGAAGTCAGCGAGTATGATGGCTCTGTCCATGACACGCCGCAGCAAATCAAAGAGGACAAGCGACGAATAGTCGATTACCAAACACTTGGCATCACGGTATTCCCTGCGACGTCGGTTAACTTCAAAAGCGGGGACTCTATAGATGAATATATGCGCGCCCTTGCTCGACATATGGAGAAGCATGAGGGTCCTGCCCTTACGAGGCGCATGAATCGTCTTTTTGCAGATGGTGCGCATCGCAGGCGCAGGGACCTTCTCGGAAGCACCGTGCGTCGTTGCCGCTAGGCTGGCGTACTTGATGATGCCGTTCGATGGTGTGTTGTCTGAAAAAGTGTCAGACCAAAAAACGCGATGATGTGAACAAAAAGGCCTTTTGAAGGTGTCTAGTGACCAAAAAACGCGATGATGTGAACACACTTTGGGTTTCATGACTCAAATCCTGTTCATAGCATCGCGTTTTATGGTTGATTGGGGGTATTTTCGCCCCATTTTGTTCACATGATTGCGTTTTTTGGTAAGCGGCGGGCAATCGATAGCTGGAATCGAGCGGTAAAGCATAACGGTGGCTTTGTTGGCGGGGCGCCGGACGTACAATGGCTGTGTGCCCGTCCGAGGAGGTGCTGCATGGATCGTAGGGAAGCGTTTGAAACGATGCTCGCAGATATACAGGCTCAACTGATACGTGAAGAAGAGCTCATGAGGCAGTTGAAGTCACAGGGACGTGAGAAGACGGCGACGTATCGTCAATACCTCAGCAATCGCCTGTTGCTGAAGGCAATGGTGGACAAATATCGCGAATATGGCCTGCTTGAGAGCTAGGCCGCGCCAAAAGCAAACGAAACAGTATGTCTTCAGAATAAAGCCTCTGAGGACAGGTGACCATAAACAAAGGAGCAAGAACACCTATGAGTCCCGATGAGTTCATGCAGCAATACGGCGATGAGACGTGCGAGCTTATTGTGCGCGTTGGGTGGTGCTGGGCTAAAGGTCGAGGTTCCTTCCCGCAGATTGGGAACCTCTATCATGCGAAGGCGCGGTTCGATCGTGCCCTTGACGTGCGCAGCAATGAAGTTTTTGGCCAGGGCGTGTTCAACTGGCTTGAGTGGTTGACGCCAAAGCATCTCTTGGGGCATCCCTATGGCTTCGCCTTCAAGGAAGGCCATCTGTATCGCGTACTCGTGCGACCGGCGCTGGCGAACGCGGCCGAAGCGGGCAAGTCATCCAGCTACTACGTCGAGAAGATTCTCGAATCCGATGTCACCGAGTCGCGGCTCGACCCGTACCTAGAGTTCACCAGTGAGTTTTGTCCTGAAGAGGTTGAGCGGGACATCCTCGTGGAGAATGGGGTGTCGGGCAGTGCAAACGTCCATGGATACTTCCGTGCCGTTGTGCGCTACCTAGCCATTGCCGACGGGAAGGACGACGAGCCCCGCGCGTGCGTCGGTCGGCTCTGGATCATGGAAGAGGCGCGTGGGGACGTCATGAAGACGCAGCTCTCAGATCTTGGCGCCTATCGCGTGGTGGTGCGCGAGAGAAAGGACAACCCAACGTCGCTCTTTCTCGTGAGGGTCGTGAAGAAGCTGAAGGACGAGCGCTTCGAGCCGTTCCGTGAGGAGTACCTGAAACCTGTCGTGATCGAGAACTCGCTGGGCACCTTCACGCTGGACCGCCGCTATGACTGGTATGAGGGCAGTATTGACTACCTCGGCAAGACCTGCACTGTGATGCTGACCGTGGAGGAAGGCTCTACTGACGCAACCGCTTCCCTTGCGAAGCTGGAGGAGCTGTGCGTAGACTTGTCTTCGGTGGACCATGCGGCGCGCGCATACGCTGCCGACCAGATGCTCGAGAACGCAAGCGACTGGTGCGAGGAAGAGCTCACGCGCGAGCAGTTCATAGAGCGCATGGACTACCCGTCCATCACCATCGAGCACGATGGTTCGGTGGGATTCATGTTCGATGACGGCGGGATGTTTGCCGGGCATGTCATCGTGGTGGATATGGCTGCGGACGGATCGTTCGAGCGGGCGGACATCGAGGGATAGCGTGACCAGGAGCGCTGTGGATGGTTCGACTCAGAGAAGGTAGGGATAGGGAGGACAAATGACTCGCGACCTGTTCAAGGCGGACTTTGTGCCGTATCAGTATCGGCGTGACCGCGTGGACGATTGCGCGCGGTACCGCATCGAGTACGGG
>JAUNJR010000155.1 GCA_030533135.1 Coriobacteriales bacterium
GCCAGGCGGTCGTTATTCTCCCCTGACCGTCATCCACAGAAGGTGCCGAGAAAAACACCAAGCATCCCAACCAATTACCTGCCACCAACCTCATGGCCTCTCACCTGCGGAAACGCACAATCAGTTCGCGAATTGCAGACCTGCTGCAGACTACTGCCAGAAAGCTGCAGCACTTTCTGAAAACCTCGGCCGCCCCGACCCAACCCCGCCATACGCTTCTCAAAAGGCAACAGACGGGAGCACCATGCGCTACTACAGTGGCTTTGACGAGGCGTTTTATTATGCGTACCGCAAGGGCCGACAGGCCTTCTTGCGTGCAGAGTCAATCTACACTCCGCATTTGTCCGATTGTGCTAGCCGTGCGGCAGACATAGCGGGCATCGATCTCGAAACGCCAGGGATCCTGCCCGCACCCGCAATGGGGCCCGGTTGCCTGCATCCAAACAAAGACGGGCTGCCCGTTCGTCATGTGCTTGTCGCGCAGAACGGCAACCGCCACGATTGCAAAGGCCTTGCGCGTCATGGCTGGTCGGCTCCGCTCGCTCCGAAATCGATTGTGCGCGTGGGGCCGGGCATCTATATGAGCACCCCGGAGTTCACGTTCCTGCAGCTTGCGAACGTGCTGCCTCACCTGCCGCTGGTACTTGCGGGGTTCGCGCTGTGCAGCTCGTACTACATCGACCCCCAGACGCGAAAAGTGACGCAGCGCAGTCCGATTTCGTCTGTTGCGGAACTTCAGACATACCTTAATCGGTGTCGCGGGTCGCGCGGTGTGAAGCGAGGGCGAGCCGCGCTGCGTTGCGTGACCGATGGTGCGGAATCGCCGCAGGAAGTGAACCAGTTTCTTCTGATGAGTTTGCCTGTGGACATGGGCGGGCATGGAATCGAGGGGCTGGAGATGAACTACACCGTGCGCGTTGAGGATGCGGACCGCGGCGTGCTGGACCGGCCTGATCGGACTAGTTTTCGTATCGACATGGGTTGCAAAGAGCTGAAGAAGGGTGCCGAGTACCTTGGGAAAGATCATGAGTCGACCGTCGATGAGGACAGGGAACGGCTGAACAGTCTGATGGCGTTGGGACATCAGGTACTGCAGGTCAAGTACGCTGACCTGACAAATCCGACAAAGTGCGCTCGCTTGGCGCGGCAGCTTGCTCGGTTGTTGAACATTGAGCTTCCGGAGCTGACGCCCGCACAGGAGCTGGCCCGTGCGAACCTTGCTGACGAGCTCTTTGGGATGGGAAGGTTGGTGTTGTGACTGCCGCTCCGTATGAGGTTCACGCGAAGTGCCTTTTGGGGTCCGTGGAGGGCTGTCTGGGCCACTTCGCGTGAAGTCTGACGTGCATTTCCCCGCTCAATGTTCACGCGAAGTGGGTCTCGGGGGCCATGGAGGGCTGTCTGCGCCACTTCGCGTGAAGTCTGGGCGTCGTTTTGGGCCGATTACTTCACGCGAAGTACCCTTGAGGGTGTTCGGAGGGCCGTTAGAGGTACTTCGCGTGAAGTCTGGAGGTTGTTTTGGCCAATTACTTCACGCGAAGTACCTCTCGAAGCCCTTGAAGCACCGTCTGGACCACTTCGCGTGAAGTCTGACGTGCGTTTCCCTGCTCAATGTTCACGCGAAGTGCCTTCGGGAGCTCGTGGAGGGTCCTCTGGACCACTTCGCGTGAAGTCTGACGTGCGTTTCCCTGCTCAATGTTCACGCGAAGTGCCCTCAGGGGCATGCGGAAGGCCCTCTGGACCACTTCGCGTGAACACGCACACACGCAAAACATACCTGTTGAAATAGGTAATCCGCGTCTTCTGCACCCTCTGGCCTGCTTCAGGACAGCCGTCCCTCAAAGGCCTTGAACAGCGGCAGCGCCTCCTCGTGACCATCAAAGAACCGCAGCGTATCGGCATCGAGCACGGAATCAGCAACCTTCACACGCGTAGCACACCGCGCCAGCCGCGCACACCGTAATACGAGTCCGCTCCATTGTGGAACGTAAAGACCCTCCCATATCGGCGCTCACAGAAAATCGCTCCGCCCAGACCGCGTATGTCGTCTGGCGTCAGAACCCAGCTCGACGTCTTCAGGTCAAACTCCACCAGGCCCTGCAGTGCACGGTACAGCGACTCGTCCATCATCGTCACGCCCATCGCCTCGGCCTGCGCCATGGCACTCCCAACCGGCGGATTCTTCTTCCTGCGCTGCAGCGCCTCGTCGTCATAGCACAGGCTCCGGCGCCCCTTTGGAGACTCCTTCGCGCAATCGCAAATGAGCATGGCCTCCTCACCGGGTAACGCAACCACGGCTGGCTCTCCCCCGGTCTCCTCCATCCGCGCCGCAACCTCCAGCGCTCGGGGGCAATCCGCCAGACGCCGCTCAACCTGATCCCACGCCAAGCCAACGTGCAATTCCGGTCGCTCCTCAAAACGCTTCTTCAGCAAGTCAAGCATGGTGCATCTCCTTAGAGGCGATAGCCTGCCCATCCGTCATATGCCGTTGCGCCTACTCCACACGCTCGAAGATAAGCTCGCAGGAGCCATTCTCAAGGGAGTTGTACTCATCGAGGTGAACGTGCGCGCCAGGCTGCTCCTCAGCCAGATCAAGCAGAATGTTCGCCAAAGAAACCATGCCCTCGCGGTTAGCCGAGATGGTCACCTCGTCCCCGCAGATAGCAGCCCGAATCTCAAAGCCGTCCTCCCACCAGATGCGCATGGCATCTCCTCTCGGCCACCTCGCAAACACGCTGACCCCACCATTATATGCAGCTGAAGCAGCCGAACCGCAGCCCCTCCTCGCAGCCACCTGCGCGATAATAGGTGCCGTACGAGAGGGAGGGGCATCGCATGGCAACGCTGAAAGAGCTCGGCAGCTCGGACTATGAGGAGATCAAAGCCCTCTTCCGAAGCGTTTTCACCCAGCCGCCCTGGAACGACGACTGGAGCAACGAAGCACAGCTTGACGAGTACCTCCAAGACCTGATGGGGGCGCGGACGCCGCTGACGCTCGGCCTCATTGAGAACGGCGAGCTCATCGGGGTCTCGCTGGGCAATATCAGGCACTGGTACGAAGGCACGGAGTACTATGTCGACGAGCTCTGCATCAGGACAGACCTACAGGGAAAGGGCTATGGCACGCAGTTCCTCGCACTGATCGAGGAGCATCTGAAGGGCCTTGACCTGCACGTTATTTACCTGACGACAGACCGCGACGTCCCCGCGTTCCCGTTCTACCTGTCGCGCGGGTTCAAAGAGGCGCCGACGGACGTGGCGCTGTATAAGACGTTCTGACGAGACGCGTCGCTTGTTCCGTTGAGGGTGCGCGACAGTTGTGGCTAGGGTGAGTACAGAGAAACTGGCGTACGTGAACGGCCATCTCTACCTCGTTGATATGCGTCTCGGCGCGGAAGATATGAGCGTGCCCTCGCACCTGTGCGTCCAACGCTTTAGCGACGACTATAAGACCGCGACCGAACCGTACCTTCTAACCTGCGACTTCCCGTGCTACGGCGTCTCAAGCGTGAAGATTGCCGTGGTTGGGAACAGCATCTACGTGCTGGGCGCGGTCGAGCACGACCCGAACGGTTTGTATGCGGACAAATTGTCGCTCACGGCTGCGGCGTCGGATCCAGAGGCCCTCGGCAGGACGCTTGTCGGACTGGAGCGGGTGGACGTAGCCGCGGATGGGACCCTGACCAACACCAACCTCTCTGGCGCGCTGGTGGGAATCCCCAAGCTGGGCCTGGACGGTGAGGAGATTGGCTTTGCCGCCTGCAAGGAAGGCGTCTTTTTGGTGAGTTCCGCGCTTGCGGAGAAGCTTCCCGCTGGTTCGGAGCGGACGGACACGTTTGTGCTCAAGCC
>JAUNJR010000156.1 GCA_030533135.1 Coriobacteriales bacterium
TGCATCTACACCGACGTGGATCGTTACCTCTCGACCATCTCGCTGGCCAAGCTTGAGCAGAAGCTCTCGCAGCATGGGTTCTTCCGCGTGCATCGTGGCTACATCGTCAACCTTGAGCATGTCGAGGACGTCGAGGTCATCTCCAGCGGCATTTTGCAGCTTGGCCTGAAGGGCATTGCCGACAAGAAGATTCCCGTCTCGCGTCGTCGCGTTGTCTCTCTCAAGCGGGCGCTTGGACTGTAACGCATGCGTTTTGACATCATCGCTGATACCCATGGGTACCTTGCGCCCGAGCTTCTAGAGGCGCTCAAGGGTGCCGATTACATCGTGCACGCCGGTGACATGTGCTCGGAGAGCGACCTGCGTCGCCTCGATCGCATTGCGCCTGTGCAGATGTGCTTGGGCAACAACGACTGGGGCCATGAGTATGGCGGGACCGTCAAGCGCGTCACGAAGTTCTACTCCGATGGCTTGCGCTGGCAGATATGCCATTACCGCGAGCGCCTTGATCTCGAGATCTGTGATATTGCCATCTGTGGCCACACGCATAGGCCGTTTGTCGAGTTTGACCAGCGTACGGGAACGTGGATTATGAATCCTGGCAGCCCAACCTTCCCCCGTGGTGGCAAGGGGCCAACTATGGGGCGCATCATCACATACCGGGGACACGTTCTCTCGACTGAGATCATTAAGCTGCAGCGATAAGTTCGCCCAATAAGAGACAAGCCCAAATGGGGAATTGGTGGGCTAGTATGGCGCGCCTAAAGGGGGCAGCCGTTTGAGGCGTGCCCACATGATTTGCTTTTGGTGAGGGTCTGAAAGCGCGGCTTCAAACCCATCCAGCGCCATGACGCGCATGCCCAAAACTTGCGTCTCGCGGCCAGGCAGGAGCATGGCTGCCTCAAAGTCATCAAGGGTAAACAGCGTGTCAGCGTATGCCTCGCGCACCAACTGGGCCGATGCGTCATCACAGGCAATCAAGGTCGCAGGGTCAAGCGTGCAGATTGCCTCGCGTAGAAGCGCGGCATCAAGTGGAAGGCCCTGTGCGTCAACCGTCAAAAGGGCGCACCAATCCTCAGGAGCATAGCCAAGTGCGGAAAGCGCGGCGCGCAAGGCCTTGCCATCAGCGCCAGACAACGGCGCCGCACCGGTGCGCTCCGCCTCATTGGGCAGACCTTTCAGAAGCAGTACTGAGGAAAAGGCATTTCCAGCCATCAAGACGCCGCGTTCAACAAGCGAGCCAAGCTCTGCACGCGCCTTGCGCACATACGCCTCGCGCCTCACTGAACGTCCAATTTCCATGGCATGCCCTCGGTCCATTTAATGCTGATTAAGCTACAGGCCAATTCTACCGTTGCAAACACATTCCAGCGGGTATAAGCCCAGCATTGGTATATAACAAGAGTAATGCACCCAACTGAAAGGAGCTTCTCATGGCAGAGGCAATCACCACCGCAACGTTTGACGACGTCATTGCCAACTCCGACAAGCCCGTCCTGGTCGACTTCTGGGCAACTTGGTGCGGACCTTGCCGTGCTCTCGGCCCCATCGTCGAGCAGGTTGGCAACGAGATGGCCGACCGTCTTGCCGTCTACAAGTGCGACGTCGACTCCGAGGGCGACCTTGCCCAGCGTTTCCGCATCGTCTCCATCCCCACGCTGATCCTCTTCAAGGGCGGAGAGGCCGTGCACACGATGGTGGGCAGCATGCCCAAGGCTGACCTCGTGGCTGAGATTGAGGCTCATCTGTAAGAAGCATAAAGTATCGTAAAAACGTATAGCCAGCGGCAAATGTCGTCCGTGTGGGCTATCCTATACGTACGCAAAAGGACGGGCGCCTGGCGCCCGTCTCTTTATCTTTGACGAAAGGTGGTGTGGTGTCTGGTTCGGCGTTTCATGAGTTTCTCGAGATGGTGAAGCACAATCGTCGCGTGCTTGTCATCGGTCTTGCGCTGCTTGCATTCCTTGCAGTCTTGATGGACGTCAAGGGCGATGACATCGCACGTATCGATTCGTATGCGTACGTGTTCTTCGTGCTGCATCTGCGGCGTCCCTGGCTTACGCCCATCATGGAAGCCATATCAAGTCTGGCATCACCAGTCATATTGGCCGCTATGCTGCTCGTGGTCGAGGCGTTTGCCCCCGGAAGGCGACCGGGCGTATGCGCGGCCGTCAATCTGGTGCTCGTGGTGGGCATTAATCAGGTTTTGAAAGAGATCGTGCACAGGCCGCGACCTGATGAGAGCCTGCGCTTGGTCTCCGAGGTGGGGTACAGTTTTCCCTCAGGCCATTCCATGGTGTCCATGGCGTTCTACGGCCTCTTGCTTTGGATGGTTTGGCGCTATGAGAAAGACCGCGTCGTCAAATGGATGTGCTGCGCAGGATTTGGCATCCTCATCCTCATGGTGGGTATGAGCCGCGTCTATCTGGGCGTTCACTATGCGTCCGACGTGCTGGCCGGTTTCTGCGTGTCCGTGATTTGGCTTGCGGCATATACCAAGGTGGCGGTGCCCATCTTGCTTACGGAAGAGATTAAGCCTCCAGAGGTGACGCCCTAGCGTTTTCCTTCGTGGTGTGCACCCATGTGCACAAAGCATTCCTCGCATCTCTGCTACCATAGAAACGATGCGCCGACCGCGCAGGAAGGAATATGCCATGATGAGGACCCCAAAACCGCTATCCGTGCGAATGTGCAGTTAGCACGCCCTCAACACTGCCCATTTTCACGTTGCGCATCGCGCAGAGACGGAGTCCTTACATGCCTATCAACATTCCCGACGGCCTTCCCGCAAAGCAGATCCTGCATGAGGAGCGCATCTTCGCGCTTGAGGAAGAAGTTGCCATTCACCAGCACATTCGTCCGCTGCGCATTGCCATCCTGAACCTCATGCCCACCAAGATCGAGACAGAGACCCAGATTCTGCGCCTCATTTCCAAGTCGCCGCTGCAGGTGAGCTGCGACTTCATGCGTGTCTCGTCGCACGAGTCCAAGAACGTCTCGTCTGACCACCTGGTCAAGTTCTACGAGACGTTTGACTCCTACCGCGACAAGAACTATGACGGCCTCATCATCACAGGCGCGCCGGTCGAGCATCTTCCTTTTACGAGCGTCGATTATTGGGATGAGCTCTGCGAGATTATGGACTGGGCCCGTGAGCACGTCTTCAGCACCATGTTCCTGTGCTGGGGCGCGTTGGCTGGCCTGTACCACTACTACGGCATTCCCAAGAAGACACTGGGCGCCAAGCTGTTTGGTGTGTTCCCGCAGCGCCTGTGCGACGAGTACAGCTTCCTTACCAACGGCTTTGACGAGGTGCACAACATGCCGCACAGCCGCCACGCGGCTATCGACACCATCGCGCTGTCGGAGCATCCGGAGCTCCAGACTCTTTCTGAGGGCTTCATGACGGGGCCGGCGCTCATTGCCACGCGCGACTTCCACGAGATTTATGTCACGGGTCACTTTGAGTATGGTCGTGACACGCTGGCCGCAGAATACTGGCGCGACTTCCACAAGGGCCTGCCCATTCGCCTGCCGGAGAACTACTTCCCCGATGACGACCCCGAGCGTCAGCCCATCTTCACGTGGCGCAGCCATGCCAACTTGCTGTATCGCAATTGGCTTAACTGGGTCTACCAGATGACCACCTATGAGCTGGAGCTCATTCCGCAGGCCATCAAGGAGATGCACGAGCAGGTCATCGAGAAGTTCTAAGACGCCATCAAAGGGCTTGGTCCTGTTGCGTGGACGATGTGTCTGCGTTTTCAGCTTACAGCTAATGAAACGAATCCCACGCTGCACGAACATCATTCTGACGACGTTCAGGGATG
>JAUNJR010000157.1 GCA_030533135.1 Coriobacteriales bacterium
AAGACGCCTCCGGTTGGAAGCGTCCCTGAGAATCTGGCGGAGGAGGAGGGATTCGCCGCGTTGCCTTCGGCAACGCTCGACGGGCTACGCGCCTGTCGGCGCTCCGCCCCGGGACATGCCACAGGCATGTCCCGCCCTTGCGGGTTCGAATCCCCTGCGGTGGCCACGGACAAAAAAAGACGCCTCCGGTTGGAAGCGTCCCTGAGAATCTGGCGGAGGAGGAGGGATTCGAACCCTCGTGACCCGAAAGGGCCAAACGGTTTTCGAGACCGCCGCATTCAACCACTCTGCCACCCCTCCGTAGGGTGACGTGGCGCCCGCAGGCGCCACGAGGAAAATCTGGCGGAGAGTCAGGGATTTGAACCCTGGAGACGCTTTCGGCGCCTACACGATTTCCAATCGTGCTCCTTCGGCCACTCGGACAACTCTCCCTAAGTAATGCAACGGATAGTATACAGAATATGAGCGAAAAAGTCACTGACTTTCTTAGAATGCATGACACAACCTGCAAGTGCCTTAGAACTACATGGTTTTAGGCTTGCTTTCAGGCATGAAGGGTATAGTGTCTTGGTACATCTTAGGGTGAAATAGGGTCACCCATATGGATAGGAGACGCCATGCAAGATCAGAACCGCGCATATTTCACGCGTTCGCTCGCGCTTCTTCGGAAAGATAAAGGTTGGCTGAAGCCGCTTCTGGTGATGGCGGCAGCGTCATTCGTTCCCATTGTCGGTCTCCTCGGAGTGCAGGGGTATGCGCTCGAGTGGGCGCGCCTCACTGCTTGGGGAGTCGATGCGGCTCCAAAGCAGAAGGACGTTCGTATTGGTGAATGCATCAAGAGCGGGTGGCGCGGCTTTCTGGGTGGCATCGGCTATGTGCTGATTGGTGCTTTGATCAATAGCCTTGTCACAACCATTATTGGCGACAACGCGGTTAGTGACATTATTGGCTTGGTCGTGTCTCTTACTGCGTCGGTTGTCTATGTCGTAGCTGCTTTGCGTGCAACTATCTACCAGGACTTTATGGCTGGATATCGCTTTGATCGTATCTGGGAGATGATAACCCGTGACCCTGAGGGTCTCTTCAAGATCTTGATCATCAACACCGTCATCTCGTTCGTGATTGTCCTCATCTCGACGGTGCTCACCACCATTGTGTTGCTGCCTGTCATATTCAAATGGGCCCTTGCACTTGACGATTCCACCTTGGCTACGCTTGATCTTGAATACATAGATGCCGCGACGATGCGCTACCTGTTCTTTGGGTTTGTCGATGCAATGGCGTCCTCGGCACCCTGGCTGACGCTCATTACATACATCGCTACCGTTGGTGGTACATTCTCGACCCTCATCAACCACACGGCAACGGGTCTGTGGATGCGCAACTTCAATGTTGCTTCGTGGGGTGCGAGCGAAGATCCGCTTCCCATGGCGGCTGGACTTCCTGCGTCGGGCTACACGACCCAGCCGGGATATGGACAGCCAACGGGATATGGCTATGGGCAGCCGTACGAGCAGCAGGCAGTGCCTGAGCAACCCTATCAGGCAGCGTCTCCAGAGGCACAGCAATACTGGCAACCATATGGCGCTGAGATGACTCAGTCGCAGCCGATTGAGAACCAACCGTTCGTTTCTCAGGACCAGCAGTTTTCCACGGTTGAACCGATTCCTTCGGTTGAATCGGTTCCCATGGTCGAGCCGATACCGGTTCCTGCGGATGTGCCGACCGCAGAAGCGGCGATGGTGACGCCTATCGTACTCCCGCCCCTCGAGAGTGAACCACAACACGAAGCGGTTGTCACACCAATCGTGGTACCGAGCGCACCAGCTCAGGTTGAAGAGGTGCATACTCCCGATACTGCTGGTTATGACAGGTACGGTCGTGAGGTTATCGAGGTTGTTAATCTGACTGACAGGCAACCCTCTGTGATTGATTCCCCGACAATTGATGAGGCGACTGAATCGGTCCAATCGGAGCAGGAGGACAACGTGGTCGCGCCTGCATCGGTTGAGCCAGTACAGGTCGAGCCGATTGTCCTGGAAGATGAGGCTGAGGAACCCACAGCTGTCGAGCCTGAAGTAACTACCGAGCCTGAAGTCGAACCAGTTGCTGAGGAATCTGAACCTGAGGCACCTACGCCTGTAGATGACGAACCCGAAGAAGATGATGAACCGGTGCTGGTGCAGCTCACCGCGGTTGAGTTGGACGACAACCAGCAGAAGCTCGATGATGCCCTCTCAGACGAAACCACCGAGTCATAGCATCACCTACAAGCAATAACGCGAGGGGCGGCCAAGATGTGGTCGCCCCTCGCTGCATATTTGTATGTCTTATGGAGACGGACAGTGACTCATTTATGGCTCACTAAGTAAAACACCCCCGACTAACAGCGTAGAAAAAGACAGGTGCAAGACATCTGGCAGGCTGCTGCTTAAAAACTGCAGCTACTGTGTCGTAGGCTGGATTGAAGGCAATCTGAAGGAAGTTGTGTCGAGACTATGAGTGAAGCCATCTTTGGGCAGGTAACTGGGCTTGCATACCAAGCTTCATATGCTACGATGCTAGGTCGAACCTTTCCTGCCCCGGAAGCACCTTCACTAGCCGGGGCCGTTTAGCCCAGAGGAGGTGACCACATGAAGGCTTATGAACTGCTGTTCTTTGTCGATCCCGCGTCAACTGAAGAGGCTCGCGCCGGTGCCATGAAGCGCATCGAAGTTGCCATCGCTGAGGAGGGCGGCGTTATCGACGAGGTCGTGGATTGGGGCAAGCGCAAGCTTGCTTACGAGATCGACCACATCACCGAGGGTAACTACACCCTTATCAACTTCCAGGCAGATCCTGACCAGATCAAGGAGCTTGACCGCGTTCTGCGCATCAACGACACCGTCAAGCGCCACATGATCACTCGCCGTTACGAGAAGAAGGACTAAGGTCCGCATGGAAGGGCAGGCATGCGTGCCTGTCAATGAAGGGCAGTGAGCAGTATGAGCATTAACAGGGTGAACATTTCCGGCAACCTCACGCGCGACCCGGAGCTGAAGACCACCACGGGTGGCACGAGCGTGCTGACCTTTGGTGTGGCCGTCAACGACCGTCGTCGCAACCCGCAGACCGGCGAGTGGGAGGACGTTCCCAACTTCGTTGACTGCGTGGTCTTTGGTGCCCGCGCCGAACCGCTCAGCCGCTTCCTTTCCAAGGGCTCCAAGGTGGCCATTGAGGGAAAGCTGCGCTACAGCTCGTGGGAGCGGGACGGACAGCGCCGTTCCAAGCTTGAGGTAATCGTGGATGAGGTCGAGTTCCTCTCGCCTCGCCAGCAGGGTGGCCAGCCCATGGGTGGCTCCCAGCAGTACGGACAGATGGACGCTCCTGCGTACTCTGCACCTGCACCGATGCAGAGCTATGCTCAGCCCAGCCAGGGCTACGGCCAGTCCAACCAGGGTTATGCATCTGCAAACCAGGGTTATGCTCCGCAGGCTCCGGCACAGAGCTATGCTCCTTCTGCCCCGCAGCCCGTGAGCCCCGTCGGGAATCCGCCGTCGGCGGAAGTCTACGACGAGGACATTCCGTTCTAAGAACAAGCGACGGCACACACCGTCCTACGAAAGGCATTAAGACATGGCTAGGAGAATTCAGGAAGATCAGCGCCAGCCGCGTCGCAAGTATTGCCAGTTCTGCAAGGAGAACGTTGAGTACATCGACTACAAGGATGTCCAGCTTCTCCGTAAGTACATGACCGACCGCGGCAAGATCAAGCCGCGCCGCGTCACTGGCGCCTGCACGCAGCATCAGCATGACATCGCGCTGGCAATCAAGC
>JAUNJR010000062.1 GCA_030533135.1 Coriobacteriales bacterium
AGTCGTACGCCTCCATGAAGGTGTCGATGATGCTGGGCTCGCGGTACCACCAGATGGGGAAGCCAACAAACACCACGTCGTAGGCCGCCATGTCGTCCACGTGCGAAGCAATGGCCGGACGAGAGGTGCTGTCCCCCATCTCCAGGGAGCTGCGACTTCGCTTGTTGCGCCAGTCCAGGTCCGCTGACGTGTACGGTTGCTCCGGCACGATCTCGAACAGGTCCGCACCAATTGCCTTCGCGAGCCTTGCCGCCACGCGACCCGTCGTGCTACTTGCGCTGAAGTATGCCACCAATGCCTTTGCCATGGTTCCCCCTTGGGTTGGATGCTTTGCATCGCTATTCTCGCGCGAGACGCTCTGGCTGTCTAATGCTATTAGGTAAGCTGAGCCATGCGCGGCAGGCATGGCTCCCGAGGATGCACGGTGTATCAAAGATGTCGATCTTGGGGCAGTTGCCGAATGAGGCACGATTCACACGCAGTGAAGCAATGCGAACGGGGGCCCACAAGGGGACAGTAGGCCTCCGTCCTATATCCAAATATGCGTATCAAACGTCACGGTCAAACTCCCGCTCTGCCACTTTGCAGACATGGTCTGAAAGATGACAGTTTTGGTAGGTCACCGACGTATAATACCTATCAGTGTTATTACCAAGTATAACGAGTTACAGTTGTTCAAAAACCTTAGAATAAGTATTCGTCACTGTTGCATATGAAAGGACACTCATGGCCAACATCGTCATTTATGACGACGATTTGCAGAGCATCTCAACGCTCAGGAAGCTTGTGGAGCAATGCGCCCCAGCTCATGAGACGTACGAGATCTTTTCAGCGTCTTCATCAAATGAGCTCGAGGCCATGCTCAACAGCGGCATGAAGATCGACATCCTCTTTGCCGACATCATCATGCCCAATGGGCAGCCGTCCGGCATCGAGGTGGTCCAGCGGCTTTTCCCGCCCGAGAGCGGTACGCAGGTTATCTTCGCCAGCGGCTACCTCCAGCAAGCAACGGAAGTTTATGCAGCTAATCACCTATATTTCTTGCTCAAGCCCATCGACCGGCAAAAGCTGAGCGACGCCCTGAGCAAGGCGTTTGCGTCACTTACTCGCCGCACGCCCACCATGCTGCGCGTCAAGGCCGGGCATAAGGATCGCCTGATCAACATCTCGACCATTGCCTACCTCGAGAGCAGCCTGCACAAGGTCATCATCCACTGCCGGTCCAACTCGTTCGAGACCTACGCCAAGCTTGACGAGCTGCAGGCGCAGCTGCCCGACAGCTTCACGCGCTGCCACCGAAGCTATGTCGTTAACCTCGCCTTTGTCAGCTCGCTCAATGAAGGTGAGCTCAGGCTGCATGATGGCACCACCCTGCCCATCAGCCGCCGCCGCGCGCATCAGGTCCAGCACGACCTTCTCGCGTATCTTTCATCGCACGCATAAAGGCCACCCATGATCTATCAAGGAATTCTTGCCATCATGGGCTTTGCCTTGCAGCTCATTGTCATCCGAGCTTTCTGCAAGGTCCTTGATATGCGCTCCTACACCCTGTACGTGGGGCTGTATGTCTTCAGTTATTGCTTGAGCTTCTATCTTCTGAGCGCCGGCGTTCCAAGAATCATGAACACGCTGTTTATCAACCCCTTAACCAACATCGTGCTGCCGATCGCTCTTTCACGCGGGCCGTTTCGCACGCGCATCATCCGGGTCGGCATCATCAATCTTGGTGGTGTCCTCGCCGAAACTACCGGCTCGCTGATTTACATGATTATTGGCGGCCGAATGTATCCCGAGGCGTTCAATCAGGAGACCTTTGCGGGCGTGGCCACGGTCTATACCCTGCTTTTGCTGATATTCAGCATTGTTTACGAGGCGATCATCAGCATCTGCCTGCGCGTGGACCGTCAGCTGGATGCCCGTATTGAGCGCCCGATTCTCGTCCTCATGTTTGCGTCGTTCCTGTTTGTCCTGGGCGTCATCGTGCGCTTTGATGCCATGGCCGCCACCTCGTTTGCCGCGTCGTTGATCACCTTTCTGCTTTCGGTTGCGACGGCAGCCATTGTCGTGGGCATCATTGCCATCGTGCGAGAAGAGGCGGGCGAGCATCGGCAAGCAATCCACGACTTGGCGCTTACCAGGCAAGTGAAGCATGCGCAAGCCGAAGCAGCCGCATCGGTGCGCCGCGCCGCCAACCTGCGGAAACTTCGCCATGACATGGCTAACCAGATTGACGTGGTGCGCGAGCTGGCCAACGAGGGGCGCCTTGAGGATGCGGATCGCTACCTCGTTGCCCTGCAGGCGGCAGCGCATGAGTTTGCAGAGAACGCCGATGCGTAGGCGGCGGCTGATTATCGCGCTTGGTTGCGCCTACTATGTGCTGCAGGTCATCATGCTGGCGTATTGGCACTCGCTTGCCAGCGATAGCCTGCGATCAGTTGAGCTGCTGTTCACCATCGCGATAGCGATTGTCGCCGCACTTGTCGATACCGCAATCGTGAAATACCTGCTCGGCGCGTTTGTTCTCATTGACCGAAACTATGCGGATGACGTCAATGCCCAGCTCGAGGAGTCGCTGCGGGAGTACCGCATCGAGGCGGAGCGGGAAGATCAGCTGGTGCAGAGCATTAGTGCCGCCGTTGAGGCTGAGTTGGCCCGCGCGCGCGAGGCGCTTGCCAACGGAAGCGTTGATGAGGCGGGTGACCACTTGCAGGCCGGTCTTGACCTTGCCTCTATGACGCGTTCTACGTACTGCGACAACGTTGCGGTGGCCGCTGTGCTGGAAGCCAAGGGCCGTCTATGTAGCGCTATGGGCGTTGACCTCAACGCCCGTGTCACGCTGCCTCTTGAGTTGCCCATAAACGAAGTGGCGGTCACCGCCTTGTTCTTCAACCTCATCGACAATGCCCTGCACGAGTGCGAGAAGCTGCGCGAGGAGGACGCCACGCGCAAGCTCGAGATTACGGTCAAATCGCGTATCCAGGCTGGGCAGCTGTTTGTTGAGGTGTCCAACCCCTGCCACCCCGGTGTCGACACGCTAAGCAGCGCTTTTGTGCGTCGAGACACCACCGCAGAGCACCACGGATGGGGCATCGACATCGTGAACACCATTGCCGACATGTACCACGGCATTGCAGAGTTCTCCGAGCGTGATGGGGTGTTTGTCGCGCAGGTCATGATTCCGCTGTAAGGAGAGCCAGCGGGCAAGGCGCTCCCTCCCCTCCCTTGAATGACGCCCGTTTGCCCTGCTATCGTACAGACAACCAGTGGCTGTGCGGAAAGGGCAATCATGGACCAAGCAACTCTCGACTCTCTCATGCAACGGCAGCGCGCGCACTTTGCGAGCGGTGCAACGCTTCCGGTGGACGCGCGGCTGCAGGCGCTCGAGACACTTGAGCAGGCGTTGGCCACGCACGAGCAAGCGCTGCTCGACGCGCTTCACACGGACCTCGGCAAAAGCCAGATGGAGGCATTTATCTGCGAAATCGGCCTGGTCAAGAGCGAAATTGACTGGATGCGCACTCACTTGAAGCGCCTGTGCCGGCCGCGTCACGCACGGACGCCGCTTGTCCAGTTTGCCGCAACTAGCTACCAGAGCCCTTCGCCCTATGGAACCGTGCTCATCATGAGCCCGTGGAACTACCCCGTTCTTTTGACGCTAGAACCGCTGGTAGACGCCTTGGCCGCAGGCAACACGGCCGTCATCAAGCCCAGCGCGTACGCCCCGGCATCGGCTGACGCGATTCGGCGGCTTTTGGAGGACTGCTTTGATTCTTCGTACGTGGCCGTGGTCACCGGTGGCCGTGCAGAGAACCAAGCCCTGCTCAAGCAACAGTTTGACAAGATATTCTTCACGGGAAGTCCGACGGTGGGCAAGCTTGTGATGGAGTCCGCGGCCCAGCACCTGACACCCGTGACGCTGGAGCTTGGCGGCAAGAGCCCGTGCATTGTAGAGAAAAGCGCCAAGATTAAGCTGGCCGCCCGACGTATTGTGTTTGGCAAGTTTGTCAACTGTGGGCAGACCTGCGTCGCACCAGACTATGTGCTCTGCGATGCTTCGGTACACGATGCGCTGGTCACCGCCCTTAAGCGGGAGATTGTGGCGCAGTTTGGTGAGCGTCCGCTAGACAACCCCAATTACGGCAGAATCGTCAACGAAAAGCATTTTGACCGGCTGTTGGGCTTGATTGACGGAGGTCGTATTGTACATGGCGGTGCGTTCAACCGTTCAGAACTGCGGATAGAGCCCACCATCATTGATCAGGCCAACTGGGACGACGCCATCATGCAAGAAGAAATCTTTGGCCCCCTGCTTCCCGTGCTGACCTATGAAAACCTTGACGAAGCACTTGAGCTTATCGAAGCGAAGCCGCGGCCGCTCGCGCTGTACTGTTTCACCAAGAATCGGCAGGTCAAACGGCAGGTGCTGGCCCGCTGCCGATTTGGCGGAGGATGTATCAACGACACCCTCATCCACCTCGCTACCAGCGAAATGCCATTCGGAGGCGTCGGCGAGAGCGGTATGGGCAGCTATCACGGCAAAGCTGGGTTTGAGGAATTCACACATGAGCGCAGTATCGTCGACAAGAAAACGTGGATTGACCTGCCCATTCGCTACCAGCCGTACAAGGCTGTGCACGAGAAGCTTGCACGCTGGTTCATCTAGCGCACGTTAACCTCAAACGTCTACCTTTTCGAGCGGGATCCTCGGATAAAAGGGCTTTCGTGAGGCTGGAGATTGCAAATAGTCGATAAGAAGGCCATTACTACCAGAATATCCGCGAAATGCGAAGGTTTGTTTTAGTAGTTGGAATGCTCCCATTCTGGCCACAACAAAGGCGCTGGTAGATGGAGGCATCGTTTCTGGCATTTCGCTCAGCTTCGCTAGGTACAAAAACATACCTTCGCATTTCGCGGATATTCTGGTAGTAATGAGCTTCTAATCGTTCATTTTCGCTATGAACTCCTCCAGCCGCTGCTCGAGCGGCGGGATGTGCGCGTCCATCCAATGCTGGCGCGCCAGGTAGTACCTGAACGCGGGGCCCATTTCTTCCTCATCGATCTTGAGCGGGCAAAACTTGAGGTCCCGTCCAAGCCGCTGGAACGCGAGGTCAATTTCGTTCAGTACATGCTGCGACTTCAAGCTGTACTGGCTGACGATAACGATGAAGTGCGTGCAGCGCGAGATGGCGTCCACGATGGCGGATGCATAATCACCCGTGCGGATGTCGCGCGGCGCGTACCAGGCCTTTATTCCATGAGACTCCAGCTTGGCACACAGGTTGTCAGCGATGTTCTTGTCGCGGGAAGAATAGCTGATGAAGGCCAGCGAGGAGGGTTCGGCGTGTCTGGTTTCTCCCGCAGCTACGACAGCTGCGGCCGCAGCAATACCAGCGGCGCCTCGCGTCGTACTCTGCGTGAACGAGTACGAGCTATCAAGCGAGCGAGCAAACTGGTAAGCCTGCCCCTGGTTTCTCGTGATGATATGGATGTCGTGCACGACGGGGTTGCGCTTGAGGAAGCTCAGGCACTCGTTGAGGATGGGGATGTTGACCAGCTCGGACGAGACCTGCTGCGCTCCGCCGCCCAGAATGGGCAGGCCCACAGACCTGACGGGGATGCCAGCTGCGGACGCAAGGTCCAGCATGAGAAAGTACGCATGGATGGAGCTCAAGATGGATTGCTCGAGGTCTGCGGGCGTCGTGTTGCCACGGAAAAGCGGAGTCAGCTCGATGCATCCGACGCGACCGATGGGCAGGCTGGACGAGGGAATCTCCCTCGAAAGCCAGATATTGCAAAGATCGCGCAGGTCAATGGCCGGATTGCGCGAAAGCTCCTGTACGTGGATCCCCTGCTCAAACAGGCTGCCCATGAGGCTGCGACGCGTGGGAGCGTAGTCGCGGTAGAACGACGAGACCGTCATGATGTCTAGCGGGTCGCTCCACGTGTTGATCGCGCAGCAATGCACGGAGAGGGTCTTAGTTCCGTACGGGGTCTCGACGGAGATAGAGTTGAGGGCATCCATGAGCAGCACCTTCCCTAGGTTCCTGCTTTGCATTGTAAGGGAAAGGCCACGAAAAAGGCGCCCCGTGCAGGGCGCCTTTCGGCATGTTCAGTTCAAGCAATAAACCGCTGCTTAGATGCCCTCTCCCGGAGCAAACGCCACGGAGCACGCAATATTCCCGAGCTCTTCGAAGTTATCCGCCCAGCCCTCAACCGTCGAAGCCATAGCCAGACCCGTAACGTAGCTCTTGCTTTCCAGGAACTCATACCAGCGAATGTAGTCCGTGCCGCCCTTAGTAGCCTTCAGGCAGATGTACGCATCGCACAGTGTGCCGTTATCCGAAGGCAGCACGTTCGTGTCGATGACCTGGATGCCGGTGTAGCCCTCCTCGACGAGGCTCTTTGGCATGTAGGACATCATTTCAACGACGTCGTAAACGTGGCCGCTTTCCTTCTTCCACGCGTTAACGAATCCGTAAGCCTGCCTGTCCGCGCTTAGGAAGCTGTACTTGCCGGCACCTTCCCATTCGACTTCCCAGTCAGACGGAAGCTCGATCTTCATGCCGCCGTTGTAGAGCGGTACGTAGCTACCAGACGCACTGTATGCGCTCTCTGCAGCCTCAGAGGCTTCCTCGGCCTCCGCGGCGTCGGCGACTTCCTCTGCTTCCTCAGCCTCTTCGGACTCCTCAGTCTCCTCGGGCACTTCGGCCTCCTCAGCTTCTTCGACCTGATCAACCTGATCAAGAGCGAGGTCCTCGGCGTCGGATGCCTCGGCGTAGGTGTCCAGCTCGGCGGTTTCGTCGGTCACTTCGCTGGGGTCAAAGGAGCGAAGCTCCTCTGCGGCACCAGCAAGTTCATCGGGAATCTCAAGAGTGGCGGCGTCCGCCGTGGCTTCAGCGGCTGGCTCAGTCGTGGTGTCCGTAGCGTTGTTGGTCGCAGGCTTGCCGCAGCCCGTGAAGGCCAGGGCAAGGGTAAGCGCGGCAGGAAGGACAGCGTACTTGATGCGCAACATGGGTTCTCCTTTACGTCAGAACGTGCGGTGCAACCTTTACTATACAGGTATTGTGCCCGACTGGTCGATATGCACCGACATCGCTAGCGCAACGGTAACTTAGAACCGCTCACTCACGTTATGCGTTGCCGCGCCAAGGCTGAAGCTGGATGCCACCGGACTCATCAGCACCTTGCCCGTCCCGCGGTACACGTTGACGAGACCCTCGCCCGAAGCTGCCGAACCGATAAGCGACTTCCCAGAGCGCTCCACCGTGAACTCGAGCGAGGACGACCACGCCACAGCCATGTGCCCATCAATCTTGAGCGTATCCCCAACGAGGTCAATGGCAATAAGCTCCTCGTACGGGACGTTGCTCTCCAACGCGACCACCCCGCTGCCCGAAAGCGCCAGATTGAAGAAACCCTCGCCGCCACCCAGCGCCGAGGACGCCGTCGACCGCGCGACCAGCCGGTGCTGCACCGTCCCCTCGGACGCAAAGAACATGCCATCCTCGACGACCATGCCGCCCGCGCCCCACGTGGAAACGTCCTGCAGAATAATGAACTTGTGCGTGGGCTCCAGCACGATCATGCCGTTGCCGCGGTACTCCGGCTTAATGGCCCGCTCGCCAGTCACCGCGCCGCGCACCATCTTGCCAAACAGGTCGCCGGCGCCCTTGATGCCCGTCGTCATCTCGACGTTACCCAGCATCCACTGCATCGCACCGGCCTGAATGGTCACCGACGAGCCGTTCTCGACACGAACCACCAGCTGGCGCCTGCGAACGCCCATCTTCGCCATGAAATACTCCGTGACCGCGTTGTCCGGCGCAACGCTGATGTCGCGGTCGTGCTCAAGCACGGCAAATCGGCCCAGCTTGTGGGTGTAGTGGCGGGTCTCGTTTTCCAAATTGGGGAAGCTGAAGGGGTTTGGCTGCGAGCCAGCGCTTGCAGAGTTGAAAAGGGCCATGTCTCTCCCATCGCGAGGTTTATTGGCGTGGTGCAGAGACATTCTAATTGTTATGAGCGACGGTTAATTGACGGCGTACAAAGTGACGATATTGGTATTCGCCGCGACCGATTGGGCCTCCGTGCCAGCTCAAAGGGACGTTACAGCCATGTGGGAGGCTCGTCGGCGGCGCCGCGCACCTGCCAATAGAGGTCAAAACCGTCCCAGCAGCTCAGCAGGTCTACGAACTGCTCGGGTGTGAAGCACTGGCCGTCCACCACGACCGATTTCTGGCCATCGTCGCTGGCCTCGATGCGCGCGACGCCCGTCTCGTTGGCGTACAGAGCCCGGCCCAGCCTTCGCGCGGTTGTCGGATGGGGATCATTCAGCGAGATGGGCGCGGTCCGCATGCTTGCGTGGCTCACCATGTGCTGGGCCTTGACCATCAGCGCGTCGAATGCCTGGTCCTGCGAAACCCGGGTCGCGTCCACCGCGATGCTCACCGACCTGCCCACGTAGCCCCATTCACGACGCGGGTCGTCAGCCGGCACCTGCTCGACGGCCGTCCAGATGGAGCGCGCGCCGAAGGAATAGCGCTCTACCGAGAACTCGACCGTGTGGCCGTCGGGATCCAGCGCGAGAATCTGGTAGCTATCGTTAGTGGGGGTCTCCACGCCCGCGAGGTAGTCAGCCAGGCGGTTGTAGCAGTCCTGGCAATACGACGTGCTCCCCAGAAAGACGCGCGCGGGCTTGCCGCAGATCGCGCATCGGCTTGTGTAGCGTGAGCTGGGTGTTTCCATGGCGATTCCTTTCTGCGGGGCGGGGAGGTTGCGCGTAGACGTTAAGGATACATAAGGTTGGACAGGGAGGCTGGCGTGATGTTGTCACGTTTGGCGGGGTTTCCGCTGTTTGGGACGACACGCGGCCGGTGTTATCCCATCGGGCGTTTTTTCCGCCGTTTGGGAGACCCATCAACACTACTTGCGCTGGGACTCAGGCGGAAAGTGACGTTGAGCAGGCAGCAATTGTCTCAAACAGCGGGTGCAGCCCTTCTCGTTTAGACTTGTCACATACGCGTACGCGGGAAGGATGATGCGATATGGGACTCTTCAAGCCGGCGTGGATGACCACAAACGCAAAGCGCACACAGAAAGCCATAGCCTCGCTGAACAAGCTCACCAGAAACGAGCTCATAGAGGTCTCGCTGGAAGCGCCGCTTGAAGAGGTGGCCCTCGCCGCGTTCCGCAAGGCGCGGTACGAGATCGAGGAGCTTGTCCATGTCATCATTCACGCACGGCATGCCGCCGTCGCACAAAAAGCGGTCGAGGCCCTTGGGCGGTGTCAGTCATCAGAAGGCTGGCTCACGACGGCCATGCTGTACAAGGAAGGCCACGACAGCGCGCGCGAGGATGCCATTGCCCGCATCAAGACGTTCTCCTTCCTGAAGAAGATTTCCGAGGAGTCCAAGAGCCAGGCCTCGCGCAAGCTCGCCGCCCAGAAGCTGCAGAGCCTTGAGCAGGCAAAAGCTTCGTCGACCACAACTCAGACGCACGAGCGGCCGACGCAACCCGCTCCTCCAGCCCCCAAGCCCGAATGGGCCCTGTCCGCCCGCACCAGAGGTGACGTCTCACCGCGCAACAAGAGCTACCTCTTCCTCCACGTGCTGGATGAGTCGCTCCAAGCCCTGCTCATCGACCACTTCCTCTCCTTCGAGCGCGGCGGCGACTACGCCATCTGGACCACAACCGACCCGACCGAGGTCTTCGCACACATCCACGACGTCGACTTTGACCGCATGCGCATCTTCCTGCCCGTCGTAACCCCGCGCTATCTAGACCTCACAAAGCAAGCCCTGTCCGAAAGCGACGCCAAATCGTTCTTCAGCCTGCTGCAGGAGCGCGGCATCGCCGTCGTCCCCCTCTTCCAAAGCGAGGACGTCATCTTCGAATTCTCGCGCCTCTTTGGCGAGATGCACGGCATCACCCTCACCCTCCCCGACGCTTACGACCGCATCGAAATCCAGCTCGAGCGCTTCACCTCAAATGCGAACTGGGGAAACGAGCAGCTCAGGCACGCGTTTTCCCGAAGCCTCTTCCTGAGCTATCGCAAAAAGGATCGGGAGCAGCTGTTCAGCGTCATGAAGAGCATCCACGACACGTGCTCGGGACAGGACGCCTCCATATGGTTTGACGACTTCTTGGTGGCAGGAAACGACTTCAACGAGGAAATCGACCGCGAGCTTGAGGGCAGCGAGGCCATGGTACTGCTCGTCACCAACCACTTGATGGAGGGCGACAACTACGTCAAGCAGATTGAGTATCCCCATGCGCGTGAGCTGGGCAAGCCGGTAGTTCCCGTGGAGGCCACGAAGACGGACAGGGACCTGCTGTCGAGGGACTACAACAACCTGCCCGAACCCATCTGGTACCTTGACCGCGAGAAGCTCAACGAGCGGCTGGCGAAGGCGTTCGAGTACGCTGGTGTGGACATTGCGTCGGATGAGAAAGACCCCTTCCACAACTACCTCAAGGGAATGTGCTTCCTCTACGCAGTCATGGTCGAGAAGGACGTGGACCGCGCCGTTGGGCTGCTCAAAGACGCTGCGGATAGCCGCGTTGCCGACGCCGCCGAGCAGCTGGCCCTCATGTACACCATGGGTTTTGGTGTCAAAAAGGACGCTAACAAAGCTCTCATGTGGAAGTTGCGCGCCTACGGGTTAATAACTGACCAGGAGGAGCGGGACGAGACGCTCGATGACAAGAAGCGCACGATCGAGCGGCTGCACGACCTGCTGTACGAAGACGACGGGCTTATCGTGATGCTTGGTTATAAGAAGCGCTGGGATAAGTCACGCCGGATTACCGAGCATTTTGTTTCTCTCATCGAGCAGAGCCGGTTGAACGAAACGGACCCATGCTACGAGCTCTGGCGACTTGAGGCACCGCTCATGCATGCTGATGCGCTGCGGCATGGGCAGACCTTCGCGACGTTGCAGGCAGAGGACACTCGGTACGTGCGAGAGGCGTTTGACTTGGTCATCAAGGGGGTGAAGGGGTTTGACGAGAAGTTTGGCGCAGAGCTTCCTGCTGACCTTGCGCGTAAGCGCACCAAGCTTGAGGCGACGGCCTACGCCCTCAAGGCGGACTTTACCCCTCTGTATCAAGGAAGCTCTGCTGAGCCAATTGAGACGGATTACCAGCGTGCAATTGACCTGTTTGAAGCGCTGGAAGCAGACGAGCACGACTACGAAACGGCAAAGTTGCTGAGGTCAGCGTACGGCAACCTAGCGTCGCTCAAGAAGGATGTGGTCGCGTCGCACAAGGGCTCCGACGCGGACGAAATGCGTGATGCGTGGAAGTGTTTTGAGCGGGCGATTGTGGTGGCTCGGCAGCTTGTGAGCGAGAATCCGACCACGAACAACCTCGAGATGCTGGTCTTGCTGATCTTCGAGGGAACGCAACTGCTGCCGGAGGTGCGCCAGGCCATTCCTTATTGGGACGAGGGACTGGAGTGCATCGAGAAGCTCAGGCAGCTGGGGAACACGGGGATAGAGTTGTCGCGATACGAGCA
>JAUNJR010000063.1 GCA_030533135.1 Coriobacteriales bacterium
GACTGGTGCATCTCGCGCCAGCGCAACTGGGGCGTTCCCATCCCCGCGTTCACGTGCCAGGACTGCGGCGAGGTCGTCATGAATGACGACACGCTTGACGCCGTCATCAAGCTGTTCCGCGAGAAGGGTTCCGACTGCTGGTTCACGGATGATCCCGCGAGCTACCTGGGCGACGCCTGCGTGTGCCCCAAGTGCGGCGGACACCACCTCACGCCCAACAAGGACATTCTGGACGTGTGGTGGGACTCCGGCGTGAGCCACACTGCCGTCTGCAAGCATCGCGACTACCTGGGCTTCCCGGCCGACATGTACCTTGAGGGCTCCGACCAGCACCGTGGTTGGTTCATGTCGAGCCTCATGACCAGTGTGGGCGCCTATGGCGTTGCTCCGTATCGCTCGGTGGTATCCCAGGGCTTCACGCTGGATGGCCAGGGCCGCAAGATGTCCAAGAGCCTTGGCAACGTCATTGACCCCAACAAGGAGTGTGCGACGCGCGGTGCCGACGTGCTGCGTCTGTGGGTTGCCTCCGTTGACACCTCCGTCGACGTGCCGTGCGACGACAAGATCTTGAACCAGGTGGGCGATGCGTATCGCAAGATCCGCAACACCATCCGCTTCCTGCTGGGCGAGCTTGAGGGCCAGTTTGACCCCGAGACCGACGCTGTGCCATACGCCGAGCTGCCCGCCTTCGACCGCCTCATGCTGGCTAAGCTCTCTCAGGTGCATGATCAGGTGAGCGAGGCCTATGCCAACTATCGCTTCAACCAGATCTTCCGTACGGTCTATGACTTTGTGACGGGCGACCTTTCCAACTTCTACCTGAATGCCACGAAGGACCGCACCTACTGTGGTGGCAAGGACAGCTTCGAGCGCCGCGCTGCCCAGACTGTGTGGGCGCAGATTCTCTCGATGCTGCTGCATGACCTGCAGCCGATTCTGGTCTACACCACTGACGAGGCCATGGAGTTCGTCCCCTCCGCACTGCGTGACGGCCAGGACCGTGCCGCATTGCTCGATTGGTACGAGGCCCCGATGGCCGCCGACGAGTACGCACCACTGCTTGACACCTACGATGCCCTGACCGACGCCCGCGGTGCCTTCACCAAGGCCTACGAGGACGCCCAGGCTGCGGGTACTGTCACGGAGAAGACCACGCAGGCCGTCCGCGCCGAGCTGACACTGCCCGCCGACGCCTTCGCGCTGCTTGGTGGCGCCGTTGCCAAGGATCTGGCTGAGGCATTCGTGTGCTCCGAGGTAACGGTTTCCCAGGGTGACGAGCTCGCATGCGTCGTGCTTCCCGCCAACGGCGAGAAGTGCCCGCGCTGCTGGAACTGGCGCAAGCCGGTTGACGAGGCATGCCTGTGCGGCCGCTGCCATGAGGTTGTCCTCTCCATCGACAAGCGTTAGGAGCGAACACGTTGAGTCCCTTCGTAGAATCCCGTCGCGGGTCACGCATCTTGATGTTTTGGCTGTTGGCAGGCCTGGTCGTACTGCTCGACCAGGCAACCAAGGCAGCCGTGCGCGTGGTTTCGCCCACGACGGGCTACATGGGGACGCTCATACCGCACGTGATTGATCTCGTGCACGTTGAGAACACCGGTGCCGCTTTTAGCATTGGCGAAGGGGCTGGGTCGCTTTTTGTCATCGTGGCACTTGTCGTAGCGTGTGCGGCCTTTTTCTTCATTTGCACGAATGATGTCCCGATGTCTCTGACCATCTCCATGGCTTGTGTGGTGGGTGGTGGACTGGGCAATATGGTCGACCGCCTTATGAGGGGCTCCGTTACTGACTTCATCGCTACGGCTTTCATGGACTTCCCGGTGTTCAACGTGGCGGACATCGCTGTGACCTGCGGTATTGTGATGTCATTCATTGGATACATCATGTGGGAACGCAGCCTGCCGCCAGAGGAGCGGTAACGTCGCGTCTTTGCTGGCCTCCCGTCCCATATACTGGGTGGGAGGCCTTTTTCATGGGGAGGAAGTCTGATGGTATATGAGGGTGACAACAGCTACGTCTTTGTAAGCTATGCCCACAAGGACGCTGATACCGTGTTGCCCATCGTTCAGACCATGATGGCTCGCGGGTTTCGCGTGTGGTTTGACTCTGGCATCGAAGCTGGTACGGAGTGGCCCGAATACATAGCGGAACACCTCGATGGTTGTGCCTGCTTCCTTGCGTTCATGTCGGAGGCCGCCGCAGCGTCCCACAATTGTCGTCGCGAGATCAACCGCGCCATCAAGCTTCAGAAGCCCACCCTTGTTGCCTATATTGACGACGCCAGCTTGAGCGCAGGCATGGAGATGCAGCTCGACATCCTGCAGGCGCTCATGAGGAGCAAATTCGAGACTGACGCGGCGTTTGTCGACGCCATCTGCAGGGCTCGCATCCTGCAACCTTGCTTAGATGACGGTGTCGCGTCGCAGGATATCCCTGCGCCTGATCTCCCACCCATCGAGTCACACGCCCATAGGTCACCGCTTGAGGGGCGTTGGCCGCTGGTCATGAGCGGAATTGGTGCGTTTGGCCTGGTGACCATCATCGTTGCCTTTGTGCTGGGAGGTTTGGGAAAGACGGCTGCGACGTCCTCTGCCAGGCTAGATGCGACGGTCGACCAGCACCTCATTCTTGAGCTTGAAAACGCCAACCACCAGTACGAGACAGGCCTCGAGAACTGGCGCCGGCTTGACTATGCACGCGCCGATCGTGACATCACCGCGGCAAGGGAGGCAATCAGTGCCGAGGTGTCGCAGTCCGAGGTCGAGGTGGCCAAGGTCAACAACAGCCTTGGGTGTCTCTACCTTGACATGGGTAAGTACGAGGACGCATACGACTACCTTAACGCTGCCTTCGTGACTATCCGTGATGCCTACGGCGAGGAGAGCCTTGCGGCGCGTGCGGTGCGGTTCAGCATTGCGCAGTACCAGTGCCAGACCGGTGACCTCGATGGTGCACTTCGTGAGCTTCAATACATCATCGACTATTCTGACCCCGAGACCGAGCAGAGCGTCTTGGCCAGCGTCGGGCACTTGCAGGCGCGCATCTTGGTAGCGCAGGGGTCCTATGACGACGCGCTGGCGGCACTTGATAAGGTGCTCGATCTCTACGACGGCATCGTACAGGATGGTGCGCTGGTCGAGGAGCTTGCCGATTATGCCAATGATCCCGAGCTGAGCCAGAGTGAGAAGGACGCGTACACGACTGCCGTGCGTTGGATTGCGCAAACTTACAACAGCATCGGCGAGGTGTATAACCTCATGGGACAAAGTGACAAGGCCCTCGAGGCGTTGCAGACGGGTCTCGCACTGTGTCTCGATAACGTCTACATTGGCACGAAGAATCTGGTGACCTCGCGTTTGTACCAGAACCTTGCTGTCGCGGAAGGTGCCCTTGGGCAGACGAGTCAGGCATTTGCGGACGTAGACCTTGCCATGCGCATCCAGCTGAACCTGTTTGACTTTGAGGGAGTCTATCCAGGGCTTGTGGATGTGTATGACGCCTATGCGAACCTGCTTGCGGCTGACGCAAAGGATGGCGAGGCCCTTGATTATTACGACAAGGCCATTGACCTGGCCATAACGTCATACGGCGAGAACCATCCGCAGGTTGCTGCCGCGTGTGGCGCGAAGGCGGCCTACCTGCTGGCAAAGGGAGACTCCGAGGCGGCCGCCGTGCTGTTCGAGCGTGCGATTGAGGTTCGTCGCAACATGTTGATCGAGTCCCATCCTGATACGGCGCGTCTATACCTGGGTCTCGCGCAAGCCCGTGCCGCTCTCGGTGAGGCGCAGGCGGCTTCCGAGGCAGCACAGATGGCACGTGACCTCGCGGTTCGTCTGGGCATGGACACGGCGTTTGTTCAAGAGTGCGAGTCGGTGCGCTCAAGCGTGGTGGGAGGGTAATCATGCAGGCATTTGACACGGCTTTCAGCAGGCGTATGCTCGTCAAGTCACTGACAGGTATCGTCCTTACAACGCTCTCTGGGTGTTCGACGTCCAGTGGTCAGGCTTCGGGTCCGACTGCGTCGCACGAGCCTCCTGCTGCGGACGCCTTAACGTATGCGCGCAACCTGTTCGTTGAGGACCTTCACCTCATCGTCATCTCACCGGAGGTGTTTCCCGAGTACAACGAGGGTTTCATCGCATGGCAGTCCCTCGACTACCATACTGCTGCGGAAAAGCTTTCGGAAGCGTACGAACAGAGCGTGTCGATGTTTGGCGCTGGAGCGGTTGAGACCGCGTGTATCGAGGGGACCCTTGGCTGCCTCTATCTGGACATGGCTCGCTATGATGATGCGTATGATGCGCTGACCTCGGCTTTTGTCACGATGCGGGATACCTACGGCGAGGAGAGCGACGCTGCCATGGCCATGCGGGCAGCCCTCGCGTCACATGGCCTGCTGACGGGCGACTACGACAACTGCCTCAAGGACACGACCTCCATTACCGAAACGTCGCACAACTTACCGATTTGGTGCTATGCCTATCGCATCATGAGCTGTCTCTCCTTGGAGAAGGGCCAGATTGTTGAGGCGATTCGCGGGGCGCTTACCGATATTTACGCGGTGCTGAAGCACAGCGACGCAGACGTTGCGTGGCAGAGCGTGCTCGCGTTTGATGAGTTCATGGGTCCCTATCTGGCTGAACACGCCTTCTCTGATGCAGACTTGCGTACCATGGCGGTTCTGGCCTTCGATGCAGCCGAAGGGTATCAGGCGGGGCTCGGTGGCGCTGGTGCGTTCGATGGGGCACGTCGCTTTTACGGAGTCGCGCGAACCCTGTGCGAGGACTATCTGGAAGGCGATGACACCAAGGCGCTGCTGGCCATGATTGCCATTCGCGAAGGGTACCTGCTCTCTAACTCGTTTGGCATTGATAAGGACGGCGCCCTTGTCACCAACGAGAACGTGCTTACGGGTGAACAGTTCTTGGCACGCCTTGAGGAGGTGCGCGAGAGCCAGCAGACGCTCTTTGGATGGGGAGAGGACGAGTACCCGGGGCTTGCGGAGACTGAGCTTGCGATAGCTGACACCTACGGTTTCCGACTGAACGACCAAGAGAATGCCCTGAAGTGGTATGAAAAAGCCATCTCTCGATATGAACAGGCCTTTGGCCACAACCACCCAAAGACCGCGCAGGCGCTGTACCGAGAAGGCAATTACTACGGTAATCGTTTGCTTGACTTTGAGAAGTCAATTGAACTCATGAAAGAAGCCGTTGAGATTCGCAAGAACATCCTGGTGGAGTTTACGGCCAAGACGGCCCAATACTACCTATCGCTTTCCGGAGCCTATCGATTGCTAGGTAACGAGGAAGAAGCACAGCGCTACCGTGATCGGGTAGATGAAATACACAAGGCCCTCGGCCTCTATCTCCTGACTGAGGAGGGCCTCGAGGATGCCGCAAGTAAGGCAGATGAAAAGGGCGAGTCCGAAGGCGCTGGAGACGATCAGGGGGAGGGAACCGATGGCTGATAAGCTGGTGGAACTCCTTGTTGGTCTTGACGGGGACGGCGAGCGGCTCGATGCGTTTCTTGGTGCGTCGCCCGAGCTCCCGTCCCGCAGTGCCTGCGCACGTCTCATTGAGGACGGTGTCGTCACCATCAACCTGACGGCTGCAACCTCAAAGTCGGAGCGCGTGATGTTGGGGGATCGCGTGCAGGTCACGCTGCATGTCGAGGATGACGCAGGCGGGCCTTTACGTCCGAACCCTGACATCCCGCTTGACATCCGCTTTGAGGATGACCGGCTGATCGTCCTTTCCAAGCAGGCGGGCCTCGTCTGCCATCCCAGCCCGGGACATCTGGATGATACGCTCGCAAACGCGCTTGTCGCACATTGTGGCTATGAGCATCTGGGCATGCTGCAGGGCGAGGAGCGGCCGGGTATCGTGCACCGGCTGGACATGGACACCTCAGGCCTCATGCTTGCCGCAAAGGACGACGAGATGCAAAAGGCGCTGCAGGACCTTATTCGCATGCGGGTGCTTGATCGGCGCTACGTTACGCTGGTACACGGGTATGTCGCGCCAGACGAGGGAACCATCACGACGGGCATTGCCCGGTCCACGCGCGACCGCCTGCGCATGATGGTTTCTGACGACCCGCTGTCGCGTGAGGCCATCACGACCTTCCGTACGCTGGAGCGCTTTGAGGCGGGGCGTCGTGACGAGGGGTACTCACTCCTCGAATGCCACCTGTACACAGGTCGAACGCATCAGATTCGCGTGCACATGCGCCACATTGCCCATCCGTGCGTCGGCGACCAGTTGTACGGACGGGGTCATTACCAGGACAATCTCTGCCTAGCCCGACAGTTCCTCCATTCATGGCATGTTGCCTTTGACCATCCGGCAACGGGGGAGCACATCTCGCTGGGCGACCATCTGCCGGACGAGCTGCACGATGCGCTCGTTTCTCTGGAGGACCGATCGATGGGCCGCACCGAGGTTGGCAAAGAAATCTGTCCTCAACTTATGGCTTAAAAGACGGTGGACATTGGGGACGGTCCCTTTTGTCCGGCTGGACATTGGGGACCGTCCCCAATGTCCACCGTAACAAGTGTGTGTGCTCGTGGTGGGGAATCGGCTTTCGGCAAACTCCTGATAACTGGATGATACAATCTATCCAACGTGCAAACGGTATCGATTTAACGGTAAGCGGTAGCGCACCAGCCTAAGGAGTTCTCGAATGGCAACGTTCTTCGAGGGTTATTCCCACACTTTCTCTGAGTACCTGCTCGTTCCCGGCTATTCCTCGTCCCAGAACATCCCCGTCAACGTCTCGCTCAAGACGCCGCTCGTCAAGTTCCGTCGCGGCGAGAAGAGCCCCATCACCCTTAACATCCCCATGACCTCGGCAATTATGCAGTCGGTCTCCGGTCCGCGTCTCGCTATCGCGCTTGCCCAGGAGGGCGGCCTGTCGTTCATCTATGGCTCCCAGACGCCTGAGGATGAGGCCGCCATGGTGCGTGAGGTCAAGTCCTACAAGGCTGGTTTCGTGATCTCTGATTCCACCCTCACGCCTGACATGTCGCTGCAGGAAGTCGTGGAGCTTCGCGACCGTACTGGCCACTCCACCATGCCCGTTACCGATGACGGTACCCCCAACGGTATCTTCCGCGGCATCGTGACGAGCCGTGACTACCGCCTGTCCCGCGACGACCGCGGCCGCAAGGTCTATGAGTTCATGACCCCCGCAGAAGACTGCATCTGTGGTGACGAGAACACGTCGCTGTCGGTTGCAAACGACATCATCTGGGAGCACAAGCTCAATACGCTGCCGATCGTGGACCGTGAGGGCCACCTCATGTCGCTTGTTTTCCGCAAGGACTACGACTCGCATAAGACCAACCCTGACGAGCTCCTTGACAAGCATAAGCGTTACCTGGTTGGTGCGGGTATCAACACGCGCGACTATGCCGCCCGCGTGCCGCTGTTGGTCGAGGCGGGCGCTGACGTGCTGTGCATCGACTCCTCCGAGGGCTACTCCGAGTGGCAGAAGATGACCATCGACTGGATTCGCGCTCACTACGGCGACACCGTCAAGGTCGGCGCTGGCAACGTGGTTGACGCCGAGGGCTTCCGCTATCTTGCCGAGTGTGGTGCTGACTTCGTCAAGGTTGGCATCGGCGGCGGCTCCATCTGCATCACCCGTGAGCAGAAGGGTATTGGCCGTGGCCAGGCTTCTGCGCTTATCGACGTGTGTGCCGAGCGTGATCGCTACTTCGAGGAGACGGGTGTCTATGTGCCCGTGTGTTCCGACGGCGGCATCGTGTACGACTACCACATGACCCTGGCCCTTGCCATGGGTGCTGACTTCCTCATGCTCGGTCGCTACTTCGCCCGCTTTGACGAGAGCCCGACCAGGCGCCTCAACGTCAACGGCTCCTACGTCAAGGAGTACTGGGGCGAGGGTTCCGCACGTGCTCGCAACTGGCAGCGCTATGATCTCGGCGGCTCCAAGAAGGGTCTGTCGTTCGTCGAGGGCGTTGACTCCTACGTACCCTACGCTGGTCCGCTGAAGGAGAACGTGGACGCTTCGCTCCTCAAGGTCCGCTCCACCATGTGCAACTGCGGCGCGCTCGATTTGCCGGAGCTGCGCCAGAAGGCCAAGCTTACGCTGGTCTCGGCAACCTCGCTGGTTGAGGGTGGCGCCCATGACGTCATCCTGCGCGAGTCCTCGAGCGACAACTTCCGCTCGTAACAGAGTGCGGTATGGTTTTGCGGGGGCCACCGACGTGGCCCCCGCTCTTTATATCAGTACCCCATGGAGGGAGGTGGGCCTATGGCAACTCATGACCTTACCAAGCCATATCATGGCCGTGTGATGGGCCTCAACTCAATCAAGGTGCTGAGCGCAGAGGAGAGGCGAGCTGACCAGCGGTATGCCCTCTTCCTCGTGATGACCATGATGATTATGCCCCTTGTCGTGCTGGTTGCTGCGGCAGCCCTTGGACATGTGGCAATCGGGCTCTTCCTCGCTGCCCTTTCATGTGGCGTTGGTCTGGCTGTCGGGCTGAGCAAGCGCAGGCGCATTATCACCGACTTCTTCAAGGTTACGGATGTAGAGCGCCGCGTGAAGGTACGCGAGATGCACGACCCTTGGGAGCTTGAGGAAGCCCTGAGAATGCGGGCGTTGGCGTTTGTCGCCACGCAGGATGCGAGCTGGCTCTGCTTCGTGTACAACTGGTTGGCCAACCGTACGGTGCTTCGTGACGCGGAGAACCTTAAGGCGTATTGGCTTCCTGGCGAGCTGCTGGTTTCCTATCTTGAGAGCGACGTGATTCCCAACAGAGACTTTCTGCTCGTTCCCGCCGCCGAGTTTCACGTGATGCCAGAAGGTGCGGGACGTTTTGAGAGCGAGCTGCGCTTTGTCGGCGGAATCTGGCTCGATGACCTCGTGAGGTTGGTGCAAGAGGGTGGGGAATCCGGCTTGTCCGTAATGGATCAAGAGCTGTTGACGGGACTTCAGGCCAACAAGAGCCAGTTGTCCTGACGGGGAGGAGGCTTTCGATATGAGCAATGGAAGTGCTTGGGCCCGGTGGTGGAGTTCAAAATCAGGTAAAGAGGCTCGTCATGGTGGGGGAGATGTGGTCACAAAGGACGTCGGCTCGCTCAACTGCCTGACGGAAGACGTGTTGATTGTGCCAACCTATACCCCCAAGCCTGAGCATCGCCGTGTGGACTTCTATTACGTCGATCATGACCAGGTCCTCATTGCGGGCGTCGCTGACAACAACTACATCTTCTGGCTCTCGCGGACGAGGCTTGATGACGTGGAAACCAACAAGTCGGTGTTCGATTACATCTCGTGTGCCAAACCGACCCAGTTCGCCCATTTTGACGCGGTGGCCCGAAAGCTGGGGTACGGCTCGGAACAGCTGAGAGGCTTCTATCGCGACAGCCTCGTCTACGTTGGCAGTGAGAATTCGGCACCCAATGACCATGTGTGGCGCACGCCGTTTGGAGTGTGGTACGTCAAGAGCGAAGAGAAGAACAACGGCTCGTTCTTTGCGAGTGGCATCAAGAGTTTCCGGTATCAGCTCAAGCGACGTTGCCGCTACCGTGAGGCAGAGGGGCGCTATCTCGAGGTCATGAGATGGAACCTCGCCACGCTTGAGGAGGACAGCGGAGATCCGGTCAAGGACTATGAGTCGAAGCGACAGCTCATTGACCTGATCCATGAGGAACGCTACCTGCTCTGCTCGGATAACGAGGAGGTCCGCAAGCTCTACCTGCGGCTTGATAGACGTTGTTCGCAGATGTACAACGCCTACATGACCATCGTCAGGTAAAGTCGCCCGAACAAGTCGTGCAGGCGCCGTAGTTCGGACACCGTAGTTCGCCCAAAACAAATGCGCCCCTCTTGGCGGCTTGCCGAGAGGGGCGCATCGTCGTAGCTGGCTGAGGTAGCCTATGCGTTTTCGGCCGCCCTTCTGGTGCCGTAGACCATCAGCGCGGTGCCGATGACGGAGGCGATGACGCCAATAGTGAGGCCTGCGCGGACGGAGAGCAGCTGGAAGAGCCAGCCGCCCACGAAGCTCGCCAGCAGGCCACCGACGGAGTTGGCAGTCATGAAGACGGCTTGTCCCTTGTTGCGGTCGGCCTCGTCAACCTGGTCATTGGCGAAGTACACCACAGCGGGCGTGATGGCGGCGTAGGAGACCATCTGCAGAATCATGCCGGCATAGAACATGGGGACGCTGTTTGCCATGGCGAGAACGACGTGCTTGATGGAGTAGAAGATGGCTGCGATGGCCATGATCTTGTTGACGCTGATCCTCTTCATGATGAGGGCGAAGCCAAACATGGTGGGCAGCTCGACCATGGCTTGGATGAAGAACGCGTTGCCCTGCACGCGCTCGACGTCGGCGGCGGGCACGAACTCGGCAAGGACGGCGCCGCAGTAGGTCTGGAAGAGGTTATGGCAGAAGTACAGCAAGACCAGCGACAGGATGACCGCGATGGTGGTGGGGTACTTGCTGAAGAACTGCAGGACCGAGATGGTCTCACCCTGGGGTTGCGCGGGCTCGTCGTCCCTTGCAAGCTCCTTGGGGGCGTCGGGCATGAGGTTGATGGCGACGGCGGTGAGCACGGCGCCCATGATCATCCAGATGGGCAGCGTGTTTCTTCCCATGAAGGCCCAGAGGCGACCGACGATGTTGGCGCCGACGGCGTACGCCACCGAGCCGATGCCGCGGCAGAGGCCATAGTTGATGACGCCGCCGGCCTTCTCGTAGATGAACGCCATGCCGTTGAGGAGCGGCATGCCCACCGTGGACGACATGAAGCCGAGGACGATGAGCGGCAGGATGATGAACGATCCCTGAGGGACGACCAGCAAAGCTGCCGCGAGGATGCCGCAGACGATCATGGTACCCGTGATAAACATCTTCTGCGTGATCTTCTCGGAGCGGTCAGCAAGGTCGCCGGCAGCCGGACCAAGGAACACACCGCCAAGGCTCACGATGGACATGACGGTGCCGATGGTGCCGGCGTCAAATCCGCTCTGCGAGAGGTAGTTGTATGCAAAGCCAATAGAGCCGCTGACAAGCAGCATGAAACCTGCATTGACCAGCGCGTACTTTGCGTTGAGGTTCTTGAGATTCATGGCCTTCCCTTTCCATGAAGTGACATTCACCCCACTTTAGCATCACTCAAAGCATCCGCAGCGAGTCGGAACTCTATCTGGTCCGTGTCGTAGCAGAATACGCTCCCGTCGGCGCGCGTGAAGCGGATGAGCGTGCCTGGGTTTTCGGACTTTCCGTCGATGTTGACCTTCCAGAGCTCGATGGTGCTCCCGTCCCCAAACGCGTAGCTTATGCCGCCCCCATTGGGCACCTCATTCTGCGGCTTGCCCATGCCCGCGTTCACGACGAGCTTGTAGAAGCGATCGCCGTCGCTCGACGAGAGGGCTCCCTGCTCCTCGGCGAAGGTCATGCTCTCGGCCAAATCCTGCTTGAATTGCTGGAAGCGATACGTCGCGCGTACCATGTTGATGAGGGGGAC
>JAUNJR010000158.1 GCA_030533135.1 Coriobacteriales bacterium
GTCGGTACGTCTCTTGCCGATCTTCAGTGCGGAGGGTTTAGCTTTCAGGGTAAGCAATTCGACCCAAATCCTGCAAGACAGCTCTTGTACGTGGAGGATATGAGCTGGTTCGAGGCAGAGAATCTGGATGGCTTTGTCGACCAGGCAATCGAAATCCTCGCGTGCAACCCCCTGCTCGCCGAGCGTCTTCCCTTCGTCAGGCGCTCCCTCGAGAGGCGCGTCGCTCGTATTGTTGACCTCCGCGAGTGGAACTGACTGGCGCTAGATCCACGCAGCTCGCATCGGATTCATCCCTTGCGCTGGTATGGCTTTCGTTTCGGCGATTTTGAGCTCCGAAAGAGCCTCATTTTCGGAAGCAAGAGCACACTGTACTCATTGGAACCCAAAGGCATGAAGGCTGCAGAGTGGCGCATGGAAATCACGAGGGATGAACTGGAGAGGGACGTCGCCGAAATCGGAGGGGACATCATTCAGTCCGTCCGTTTCGAGTAGGCCCGGCACGTACCCCACCACAGCGATGATGGCAGCGTCGGTTTGCATAGTCTGAACACGGCGGTGTATGCCCTGTACATCGCGCGGTGGCTCGCAAGCCATGGCATCGTCATGAGCGAGGTCGATGTCGTGCGGGCAAGCCTGCTTCACGACATAGGCATGACGGAAGACGAGGTGTTCCTCAGCCCCTCGCGGGTGAAGGCCTATTCCCATCCCCGGGAGGGTATGCGCATCGCCCTCGAGGAGTTCGGGGTGAACGAAGTGCAGGCTGACGCGATCCTTCGCCACATGTGGCCCATCGGGCACGTCCCTCCACACAGCCGGGAGGGATGGGTCGTCATGCTGGCGGACAAGTGCTGTTCGATGAGCGAGGCACGCGCAATCGCCCAGAGCATGGTCGGGCGCATATTTCAGTCGCAGGACCAGACGTCTGAACCGTCATAGCGAGAGGCTCGGGCCTTCGGCATCTCGAGGCCTGAGAGCTTCGGAAGGACGCGTCTGCTCTCGTCAAGATGAACGCGGCGGCTATACCACCACGCGGGGCATGGTCATGCTGTAGCTGTGCTTATCGGCGCGCAGTACCTGCTTGGACACGTGGAGCGGCCTTCCTTCCTGAT
The DNA here is from genome assembly GCA_030533135.1 of Coriobacteriales bacterium. Taxonomy (GTDB): domain Bacteria; phylum Actinomycetota; class Coriobacteriia; order Coriobacteriales; family Atopobiaceae; genus UBA1367. Next base: position 1,110 of record JAUNJR010000158.1, read on the forward strand.
CGCGCACGTGGTCTTCTATCAGCATGAGGGCTGTGTCCTTGGGCACGCCAAGCTGGAAGGACTCGCGGCTGTTCGCGTAGCAGATGCCGATCTCCTTCGTGCCATCATGGGGTTCCACGTCATAGCGCGCCTTGAGCGCGGCATACAGCGATCCGCTTAGTTCCTCTCCCGTAAGGTCGGCATACGTCATGGGCAGCCAGATCGTCTCGAGGCAAGCGGGCTCGCCGTCAACAGAGCGTAGGCGCGTGGCTTCGAACACCTCGTCCTGCTCCTCCACGCCGAAGAAGTCGGCGAGGCCTGGCGTGGGATGCACGGTCCGGATGTCGATGGTGCGCGTGTCGGGAATGCCTCCTAGGGAGCGGGCGTTCTCGGTGAAGCTCCTGAACGTGGGCGTCATCCTGCGTGCTGACTCGACTCGCTGGGGAATGTCGGACACGAAGGTGCCCTTGCCCTGTGACTTGGTTACGAATCCCTGCTCGACCAGCAGCTGCAGGGCCTTGCGTACGGTACTGCGAGAATATCCGGTTGTCTCGCAGAGGCTGGGTTCACTGGGCATGCGATCACCGATGGCGTACACGCCCGTCTCGATGTCGTGACGCAACTTGTCTGCAAGTTCTAGATACAGGGGATTGTTGCCGGCCATGCTCACGCTCGTTTCCCTGAAGCCGTAACTGGCTGTGCTTGTACTACATACAAGTATACAGGAAGAGCGTCAGCCAAAACATCTGTTATTTCTCAAGCGATGTATCAGGGACCATGTTCGTGTGCAATGCACGCGTATCCCGAGTGGTACCGCTCCGACAGCCCAGCAAACACTCAATCTCCATACAAGTAGATTCATACTTGTATTTAACTTGTTTGTATGATTAGATACAAGTAAGGACAGGCAGAGACATAACCCCAGAAAGAGAAAGGACTGCCATGAAGCTTGCAGAGGAAGCCAGGAGGATCGTTGCCCAGGTCATCGCATGGAAAGAGCCTGTTGGAGGGCTCAACAACGTGGTGTGGGTCGCAGCGGGCGGATCCAACGGCGGCAACTACCCTGCACAGTATTTCATGGAGCACGAGGCCACCCAGCTCATGAGCCATGCATACACCTCGAATGAGTTTGTACATGCCACGCCCAAGTTCGTAGGGCAGGATACCCTTGCCGTCGTCGTCTCCATGCGCGGCACTCCCGAGACCATCGAGGCGGCCCGGGTTGCCAACGAGCTCGGCGCGGCGACCGTAGCGGTGTATGTCGACGAGTCCGCCCTTACCGAGGTCTGTGACCTCGCCATCAAGTACGACAGCCTGGCCGTGGACGAGTCTGATATGGGGCGCACCAACTCGGCCGTGGTCCTCGCGCTGGCAATGGAGCTGGTGCAACAGACCGAGGGATATGATCACTACGACAAGGCCATGCCCGCCTTCGACCTCATCGAGCCTATCTATCGCAAAGCGTTCGAGTACTGCCAGCCGCTGGCGCGGGAGTGGGCGCTGCAGAACAGCGACCGTCCCACCGTCAATGTAATGGGGTCGGGTCCGGCCTTCGGCGCCGCATATGTCTTCTCGATCTGCAACGTGCAGGAGATGCTGCAGATAGATTCGGTCACCACCAACTGCTGCGAGTTCTTCCATGGCCCCTTCGAGATCCTGGACAAGCGGACCAGCGTGTTTCTGCTGATGGGCGTCGGCCGCAGCCGCGCAAACGACGAGCGTGCGCTCGACTTCCTCAACACCTACGGCGGCAGGCGCGTATACGTGCTTGATGGTAAGGAGCTGGGGCTGAACGATCTCGATGACGCCGTCTCCGAGTACTTCAACCATCTCATCTTCTCGCCCATCCTGAACAACGTGTACATGCGCGCCCTCTCCGCGGTCACGCACAAGGACTATATGACCCGCCGCTACATGTGGAAGGTTCAATATTAGGCAACGCCCGGAGTAGCAAGTGATGAGCCTATGTGGGGCAGGTTGCCCGCCATCCTGCCCCATAAGGAGGTCAGCTCATGTCTGATCAGCTAAAGGGCTATGTTCTCGTTGTGACCGCAGGCATCATCTGGGGCTTCAACGGACTCTTTGTGAGCGCCCTGGGTGCTTTGGGGCTCGAGCCCATAGCCATAGCCTTCACGCGCTATGCCTTTGCCTCCCTGCTGATGGTTCCTCTCCTGGCGCTGCGAGGGAGGAGCTCTGAGCGGAATCTCTTTGCCGTGACGGGCGGACAAATGGGGCTCTGCGCCGTCATCGGCACGCTCTGCAATGCCGTAGCCTTCGCCGCCAACTGCGTGTCCATGGAGGAGGTGGGGGTATCTAGCGCCACGGTGCTGCTCTACACGGCTCCGGTCTTCGGGTGTTTGCTCGCACGTGCGCTATACAAGGAGCGAGTGACGATCCAGAAGCTCGCGGCCTTCGCCCTCAATCTGGCGGGCGTCGTGCTCGTCGTCACCGGAGGGGGTCTGGGCGTCATCACGCAGGGGAGCCTGTCGCTGTTGGGGATAGGCACAGGATTGCTCAACGCACTCCTCTTTGCCCTGGCCGCCCCGCTCAACAAGCCGATTGCCAAGAAGTGCTCGCCCTTCACGGTGGTGTTCTGGTCGATGGGCTGGGCGGCACTTGCCTCAGGCCTTCTGTG
>JAUNJR010000159.1 GCA_030533135.1 Coriobacteriales bacterium
TGCTTCATGGCCTGACGGACAACTACAACGGATGGCTCAGCTATACCAGGATTCACCTGTGGGCCGAGTCGACTGGCCTCGCGGTGGTCATGCCGTCTGGCGAAAACTCCTTCTATATGGACATTCTTGTGAAGGATGGCTGCCTGGGAGACTTTGGCGAGTATGTCGGCCGAGAGCTTGTCGACGTGACGCGTGAGATGTTCCCGCTTTCGCACAAGAGGGAGGAAACGTTCCTCGGCGGTCTGTCCATGGGTGGCTTTGGTACCTGCAGGAATGCCCTCAAGTACTGCGATACCTTTGGCAAGGCGGCGATTCTTTCCGGCGCGCTGCACTTTTACGAGTACCCCGTCGAGTGGGTGGAGACCGAGGGGAACACCATCGGCGAGGTCAGGAACTTTGGCAACCTTGAGGAGACGAGGAACACGGACCGCAACCCGCGCCACCTGATTTCCGAGGTTCAGAGCGACCCGGCCAAGCAGTTCCCAGCGTTCTACGTTGCCTGCGGGCTGCAGGACGTACTGCTTGAGGCGAACCGCTCCATTGCGAAAGCCCTCTCTGACGCCGGCGCGGACGTCACGTACGAGGAGGGCCCAGGTTTCCACGACTGGGTTTTCTGGGACGAGTACATCCAACACGTGCTGAAGTGGCTGGACTACTCGGCCGAGCCTAAGGAGTAGGGAAGGCCCTCTCCGGCGCATCTGGTTGTTGCGGTGCTGGTGGTGGCGCGAACGAGCGGGTCTCTGCTATGGTGTGCCATGACGGGCAAGGCCGCATATGCGCTGCTCGGGATGGTTCTCTAAGCTGGAAAGGCCTGGCTTTACCCACATGGAATGGTTTTGGTACATCGTGGCGGCCCTTGGAGCGGGAGTTGGAACGGGGCTGGCCGGCCTGTCAGCGGCGACGGTCATGGTGCCGATCCTCATAGTGCTGTGTCCATCCTTCTCCGGCGAGGCCGGCGCGTACCAAGCGACGGCGATTGCGCTGGCATCGGATATCCTCGGCTCGGCGGTCACGACCTATACCTACGCGAAGCACAAGAACATCGACCTGAGGCGCGGGTGGATCATGCTCGTGTGCATCCTCGCCATGTGTACGGTCGGTAGCTATGTGGCCTATCTTGCCGGGAATGTGGTGCTCGGCAACTTCACGCTCTTCCTCACGTTCTTCATCGGCATTCGCTTTCTGGTGAAGCCTGATACGAGTCGGGAAACTCAGACGGCAAAAGGAGAGAAGCTCGACTGGAAGGGTGTCGCGATTTCCCTGTTCTTTGGCCTGACCATCGGCTTCGGCACTGGCTTCGTGGGAACGGGCGGCGGCATGATGATGCTGGTGGTTTTCACGGCCTTCCTTGGGATGGAGCTCAAGACGGCGGTCGGTACCAGCACGTTCATCATGACGTTCACGGCGCTGATTGCTTCCGTAAGCCACATTCTGATCTATCCCGCGATCCTGCTGGAGAAGCGGGACGTAATGCTGCTGTGCATTACCGTTGCCACCGCGGCTTCGCTGGTCTCTGCCCGCTTTGCCAACCGGGTCAACAACCGAGTGGTAGGGCTCGTTACTGGAGCGGTTCTTACGCTTCTCGGCGGATCAATGCTGCTTTTGAGGTTTTGGCCGCAGATAGCTGCGCTCGTCGCGGCGTGAGGCACCGGTGGGCCAGCGTCGTTCAGGGAGTTTGTTGCGTTTGACGTCCCGTTGATCTGCCCTGCATCTGGCGCAACCTGACGCACGCGGGGCACGTGCACTGCACCTGCGCGTCAAGCTCCTTGAGCCGCTGGATGGTATGCAGGCGCGCCACTTCTTGCGCTCGGGACTCCTCGGCGGCCTGCGCGCGCAGCGCGAGGTGTTCCGAGAGGGTCATGTGCTTTCTGGTGCCTTTACGTGTCATGAATGAGCTCCGAGGCTGAGTGGGCGCGGGCTGCCAGTTCCATTGTGCCATTTTTGGCTGGGGCGTGTCTTAGAGCGACCGGACGCGCTGGGTGGCGATCACCCTACAAGCGCCACAATCCATGCGATGAGTGCATACATGAGCGGAAACCCGACCAAGGTGCCAACCCATTTGACAACCAGCGTCTTTCCAGCGATGTAGGGCATGAGGTCCTCGGTGCCGGGGATGATCCAGGTGCGCGTGTGGCCGACCCACCACCAATCGATGAAAAGGCGGTCGAAGAGGCCGTAAATCAGGGAAATGACGAGCATCTGCGTGAAGCCCTCGCGGAATCCCACCGCGCCGTTCACGCCATACACCATGTAGGGCACCAGCAGTAGCGCCGGGACGAAAAGGGCGAGGGCGGCCAGCGCGGTGTTCCGCTTGATGCGCTCCCGCGTGGTCAGCCCGAGCTCGACGACCCTGTCCTGGACCTCGGGCTCGTAGAAGGTGACGAGCCCAACGGGACCGTTCGCGATGCCCACCACGCACACAAACAGGAGCACGAAACACATCACGATTCCCTCAAGCACAACCAACATGATGCTCCCTTGTCTGGATTGGCAAGCGTTTCCTCTGATTTTACGCGGCATCGCGATATGAAGGCTTTGAAAAGCTGGCAGCACGACGGTTCTTGGGGATTTCGGGGCTTCCGTTGCACGTTAATTGGGCAAAAATGGGGTTTCCTAGAGCTTTTGGACAAAAAACGCGAGCTTCTGCATAAAGTACAATTCTTGATGAATTTTCGGCAGGCCATATACCTGCGGAAACGGAAAACGTGCGATTGCCCTATCTCGCCAGGTGCCGTGGGGAGTTGCAAAGACCCAAAAGATGAAGGTGGCTTCTTTCGAGCCTGACGGAAAACCGCAGGTAGGGGCCCTGATCCTAATTCATAATTAATTGAACTTTCTGCAGAAGCTCGCGTTTTTTGTCCAACAGAAGTAAAAACGCGAGAAAACCCCTAAATAACGTGTATCAGAGGTGCCGGCCGCTAAGTATTTGCCTCATATTCTGGATTGGTCACGCAGCTACTTCACCGTCATCGCGAGCTCGACCTCGTCGTCATCTTCCCAGCCGGTTGCGGCAAAGCCCCGGCGCTCGTACAGCCCACGCGCGATGGGGTTGTTCTTGTTGACGGTCAATGCAACGCGGTCCGAGCCGCCAAACGGCTTAGTGGCAATATACGCGATGACCTGGTCAAACGCAGTTCCACCGTAGCCGTGCCCTTGTTCGGACTCGTCAATCATCATGTGCCAGATATCGTACTCGGGGATGTCGTAGTCATAGATCACGAGCACGTAGCCAACCATCTTGTCGTCGGCATAGATGCCAAACGGCTGGCACTGGTTGCGGTAGACATACGCCTGCGCAAGGCTGCGAACGGGGTGGGAGACAAACTCCTCCTGCCCTGGCGCCAGCTTGAGGTTAAACGCATCGACGAAGTTGTCTTCGGTTATGGGCCTGAGTTCTACCAACGTTGCCTCCATGTTATGACTCGTCTACCGACTCATTGGCCGGAAAGATACTCATAGTGCTCTTGAGCTGCCCCTTCTTGTGCAAGCGGTAAATCAGGAAGGCAATCACCACAACAATCAGCACCGTGGTGGTAAGGGCGCCTTCGTAGCCGTACGTCGCCTCGTAGAACATGTTGCCGCTGTTCAGCTGGCCACGAAACAGGCCGATGGAGTACGGGTCGCCGCTGTTGGAGGTGCTGAAGAGGTACGACTGCACGTAGTTCCACGCGGTGTGGATGCCGCAGACAATCCAGAAGTTGCCCTCGTCCCACACAAA
>JAUNJR010000011.1:0-6029 GCA_030533135.1 Coriobacteriales bacterium
TCGTCATCCTTGACGAGGCGCAAAACACCACGCCCGACCAGATGAAGATGTTCCTCACGCGCCTCGGATTCTCGTCGACCTTCGTGGTGACCGGCGACATCACGCAACGTGACCTTCTGGGCGAAAATGGTCTTGAGTCGGCACGTCGTGTGCTGTCCGATGTCGAGGACATCGCCTTTGTTGACCTTGATAGAAACGACATCGTGCGGCACACGCTGGTGGCGCACATCGTCGATGCCTACGCACGTGCCGAGAATTCTGAGAGGGGAGCGAGAACCCATGCTCGTCACCATTGATTTTGACATCGTCGAGGGTATTGACTGCCCGCTTGACGAGGACGAGCTCCTCTCCATCTGCGAAGTCGTGCTCTCGGAGGAGGGTGTCACGCGCCCCTGCTACGTCTCGCTCTCCATCGTGGATGACGAGGAGATGCGCGAGAAAAATCTTGAGTGGCGAGACGTCGATAGCGTGACGGACGTCATCTCGCTGGAGTGCGAGCGGCCGGATGACCCCGATCTGGCCGAGGATGAGCCCTGCGAATTGGGTGACATCGTCTTGGCGCCGGACTACATCACGCGGCAGGCAGCGCAGTTTGGCACCACGCCCGCCGACGAGATGCGCCTGCTTCTGGTTCATGGCCTGCTGCATCTGCTTGGCTATGACCACCTTGATGAGGACGAGGCCCAGGACATGGAAGCCCGTGAGGACGAGCTGCTGTTGCTCATGCCGACCGATGGCACGCTCGGAAGGGTGGTCATCACGCGCCATCGGGAGGAAGAGCCGGCATGATTCCTGGACGCGGACCCAACCACCCAACCTTCCGACGAAGCTTCCTGTTTGCCGTGCAGGGGTTTCGGACGGCGTTGACGCAGGAACGAAACCTGAAGGTGATGCTTGCCGCAGGCGGAATCACCATCGTCGCCGGGTTGATTGTTGGGCTCGATGCGCTCAGCTGGGCCATCGTGTTGGTGTGCTGCGGGATCATCATCGCGGCGGAGCTTATCAATACGGCCATCGAGAAGGTCGTCGACCTTGTCTCGCCCGAGTTCCATCCGCTTGCCGGCCAGGCCAAGGATATTGCCGCGGCAGCCGTATGGGTCATGGCTCTGCTTGTGGCCATCGTGGGCATCTTGGTATTTGTCCGCGCCCTCTTCTTTGTGTAGGTGTCACATTGGGGACAGTCCCCAATGTGACAGCTGGTGGAAAGGATCATGAAATGGCTGAGACCGAAACCCCTGCGTTCAGGAGCGGTTTTGTAGCTCTGGTTGGACGTCCGAGCGTGGGAAAGTCCACGCTGGTCAACGCATGCGTAGGCGAGAAGGTCGCCATCACGAGTCCCGTCGCACAGACGACGCGCCGTCGGCTGCGTGCCGTTGTGAATACGGAAAACGCGCAAATCATCATTGTTGACACCCCGGGTCTCCACAAGCCCAAGGATGCATTGGGCAAGGAGCTTAACAAGGCGGCGCTGGGCGAGCTAGCCGACGTGGATGTTGCGGCGTTTCTCATCGACGCGACGCGCCCGGTCGGGCGTGGCGACGAATGGGTCGCAAAACATGTCGAAGCAAGCCATGCGGACTACAAGCTGCTCGTCATTACCAAGGCAGACCTTGCGACGCCGGAGCAGGTCGCACAGCAATTGGAGGCTGCACGTGCGCTCATGAAGTTTGACGACGAGTTGGTCGTTTCCGCCACCGAGGGCTTCAACGTTGATTCCTTCATAAAGCTCGTGTCGGAGCACCTTCCCGAGGGGCCCCGCTGGTTCCCAGACGACATGGCCACGGACGCAACGGACGAAGAGCTCATCAGCGAATACATCCGCGAGAAGGTGCTTCTCAACTGTAGGCAGGAGGTACCGCACTCGGTCGCGGTGCGCTGTGATGAGCTCACGTGGGCCAAGGATGGACACGGCTCCATCTTGGCAACAATCCTCGTCGAGCGCCCTGGCCAGAAAGCCATCGTGATTGGCAAGGGCGGCCAGATGATCAAAAAGATCGGCATCGAGGCACGCAAGGACATCGAGTACCTGTTTGGCTCGAAGATCTATCTCGACCTTGAGGTGCGCGTTCAGCCGGCATGGCGTCGTGACCAAAACGAGATTCGCCGGCTCGGTTACGACGCGGGTGAATAGGCGTGGCGGGACGCAAGACATTCCGCACCAAGGCAATCGTCTGTGACCGTACGCCGCTTGCCGAGCAAGACTTGATTGTCACCCTGCTGAGCGAATCCGGCGAGGAGCTGCGTGCCGTCGCCAAGGGCGCCCGCAAGCCAGGAGGTCGGCTCGCGGCACGCTGCGAGCTCTTCAATGAGACCGACTTCCTCATTGCGAAGGGCCGAAACCTCGACATCGTTTCCGAGGCAACGGTTGCAAACGCCCATGCGGGGCTCAGGGGAAACATGGAGCGCGTAAGCGCTGCTTCGGTCGTTTGCGAGGTGGCTCGGCTCACCTGCTTTGCTGAAGCTGAGGATGCCTTTCTCTACCCAATTTGCGCGCGAGCGCTCGGTGCGTGCGAGGAGGCATCCGATCAAGAGCACCTCGACCTCGTCGTAGCGGCTTATGTCGTCAAAATCCTTGCCCATGGTGGTTGGCGGCCGCAGGTGACGACGTGTGTGCTCTGTGGTGATTTGGAGGTCACGCTGCTCTCGGTGGCTGCTGGTGGAGCGCTGTGCGCGAGCTGCGGAAAGGATGTGCCAGACGCCGCCGAGGTCGCGCCTTCGTTCCTCTCGTGGATCCAGGCGCTGATACATTTGACCTTTGACCAGCTGCTTGTTGCCGAAATAGATTTGATGACCTCTTCCGAGCTGGTTGGGTTCGCGCATCGTTGGGCTACGACGCATCTTGATGCGCGCTTAAGGTCGATGGAGTTTTATCTGAGCTTGTGAACTTCCATGGCAAGGTAGCCTTACCTCTCTGCAGTCCCTGCGGCATAATGGAGCGCATGTGACTGTGTTTGTAGGGAGGACAAATGAGAAAACAACTGCGGGGCGTCCTTTCGTGTGCGCTGGCTCTTTCCATGGCTCTTTGTGCTCCGGGCATGGCGTTGGCCGAAGAAGCTGCAGCTGAGGCTCTGTCGCAGGAGGCGGACGACGTTGCAGCGCTCGTTGCGGACGGCGATGGTGAGCAGCTGGACCAGGAAGGCCTTACGCCGACGGACACCGTAGACCCTGTCACTGATGTGACGCCCGATACTGGTGAAACGCCGACTGATGGTGAGAACCCTGAGGGAAATGACGACCTGACCCCCGACGTGGCGCAAGTCACTGATGATGGGGACGACCCGACGGAGACTCCAGTTGATGACATATCGGTCGAGGACCAAGGTGCGGAGGTTGAGCCTGAAGCTCCAGTAGAGGAGCAGGCTACGGCGACCGACGAGGGCCAGGAGCTTGATCCCGTCGAGGAGGAGGCACCCCAGCTGACTGGCGCTGCAACCGAGGACGTAGTCGAAGACATTCCTGTGGACGGCTGGGCTGAGGAGAAGCTCTCCTCTGGCAAGACAGGCCGCGTCTATTACAAGGATGGCGAGAAGCTCACTGGTTATCACGTCATCGACAAGAAGGGCTATTACTTCGACGAGAAGACGGGTTTTGTCCTGGTCAGCGCAACCAAGGTGGTTAATGGCAGGTTGTGCCTGTTTGGGACTGACGGTGCACGCATCACTGGTTCCGGGTGGAAAGACGTTGCCGGGAAACGGTATTGGCTGAGTGGGTCAGTAGTTAAGACTGGTTGGATGAAGCGGGATACCAATTGGTATTACCTTAACGAGAAGACGGGTGCCCTCTACCGGAATCAGGCGTTTGTCGTTGGCGGCGTCACATATGTGGCAAAGGAGGATGGCTCCTGCCCAGCAAACGCTTGGGTGCAGCTTGGCAAGAAGTGGTATCTCACCGACGGTTCATCCGCTGCTCGCAGCGGATGGGCTCAGAGCGGTGACGTCTGGTACTACCTCGATCCGGCAACCAAGGTCATGAAAGCGTCACAGACCTTTACAGCCGGCGATAAGTCCTATATCGCCACGGCGTCCGGCGCCTGCCCCGCGAATAGCTGGGTGAAGCTGAAGGACAAGTGGTACCTGACTGACAACTCCTGCGCGTTGCGCGGGGGTTGGGCTGAGGTCGATGGCACGTGGTACTATCTCAACCCCAAGACTCATCAGCTAAGGTGTGGCGGAGCGTTTGTCGTTGGCGGAAAGACCTATGTCGCAAAGGCCTCAGGAGCCTGTCCCGCAAACGAGTGGGTGAAGGCTGGTAACTACTGGTACCTCACGGATGCCTCCTGTGCCGCTCGTACTGGCTGGGCTGAGGTTGATGGCACGTGGTACTACCTCAATCCCAAGAAGAACGCGCAGGGCATCTACGGAAAGATGATGACTGGCCTTCTGAGCCTCTCCGGCAAGAACTACTTTTTGCTGCCGAGCGGTGCCATGGCGGCTAACCAGACCGTGAAGCTTCCTGACGGGCGTGAGGCATACGCCGCAAGTGACGGCTCGCTTGGTGCCTACGTGAAGAATGGTGTCTATTACAACGCCGATGGCAGCGTGGCCTCCGGTTGGATGAAATCCGATGGGTACTGGTATTACCTGCAAAACGGCGTCAAGGCCACGGGCTGGCTCAAGGTTGGCAATAAGTGGTACTGGTTCGAATCGAACGGCAGGATGGTCACTGGCGAGCGCTCCATCGGTGGAAAGACCTACTACTTCGAGGACAGCGGTGCGTGGATTGACGAGAACGCCGTGCGCAACGCCATCGTCGCGGCGGCATATTCCCAGATCGGCGCGGCATATACCGAGGCCAATGACTACTACGAGAAGAACGTTGCCTTCAACTGCTCCGGCTTCTCGTATTGGTGCTACCTGGATGCTGGCTACACCATCCCGCGTAAGCAGGGTTACTACTCCTATTACTGGAATGAGGAGAATAAGGAATACAGCCAGATGTGGTGGGTCGAGAAGCGCGGCAACTGGACGACGGATGTCTCGAACCTCAGAGAGGGCGACCTGGTGTTCTTCTCGCCGATCAATGACAAGTACCATACCGGCCACGTGGGCGTCTACGTTGGCAGCAGCATGATGATTGACGCGTTCCCGGGCTATGGCGTGTCGAAGCGCAGCGTCTGGCAGTCGGGCTTTGTGGGCGGCGGCAGCCCCATTTTCTAAGGGTGACCGAACGACACCGTTTACGCGGGGGAGATGAGAGACATGAGGACGAGACGGCTGGTTGGTATGGCGATGGCGTTGACGCTGTCCTTGTGCCTGAATGTCCCCGCATGGGCGGAGTCTGCAGACACACTTGCGGACCCAGAGGATGTCCAGGTGGAGGCTCAGCTGGACTCTGAGGACGATGAGCAGCCCACGGAGCTGCCTGCTGCTGACAACCCTACAAACTGTGAAGGCGATGAGGGTCAGGGTGACCTCGTCGCAGGGGATGGGGAGCAAGGGGCTGCCTCTGAGGAGGGCGAGTCCCTTGACGGCCAATCTGAAGGCGAGGCAACGACAGACGGTTCTTCTCTCGACGAATCCACGGCTGTTGAAGAGCCTGAAAACGAAGGTGAACTAGCGTCACTTGAAGGTGACACCGCATCCGTGACGGACGACGATTCTGTCACGGATGTCGATGCTTCCAAAGCGGCGTCAGCTTCCGCAGACGAAAAGAACTCTCAGCCTAAAGAAGAGGTTGAACTGACTGCGAGCGCATCGACGAAGAAGATTACCAAGAAGGGCTGGAACCAGTCAGCAGACGGGACGTGGTACTGGAGTGCTGACGGCAAGAAGCCAGTAACCGGATGGCGTGAGATTAGCGGCGTCTGGTACTACTTTGATGCCAGCACGGGTGCCATGAAATGCAATGAGGCGTTTACGGTTGGCGGCAAGGTGTATGTCGCCACCGCCTCGGGTGCCTGCCCCGCTAACCGCTGGGTCAGGGCGGCGGGGAAGTGGTACCTCACAAATGGGTCGTGCGCAGCACGAACGGGCTGGGTCCAATCCGGTGGCGCATGGTACTACCTGACCCCGAAGACCGGCGTCATGAAG
>JAUNJR010000011.1:6129-28598 GCA_030533135.1 Coriobacteriales bacterium
TGGTACTACCTGACCCCGAAGACCGGCGTCATGAAGGCTAACGAGGCCTTCAAGGTAGGTGGAGAAATCTATGTTGCTACCGCATCGGGTGCCTGCCCTGCTGGTCGTTGGGTCAATCTTAATCAAAAGTGGTATTACACCGACCTGACGTGCGCAGCACGCACCGGATGGGTGACATCTCGAGGGCACACGTACTATCTTGACCCCAAGACAGGCGTCATGAAATGCGACGAGAGTTTCACGGTCGATGGACAGACCTATGTGGCTGACGAGTCAGGCGCTTGCGCTTCAAGCAAGTGGGTGGAAGGCTCGGACGGCTGGTATTACGTCGATGATCGAGGTGCCGCTCTGAAGGGGTGGCAGCAGATCTCAGGCACCTGGTACTTCTTTGACCGCACGAGCGGCCGCATGATGCAGGAAGAGCTCTTCACCGATGAGGGAAAGACCTACATTGCCCGTCCGGACGGATCGTGTCCCGATAACGCGTGGGTCACCTTGGACGGCTCCTGGTATCGGACGAACGCGTCATGTGCAGTTCGCATGGGGTGGTGGGACACCGGCGTCACCGTCTACTACTTCAACCCCAAGAAGCAGGGTGCCTCGGCTACGGGTACGACAACCATCGACAAGCAGAAGTACTTCTTCTTTGCACCGATGGGCGGCCTCGCGCGCTACACCTACGTAACCCTTGAGGATGGTACGCGCGCCTACATCAATGGAAGTGGTCACATTGCCACGTCGGGGCCCGTGTATGGTGGGTCGGCGACCTCGGGATGGTCGCGCTTTGACGGCGACTGGTACTACATTGACCCAACGACGGGCGTACCAGCAACAGGATGGATCGACTACAAGGGCAAGAAGTATTGGCTCGACCAAGAAGGCGTGATGGTGACGGGCACCAAGTTCATCGATGGCAAGGGCTACTGGTTCGACACGGAAGGCGCGCTGATCAAGGAGCTCAACGGAACGTCCAATGGTCTCATCAGTGCCGCCAAGAAGGACCTGGGCTACGATGTCAATACTGATCCCTTGACGGGTTCGAAGTTCGGGCGCTGGTATGACGAGAACGCCAATCCGTGGAGGGGCAGCGTCGACTACGGAGCCGATGGTATCGAGTACTGCGTGATTGCCGTGAGTTACTGGCTCTATCAGGCCAATCTTGGCGCACCCGACTTCCCGCGCGCTGGTTGTGAGGGTGCGGCGCTCTATGCGCGCACCGAGTCCAGGGTCGTCTCTCCACAGGAGCTTGACAAGGGCATGCTCGTGCTCTTCGACTGGGACAAAGATGGTGAGCCTGACCACATTGGCATCGTCGAGAAGCGCGTTAATGACCGCACGATCAAAACCGTCGAAGGCAACACCAATGGTGGGAAGGTTGCGCAGTGCACGCGTTCCATCGACACCATCTATTGCGGCATACGGCCGTACAACATGTAAGAAAAGCCGCCTTTCGCACGGGTGCCGGGCTAGTTCACGTCCGGTACCTGTGCGTTTGGTGTAGAAGCAAGGCGGCTGGCCAGTTGTGATAAAGTAATCCTTCGGTAAATACCCCGTACTTGGAGGCACGCCACTGCCGACGGCCATCCCAGTTCGGGGCGAATCTATGTGGAAAGGTGGTACAACAATGGCAGTTTCCAAGGAGCGCAAGGCCGAGCTCATCGCCCAGTATGGCAAGGACGAGCACGACTCCGGTTCCGCGGCCGTGCAGGTGGCCCTGCTCACCGAGCGTATTCGTGGCCTGACCGAGCACATGAAGTCCCACAAGAAGGACTTCCACACCCGTCGCGGCCTGCTGATGCTGGTCGGCAAGCGTCGTCGTCTTCTCTCCTACATCAAGAAGGGCGACGTCGAGGCCTATCGTACGCTGATTAAGAGCCTGGGCATCCGCGACAACATCCAGTAACAGAGCGTGTAAGTGGGAGGGGCGCCTGCGGGCGCCCTTCTCTTAAGCTGCAAGGAGCAGCTTTTTGAGGCCCGTCTGCAAAGGGGCAGGCGGAGATGAGAGGAAAAAGAATGGCAAAAGTTACTCACGAGTTCACCCTCTACGGAAAGCACTATGTCCTCGAGACCGGCGAGCTCGCGAAGCAGGCCACGGGGGCCTGTCTGGTCAGGTGTGGTGACTCCACGGTGCTCATGACCGTGGTTGTCTCGAAGGAGCGCAAGGATTACGACTTCTTCCCCCTGACCGTCGATTACAACGAGAAGATGTACGCCGTGGGCCGCATCCCCGGTGGCTACCTCAAGCGTGAGTCGCGTCCTTCCGAGAAGGCCACGCTGACCGCCCGTATGATCGACCGTCCGCTGCGTCCTTCCTTCCCGGAGGGCTTCCGCAATGAGGTGCAGGTCGTAGCCACGTCGCTCACGGCTGATCAGATTCATTCTGTCGACACGATCTGTGTCATGGGCGCTTCTGCAGCGCTTACCGTCGGTGGCGTTCCTTTTGAGGGCCCGCTGGCCTGCGTGCGCATCGGTCGCGATGTCGAGACTGGCACGTTCCTGGTCAACCCGACCTACGAAGAGCGTGACAACTCCGACCTCGACCTCGAGCTTGCTGGCTCCGAGACGTTCATCTCCATGCTTGAGGCTGGCGCGAACGAGATCTCCGAAGAGGACATGCTGGCTGCCATGGCATTTGGCCAAGAGGCCATCGCTGCTTTCTGCGCCGAGCAGAAGAAGTTCTTCGAGAAGGTCGTCGAGGCCAATGGCCCCATCGTGAAGCGCGAGTACGTCCTTGACGAGCCCATCCCCGAGCTGCACGAGCGCGTCTTTGCTCACTATGACGAGATGAGCGCGGCACTCAAGGATGCCAACAAGGCAGCGCGAATCTCCAAGGTCGAGGCACTGAAGGCTGCCATCAAGGACGAGTTCACCGAGGAGGAGCAGCAGGTATGGAGCCGCGCTCTGGCCGTCGAGCTCAAGTCGCTTGAGAAGCATGCCATGCGCATGATGGTCGTCGATACTGGCGAGCGCGTTGACGGCCGTGCGGCTGACGAGATTCGTCCGCTCATGGTCAAGCCCGACTACCTGCCGCTCGTTCACGGCTCCGGCCTCTTCCAGCGCGGTCAGACCCAGGTGCTTTCCATCGCTACCTTGGGCATGCTTAACGAGTGGCAGCGCCTGGACACCATCGAGCCGGTCGATGGCAAGCGCTACATCCATCACTACAACTTCCCGCCGTTCTGCACGGGCGAGACGGGCCGCATCGGCAGCCCCAAGCGTCGCGAGCTCGGCCATGGCGCCCTTGCGGAGCGTGCACTGCTTCCCGTGATCCCCTCCGAGGAGGAGTTCCCCTACACCATCCGTGTGGTGTCTGAGGTCATGGAGTCCAATGGCAGCTCGTCGATGGCCTCGACCTGTGGCTCGACGCTCGCACTCATGGATGCTGGCGTGCCTATCGTGCGTCCGGTCTCCGGTGTGGCCATGGGCCTTATCCAGGAGGCTGGCAAGACGGTCGTGTTGACCGATATCCAGGGTCTCGAGGACTTCCTTGGTGACATGGACTTCAAGGTCTGCGGCACGACCAAGGGCATCACGGCCATGCAGATGGACAACAAGGCTACTGGCCTTACCCCCGAGATTCTTCGCTCTGCTCTCATGCAGGCTCGTGAGGGACGCATGTTCATTCTTGACGCCATGCTCGAGCAGATTCCTGCGCCGCGCGAGAACACCAAGGACACGGCTCCGCAGATTCTCACCCTCACCATCCCGACCGACAAGATCCGCGACGTCATCGGTAGCGGTGGCAAGGTCATCCGTGGCATCCAGGACGACACTGGCGCCACCATCGATATCCAGGAGGATGGCACCATCTTCATCGCTGGCACCAACGGTGCGGGCGAGGCGGCCATGAACCGTATCAAGGCCATCGTCAAGGTTCCCGAGGTGGGCGAGGAGTACACCGGCCGCGTCGTGGGTGTTCAGGCATTCGGCGCCTTCGTCGAGCTGCTTCCCGGCAAGGACGGCCTGCTGCACATCAGCCGTGTTGCCAAGGGCCGCGTCGAGAAGGTCGAAGACGTCCTCAATGTGGGCGACGAGGTGCGTGTCGTGGTGCTTGACGTCGACGAAAAGGGCAAGATTAGCCTTGATCGCCTCGACAAGCCCGAGGCTCCCGCAGCCGCGGTGCGTAGCAACTCCAGCAACGACTCCGAGCGTCGTACCCGCCGCCCGGGCGACAACGGCAAGCCTGCCAGCAACAACCAGAGGCGCCAACCCCGCCGTCACCACGAAGGTTAAGAGCCACAGCTAAGAGTTACGCACAGTAACAAATAGCTCAAGCATCGTCAGGGGCGGCTCTCTTGGAATCCAAGAGAGCCGCCCTTGCCACGTCTTGTGGTGTGCATTGGGTGTAGGGCTGAGGTATGCCTCCTGACACACACGGTGTTCCAGCACCTTCTGAGCGCGCTCTTTGCGCGAAGGGTCTGGAACACCGTGTGTGTCAGGAGGCATATCACGGGTTCGTCGTAAATATGGGGTACAATACCAAAGTTACAAGCTGAAACGTAGCAGTTGGAAGGTTTTTATTTCGTATGACAAGAAAGCAGCCGTCACTCAAGATCATCCCCTTGGGGGGTCTTGATGGCATTGGCAAGAACATGACGGCATTCGAGTACGGGGATGACATGGTCCTCGTTGATGCCGGCCTCATGTTCCCCGACGATCAGCAACCAGGCGTTGACCTCGTGCTCCCTGACTACACGTACGTGTTGGAGCATGAGGAGAAGCTTCGTGGCATCATCATCACGCACGGCCACGAGGACCACGTTGGCGCACTGCCGTACCTGCTGATGGACCTCGAGCATAAGGTGCCGATCTATTCCAGTAGGCTCACGCTGGGCCTCATTGAGGGCAAGCTGGCAGAACACAAGCTGAATGCCCCAAAGTTCCGTGAGGTCAAGGATGGGTCTCATCTCAACCTGGGCACCTTCTCCGTCGACTTCTTCTCGATGACGCACTCTATTCCCGCCGCGCTGGGTGTGTACATGCGCACCCCGGCTGGTTCGGTCATGCACACGGGCGACTTCAAGCTCGACCAGACTCCCATCGACGGTGTCACGCCGAACTACCAAGCCATTTCGCGCTTTGCGACGCTGGGCATCGACCTGTTGCTCTCGGACTCAACCAACGCGGCGCTTCCGGGCTTCACGCCTTCGGAGGCAGCCGTTGGTCCGCAGTTGCGCCACATCATCAAGAACGCTACGGGGCGCGTTTTCGTCGCGTCTTTCGCAAGCCACATTCATCGTCTACAGCAGGTGTGCGACGCCAGTGTTGCGGTGGGACGCAAGGTAGTTGTGACCGGTCGTTCCATGGTTACCAACACCAAGATTGCACGTGACCTCGGCTACCTGCGCATCGATGAATCAGACATCGTTGACGCCTACGAGGTTGACGATATTCCCGATGACAAGATCGTGGTTCTGTGCACTGGCAGCCAGGGCGAGCCTCTTTCGGCCTTGGCACGCATGGCAAACGGCGAGCACAAGTCGCTCACCATTACGGCAGACGACACGGTCATCATCTCGGCAACTCCGGTACCCGGAAACGAGAAGAGCGTTGCGGCGATCGTCAATGCCCTTTCCAAGATCGGGTGTGCCATCTACGACAAGTCCAATTCGCTCGTGCATGTCTCCGGCCATGGAAGCCAGGAGGAGCTCAAGCTCATGCTTGCCATGACCAAGCCTGCGTATTTCATGCCGGTGCATGGCGAGGCCATGCACCTGCGGGCACACGCTCGCTTGGCTCGCAAGATGGGCATTCCCAGGAAGCATATCTTCATCGCCGAGAATGGCGACTCGCTCGAGATGAGTGGGGGAAAGGTGAGCTGGGGAGAGTCGGTCGATTCTGGCGTGGTCTATGTCGACGGGCTCTCGGTCACCGATGCAGACCCCGTGGTCTTCAGAGATCGTCAGCGCTTGGCAAACGGTGGCCTCATCACGTGCGTGGTGACGATTCACGGACGTCACAAGAAGGTTGGCGACGTCGTCATCTCCGGCAAGGGCATCTCGTTCTCCGACGATGAGGAGCTATTGGCCGAGGCTCAGAACAATGTGCGCGAGCAGGTTGGCAAAGCGGCGGTCATGGAAGGAGCAAGCGTCGAGTCGCTCCAGCGGACGACACGCAATACGCTTTCCAATTTCCTGTGGAACAAGACGCGCACGCGTCCCATGATCATCCCTGTCGTGGTGGAGGTCTAAATGGCTTCCAACCGCAAAAGTGGGTCGTCCGGCCCAAACAAACGCTCACGTTCAACGGGCAAGGCGCGCGCGGCTCAGCGTGCGAACGAGCCCGTCTTCGCGTCGCTGCGTGGGAGTGCAGGCGGCGACATCGTAGGCCTTGTGCTGGCTGTGCTGGCAATTGCCATGGTGATCTCGCTTGCCGCCCCGAGCTCTGCCCCCGTGACGCGGGCGATGGGCAGTTTCCTCACTACTTGCTTTGGTGCCGGCGCCTTTCTTTTCCCGGTGGCGTTGTTCGTGTATGCGATGACGTTTTTCCTTGACACTGACGAACCGCTGTCCGGGCGTTTGGCACTAGGCCTCACGCTCATCATCGTGTCTATCCTAAGCCTCATCTCACTCAATGCCGCTGGTGCAGAGTCAACGCCTGATCTCGTAATCTCCCCGGCTTCGGTTGGGAGGCTCGGCGGGTATGTCGGCGGTGGTGTCGCGTGGGTTCTGCTCAAGTCTGTCGGCCGCTGGGTTGGCGTCGCCATTCTGGTGGGCGCCATCATTGCCGGCATCGTGGTATGCGGGTTCTCCATCTCTGGTGCCGTTACCAAAGTGCGGAGCAAGGCAAGCCATGCGGCTGAGAGCTTCCGTGAGGTTCAGGAGGAGCGGAAGGGCATGCGTGCGCAGCGTTCGTCCGAGCGCAAGGCGCAGCGACAGGCTTCTTTGGGGGCACGAAAGACGCGCAAGTCTCAGCCCGCCTTGCCCGCCGCATCGTCGGAAGAACCAGCGACGACCTTCTTGGGCTCGCGCAAGACATCCGTTCTCACCCGGCAACACGAGATGCAGATTCCTGAGACTGACCAGACCATGGTCATTCCACTGCAGCGGGTCCAGCGCGCCTCTCACCCTGACATCGACGTTGACCAGGTCCTTCCTGCGAGCGAGGTCATCGAGCGCCAGGATGCGCTCTTCAACGAGCTCGAGGCAGACGATTACGTGGCGCCGACGGCACCTCGCGCTTCCAAAGAGAAGGCGATTCCGGACTTCCTACAGCAAGGCAAGAGGAGTCGTGCGAAGACGCGCTCTGGGGCAGAGGTGACCGAGGCGGCGACGGTGACAACGCAACCTGTTGCAAAGACCAAGGCCAAGGCGGCAAAAACTACCAAGGTGGCGCGTCCTCAAAAGGTGGCGGCTCGGCCCGGTGAGCAGGACGAGGCTTATGAGCTGCCGCCCTTCTCGATGCTGTCTTCCAATCCAAACAGCGCCTCGAGTGCCAGCACTCGCGAAGAGCTCGAGGAGACCATGCGACGTCTGCAGGCCACCCTTAACGAGTTTGGCCTGACCAGCCGTGTGGTCGACTACACCTCTGGCCCGCTGGTGACGACCTTCCAGGTTGAGATGGGCGAGGGGGAGCGTGTCAACAAGATCACGAACCTTCAGGACGACATCGCCCTTTCGCTGGCGGCAAAATCGGTCCGCATCTTTGCACCGATTCCTGGCACCAGCCGTGTGGGTATCGAGATTCCCAACAAGACGCGACAGAATGTGCACCTCGGTGACGTGCTGCCTTATGCAAGTGGCGGTCCGCTTGAGTTTGCCATCGGGCGTGATGCCGAGGGCCGTGCCGTTACGGCTGACCTCGCCTCCATGCCGCACCTGTTGGTTGCCGGTGCGACCGGTTCGGGCAAGTCCGTCATGATCAATTCGCTCATCATGTCACTGCTCATGCGTGATACCCCCAAGCAGGTGCGTCTCATCTTGGTGGACCCCAAGCGCGTCGAGTTCAGTGGCTACAACGGTCTTCCGCATCTGTATGTTCCCGTCGTGACCGAGCCTCGTCAGGCCGCAAGCGCCTTGCAGTGGGCGGTGTCTGAGATGGAGCGTCGTCTGAAGGTCTTCGAACGCGCTGGCGCACGCAACATCAACGTGTACAACGAGATGTGCCTTACGGGCAAGCTGGCCGAGATGGATAATCCGCCCGAGCCCATGCCGTTCATGGTCATCATCATCGACGAGCTTGCTGATCTCATGATGGTTGCGGGCAAGGATGTTGAGGCGTCCATCGTGCGCATTGCCCAGCTCGCCCGAGCTGCAGGCATCCATCTGGTGCTGGCAACACAGCGTCCGTCCGCAAACGTGGTGACTGGCCTCATCAAGTCGAACATCGAGACGCGTATCGCGCTTTCTGTTGCCTCTGGTACTGACTCACGCGTCATTCTGGATCAAGTTGGTGCCCAACGCCTCCTGGGCAATGGCGACATGCTCTTCAAAGAACGTGGTGGGCAGGCGCGTCGCGTACTGGGATGCTATGTCTCCGACCCAGAGATCGAGGGTGTCGTGGACTTCATTCGCGAGCAGGGAGAGCCCGACTACCACGAGGAGATCCTTTCCGCGGTGGTGCCTGGAATGCCCGGTGGCGGCTCGAGTGCCGATGCGGCCGACGATGATGACCCCTTGGTGTGGGAGGCTGCTCAAATAGTCGTGGAATCTCAGCTAGGTTCGACCTCTGGCCTGCAACGAAGGCTCAAGGTGGGATACGCTAGAGCTGGTAGAATCATGGACATGCTCGAGGCCAAGGGTGTCGTTGGACCACCTGATGGGTCGAAGCCCCGTGAGGTTCTACTTGACATGGAAGGTCTCGAGGAGCTTAGGGTCCTCGATCAACAGTATAGGGAGGTATAGCCCATGCCACGTCCGCGCTTTAGCGAGATGCTCGTTACCCGAAGGCGCCAGCTGGGTCTCTCGATCTCCCAAGCCTCGCAAGTGCTCAGGCTGAAGGAGCAGGTGCTCATTGCTTTTGAAGAAGGCGATTTCGACCACATTCCCAAGAGCGGTTATGCGCAGGGCATGCTTTCGTCCTATGCTCGCTATCTCGGGCTTAATCCGCGGCAGGTGGTGAATCAATTCTCCGCCGACCTCAACGAGTACTCGAAGGCGACGCAGCCGGCCACGCCAGAAGAGTCGGATACTTATCTGGCGCCGCGCAAGCTGCTGCCAACCTCTGGTGGTCCAGCGGGTGACCTTGGCGCGTTTGCGACGACATCGCAGCCTCATTCTCGTCAGCAGTCCGCACCGTTGGTGACGAGGCGTTATGTCGGTACCCTGCACGACGAGCCCGAGCGTGCCTATGGCTATGATCTGGAGGAGGGCTACTATCCCCAGAACCAGGAGACTACTGGTACCAATACGCAATATGTGGGCTCGTATTCCTCCCAAAGGACCCGTGCCGCCTCTACTCGGGTGCGTAAGCGGTCAAACACGGCTGGTGGCCGCAGTGGCTCATCGCTCGGCAGTGATGAAGAGCGCTATGTGCCTGGTCGCGATCTTGACGAGGGCCTGCCAGAGGTGCCCATCCGCAGCAACCGTCGTGCCTCACGCAACCAGAATCGTAACCGTGAGGTTCCGCGCCGTCGCGGTGGTGTCGCAGGGACCATCATCGAGTTCTTCTCTGACAGGAATCACCTGATTGCGCTGGGTGGCGTGCTCGGTGCACTTCTTCTGGTTACCGTCATCGTGTTTGCGGTGCGTTCTTGCAGCTCTCCGAAGGAGACCGATTCTGGAAAGACGGTGCCGGTGACCCAAAGCCAGACGACCGAGGGGACGACCGACACGACGGCGACCACAAATACAACCACTACTGACGGAACCGCGACTACGGATGCAACCACCACCGATGGCACCGCGACGGCCGACCCGAATGCTCCGGCAACCACCGCAACTTCGACGACCCAGAAGGATGCCACTACCACAGCTCCCAAGGAGACGATCGTTGTCGTGAAGGTTGACGCTGGGCAGGTGTCGTGGGTCGAGGTCGTCTGTGATGGCGAGAGCAAGATTGCATCTACCGTAACGGGTCCCTGGACCGAGACATACAACGTGCATGAGTCCATCACTATCGAAGTGGGGGATACCGCCGCTGTCGTGGTGACCGAGAACGGCAAGCAGCGTCAGTTCGAGTCCAAGACCTCTGGCATCGGAACTCTCACCATCCAGGGCACGCCCGAGCAGAAGAAGCCCGAGGACGAGCAGGCTGAGAAGAAGGACGAGGATAAGGACGCCGAGAACGAGAAGTCCGAAGAGAAGCACGAAACCAATGTCGACACGGGCGATGATGAGTTCCTCTACAACTACGACGGGTACGACATCTACTACAACAAAGAGAACGACCTGTACTACTTCTTCGATGAGGACGGCAACAAGTTCAACGCAGCCGACGGATCACCGCTATAGGTAGAGCTCGGCAGAGGGGGCTTACATGGCCAAGGAAGCTAGTTTTGACGTGGTCTCGCAGGTTGACCTGCAGGAAGTTGATAACGCCTTCCAGCAGACGGCCCGTGAGCTGAAGCAGCGATATGACCTGAAGTCGTCGGGCGCCACTATCGACTTCTCTCGCAAGGACGCAGTCTTTACCGTTGCCGCTCCTTCAGAGTTCATAGCAAGCCAGGTTATCGACGTCTTGGGCACCAAGCTTGTGCGAAGAGGTGTCGACCTCAAAGCTGTGAAGTGGGCAGATCCCGTTCCTGCAGCGGGCATGTCCGTCAGGCAGCGTGGCTCCGTGGTTCAGGGCATCGATCAGGATACGGCTAAGAAGATTGCCAAGGACATTCGAGACCTGAAGCTCAAGTGCAAGCCTGTCGTTGAAGGCGACAAGCTTCGTGTGAGCTCTGCTTCACGTGATGTTCTGCAGCAGGTGATTGCGTTCCTGAAAGAGCAGGACTACGGTCAGCCGCTGCAGTACATCAACTACCGTTAGGTCGTTGCAAAACACAAGGACTATCACGAGGGGTACATTATGGCCCAGATTCTCTTTGTCACCCTTGGGTGTGCAAAGAATGAGGTTGATACGGACCGCATGCGGGCGCTGCTCGGCGTTGCGGGGTTTGGTGAGGCATCTGAGGTGTCTGATGCCGATGCCATCATCGTGAACACCTGCTCATTTCTTGCCTCGGCAACAAGTGAGTCCATAGAGACCACGCTTGAGCTAGCCGAGGAAGTCGCTGAGGGCGTGCGTACGCGTCCCATCATCATGTGCGGTTGCGTTCCTTCGCGCTATGGTACCGAGCTTATTGACGAGCTTCCTGAGGTGGCGGCTTTCGTGCGTGCTGACGAGGAAGACAACATCGTCTCGGTAGTGAACAAGGTTTTGGGACTGCAAGACACGGAACTGCCGTGGCACGGCGCCCTCCGCACTGTCGAAGGAGCGAGCGCCTACATCAAGATTTCTGATGGCTGTGACCGCTTCTGCACGTTCTGCGCCATTCCCTACATCAGGGGGCGCTATTTCTCGCGGCCGTTTGAGGAGATCGCTGACGAGGTTCGCGCGCTTGCCGAAAGTGGTGTGCGTGAGTTTGTGCTCATTGGACAGGATACGGGTATCTGGGGGAGCGACTTTGCAGAACCCAAAACGCTCGCTTGGCTTCTCAGGGAGATCGCGGCACTTGTCCGCGACGTTAATGGCTGGGTACGCGTGCTGTACCTGCAGCCCGAGGGTATGACGGACGAGCTTATCGCGACCATCCGCGATACGCCAGAGATTCTGCCTTACATCGACATCCCCATTCAGCACTGCTCCTCACGCATCCTCAGCGATATGGGGCGCCCTGGAACTCCGGAAGCGCTGCATCAGCTGTTTGATCGGCTGCGTGACGAGATTCCCGGTATGGTTCTGCGCACAACGGGAATGGCGGGTTTTCCGGGCGAGACTGATGAGGAAGCAGACGAGCTCTATGAGTTCCTTGCGTCTGAGGGCTTTGATTACACGTCCGTATTTGCCTATTCGCCTGAAGAGGGAACCATTGCAGCAGATTTGCCGGGCCAAGTGGATGAAGATGTGAAGCTCGAGCGTACGCAGCGCCTTATTGACCTTACCGAACAGATGGGGTTTTCCGCTACTGCCTCACACGTGGGGGAACGCGTCGACGTTATCATTGACGGCGTTGAGGAGGGGGACAACGGACTGGAGCTCATCGGTCATGCGTGGTTCCAGGCTCCCGACTGTGACGGCGCGGTGCACGTGGCTTCCGGTGAGGCCGCCGTGGGCGACATTGTCACCGTCGATCTGGTGGACTCCTTCTGCTATGAACTGATTGGCGAAATCGTGACTGAGGAGAACTGACATGGCAGGCAATCAGCAGTCAAACATCTGGACACCAGCCAACATCGTCACGTGCACGCGCATCGCGCTGATGCCTGTCTGGCTTGTGATAGCCGAGATTGTGCGTACGCACGGCATGTTGAATTCTGGGAACGTCTGGGCATGGACCTCTCTCATCCTCTATGCGCTCATTTCGCTTACCGACAAGCTTGATGGGTATCTGGCCCGTAGCCGCAACGAGGTGACCGACTTCGGCAAGTTCGTGGATCCGATTGCGGACAAGATGGTCGTTACCTGCGCGCTGCTTTATCTCTTGGAGCTGGGACTGTGCCCCAGCTGGGCTGTGCTGCTGGTGATTGCCCGTGAGTTCCTGGTGTCTGGACTGCGCATGGTCGTGGCGGCAAAGGGTGTCGTTGTTGCCGCAAGCAACCTGGGCAAATGGAAGACCGCAACAACGATGATTGCCATCTGCGGACTTTTGCTCTCCGTAACGCTTCCGTTGGGCAATCTAACATATGGGTTGCAGGTCGCCTCATTCATCTCCATGGCCGTTGCGCTTGCCTTGACGGCCTGGTCTGGCATTGAGTACTTCATCAAGTGTTGGCCCTATGTGGCAGGTACGGCGTGAGCCCAAAAAGTGTCGCTGTAGCGCAGCGTCTCGTTGAGCTCGGGATTAAGCACCGTGTAACTGTCGGAACGGCCGAGTCGTGCACGGGCGGTCTTGTCTGCGGCGCCATCACCTCAGTGCCCGGATCATCGTGCGTGCTGCGCGGTGGCGTGGTGAGCTATGATCCAGCGGTTAAGCATGACGTGCTGGGGGTAGATCAGGAAATCATCGATGATCCTGCACGGGGCGTCGTGTCTGAGGAATGTGCTTCTCAAATGGCTCAGGGCGCTCTCAGTGTGCTGGGATGTGATGTGGCGGTTTCCATCACAGGCATAGCGGGACCGGGTGGCGCATTGCCTGGTAAGCCCGTTGGAACCGTGTGGTTTGGCCTTGCCAAGCAAGGCTCTGTCAAAACGCGCCTCAAGCACTTTTCGGGTGATCGTGAGGCCGTGCGCGATCAGGCAGTGAGGTATGCCCTGAGCCTTCTGTGTGAAGGTATTGAGGACTCCTGAATCGACCAGTTTTGACCGAAAGAGCGCGTCATTTGGCTTTTGCAACCGATGGCGCAGGTAGGCACGGCGCTCATGTCAGCGTTGCAGAACTGTGCTAGAAACCTGCAGGCTGATGCACAAAAAGTGCCAGCTTCATCTCCTAGCATGTTCGTATTCCCATTGACCGCGAACGATTGTTCGTATATGATGGGTCACGTAAATTGACGAACGAGGGAGTAGCCATGGCAGCTCGAGGTAAGGGTCCAGTACGAGAGATTCACGAGAAGACGTATGGTTCAGATCGTGATGAGATGATTGCCAACACGACCAAAGAGATCGAGAAGAAGTTTGGCAAAGGTGCCATCATGAAGTTCGGTGATGGTGGTCCGGAGCTTGAGGTTGAGGCCATCCCGACAGGGGCCCTGGCGCTTGATGTGGCTCTGGGCATCGGTGGTGTCCCGCGCGGCCGCATCATCGAGATTTACGGACCCGAGTCCTCAGGTAAGACTACGCTCTCTCTTGAGATCTTGGCAGAGGCGCAGGCAATGGGTGGCGTTGTTGCGTTTATCGATGCCGAGCATGCGCTTGATCCTGGGTATGCAGCACGTATTGGCGTGGATATTGACGAGGTGCTCATCTCCCAGCCGGACACCGGTGAGCAAGCGCTTGAGATCTGCGATATGTTGGTTCGCTCTGGCGCCATTGATGTCGTTGTCATCGACTCCGTTGCCGCACTCGTCCCGCGTGCAGAGATCGAGGGCGAGATTGGCGATACGACCGTTGGCCTTCAAGCCCGTCTCATGAGCCAGGCACTTCGCAAGCTTGCCGGTTCGCTCTCAAAGTCAAAGACCACCTGCATCTTCATCAACCAGCTGCGTGAGAAGATTGGCATCATGTTCGGCAATCCAGAGACGACGCCTGGTGGCCGTGCCCTCAAGTTCTTCTCGTCGGTGCGCCTTGATATCCGTCGCATTGACAACATCAAGCAGGGGAGCGAAGTCGTCGGAAGCCGTGTGCGCGTTAAGGTTGTCAAGAACAAGGTTGCGGCACCGTTCAAGCAGGCAGAGTTCGACATCATGTATGGTACGGGCATCTCCAAGGAAGGCTCCATTCTGGACATGGCAGTCGATCTTGATATCGTCAACAAGTCTGGTGCCTGGTTCACCTATGAGACCGAGCGCCTTGGCCAGGGTAGAGAGGCAGCAAAAGCCTTCTTGGCAGCAAACCCTGATCTGCGCGACGAGATTGAAACCAAGGTACGCGTTGCGTGCGGTCTTGACTTCGATGATGAGAGCGTGGCAGAGCCCATCGACTTTGACCTTCCTGAGAGCACTCTGTGAATTCCAAGATAGAAGCGTTCACATGGGAGGTGCTGCTTCCTCAAAGGTGCAGCACCTCTTTTGGAACTGCTGCAAAACAACGGGCAACGCTGGCAATCACAACGGATAGCCACGGTGAGGAACACCTCATGCTTCCGCTCACCGTAGGTAAAGCGCTCAAATCCAAAAGAGACTCAGAAGAGTTTCACCCCGACTCACGTGCGCAGCTCATGTACGAAGTGAGAGAGGTGTCAAGGCGTTGTGCTTCGCAGAGGGTTGAGCGTCTGGTTGACAAGCGGGACTACTCGATCTCAGAACTCGACCAAAAGCTTCTGCAGGACGGGTATTCCGCGACCGTGCGTTCACAAGTGGTCGGTCGTGCCCAGGAATGCGGGCTGGTCAGTGACGATCGCTACGCCGCTGCGTTTATTCGTAGCAAGCTTGCTTCAGGGTGGGGCACGCTCAAGATCGAGCATGAGCTCAGAAGGCATGGCATAGAGCTCCAACAGGTACATGGCTGGCCAGAGTCATTTTTGGAGGAGGAAAGTGAGGACGACCGGGCATATCAAGTAGCGAGCACGAGGCGTCTTTCAGATAAAAACGGTTTCGAAAAACTGGTCAGGTACCTCACGTCGCGCGGATTCACCATGAGCTGTGCCATGCGGGTGGCTCGACGTGTTGTTGATGAGCGAAGTGAAGGGTAATAGGATGCAAAACAGCGCAAAGCACGGTGATGCCTCGCCGTGCTTTGCGTGACTTCATCAGCACCTACAGAATGCTTGTGTGCAGGCACGGTCTTTCACACAGGTAAAGTCGATTCGTTTCTTGTGAAGGACCCATATTTCCGCAGTTGACGCCCCTAGCATCATTTGACATCTCTTGGTTTGCATCATAGGATTGATGTGCTATTTGAGCATTTATCGTCCGCTGGCCAGCCAGCCGACGTCTTCTTTATTGCACGGTCGTAGACGCATAGCGCCATCGCTTCTTGGATGGTTGCGGGAGATTTTGCCTCGAATGGCGGGTTCCGTCTTGCTATCTAGACGGTCTCCTGAACCAATTAAAACGCGCACGTACCATCTGAGGAGCCATCATGAACGCCATGACCATTATCATTGGGGCCTTATGCCTCATCTTAGGTGCGGTTGCCACCTACCTATACGCAAACAACGCTTCGAACGCGCGCGTCATTGAGATGCGCGAAAAGGTCGAGGAGGCTCGTGCTCAGGCCGATCGTATTGCCTATGAGGCAAAGCGTGATGCAGAGGCAGCCAAGAAGGCCGCGCTCGTCGAAGCGCGCGAGGAGATCCTGCAGCTTCGTAAGGAGTCCGAGACGGAAGATCGTCGTCGAAAGGGTGAGCTCCAGAATCTCGAGAACCGTATCATGCAGCGCGAGGAGTCGCTTGAGCATAGAAACGACGCGCTTGATCGCAAGGAGCATCAGCTCTCCAGTCTGCAGAGCTCGCTTGACAAGCGCAAGAACGAGATTGACCAGCTCTATGCAAAAGAGATGACGGAGCTCGAGCGCATTTCCGTGCTCACGCGAGCCGAGGCCAAGACCGAGCTGCTTGACCGTGTTCGTGCGGAAACGGTTCGTGATGAGGCACAGATCCTCCGTGAGTCCGAGCAGCGCGTGCGCGCGCAGGCCGATAAGACCGCCCGTGAGATCGTCTCGACGGCTATTCAGCGCTGCGCAGCCGACCAGGCTGGCGAGATTACCGTTACCTCGGTGCACATTCCCTCTGATGATCTCAAGGGTCGCATCATTGGTCGCGAGGGCCGTAACATCCGTACCTTCGAGCAGGTTTCTGGCGTCTCGCTGGTCATTGACGACACGCCGGAGACGGTCATTCTCTCGAGCTTCGACCCAGTCCGCCGCGAGACTGCTCGCGTTGCCCTCGAGAACCTCATTGCTGATGGGCGCATCCACCCCGCACGCATCGAGGAGATGTACAAGAAGGCAGAGACCCTCGTGAACGACCGCGTGCGCGAAGCGGGCGAGCAGGCAGCCTTTGACTGTGGCATCCATGATCTCCATCCTGAGCTGGTCCGCACGCTGGGATCGCTCCGTTATCGCACCTCCTTCGGCCAGAACGTACTGCAGCACTCCATTCAGGTCTCTATGCTGTGCGGCATGATGGCTTCCGAGCTTGGCATGAATCCGGCGTTTGCGAAGCGCGCCGGCCTGCTCCATGACCTTGGCAAGGCTATCGACCACGAGGTCGAGGGCCCCCATGCGGTCATCGGCGCCGACTTGTGCCGTCGCTATGGCGAGCGTCCTGAGATTGTCCACGCCATCGAGGCTCACCATGCTGACACCGAGCCCAATACCGTTCTTGACGTGCTCGTGCAGGCGGCAGATGCCATCAGCGCTGCTCGTCCTGGCGCTCGTCGCGAGTCTGCCGAATCCTACATCAAGCGACTTGAGAAGCTTGAGGAGATCTCTAACTCCCACGAGGGTGTTGAGCGCACGTACGCCATGCAGGCTGGTCGCGAACTTCACGTTATGGTTCAGCCTGAGAAGATCTCTGATGCCCAGGCTATGGTGCTTGCCCATGACATCGCAAAGCAGATCGAGGACGAGATGGAGTACCCGGGACAGGTACGCGTCGTCGTCATCCGCGAGTCTCGTGCCGTAGACATCGCCAAGTAGTGCATGGGAGACGCAGCTACTGACCTCATGAGTTTTGTCGCTTCCCTGGGAGGCGATCGACAGCTCCGCGTCGAGGAAAACCTCGGCGCGGGGTTTGTGCGTTTGAGGGTTGCGGAGGCAGAACGGCGGCAAGCCAAGCATGACATACGGTGCGTCGAAGATGCGGTGATAGAGCTCCTGAGAAATGCACGTGATGCGGGTGCCAGCCATCTATATGTTGCCAGCTCTCGTGAGGGAGACGAGCGAACCATCACCGTGATTGACGATGGTGACGGCATTCCCGAAGGGATGCATGAGCGCATCTTTGATGCCCGCGTTACCTCGAAGCTCGATACCATGCGCATGGATCGGTGGGGCGTACATGGTCGCGGTATGGCGCTCTACTCAGTGAAGGAGAACGCGAAGGTAGCGCGGGTCGTTGCCTCTGCACCTGGATTGGGCACGTCAATCAAGATGGTTGCAGACGTCACGTCGCTTCGCGAGCGTGCCGACCAATCGACGTGGCCGGTGATGGCCGTTGATTACAAAAGTGGTGGCAACCAGATGCGTGGCCCACACAACATCATCAGGACCTGTGCGGAGTTTGCCCTCGAAGAGCATGATACCTGCGAGGTGTACCTCGGGTCACCTGCGGAGCTTGTGGCAACGGCTCGTCGGAGGGTGCGGATAAGCCGTGCCAACGCCGTGGCACTGCTCCAGCAAGACCTTGACGATCTGCCGTTGTTGCAACGGCTCGTAGCAGCAGCGGACGCAAGGGAGTTATCGAACGTGGCAACGTCGTTGGGGCTTGATCTGTCAGAACGAACCGCACAACGCATCATTGTGGGTGAAATCAAACCCTTGCGGAGCGTCTATTCCGTCCTCACAAAGCCGCATGCCGTCGCAACGACCGATGTGGATCTCACGCGTGACCAAAGGAGCATACGGTTTACACCTAAGGATCTTGAGGCCTTTCGCGAGGTCGTAGCACAAGACTTCGAAACGCTTGCGGAACGTTATTACCTGACCCTTGCCGCCGATCCTGTCGTGCGCGTGCGCAACGGAAAGGTGACCGTCACCTTCGAGGTGGTAGAACTTGATTAATAAGCTGCTATTTTGTGCTTTAAAACAGTCCTGTTGACCTGTAAAATAGGTCTGCTAACACGAAACAACAACGATGCTGAAAAGCTACAAATCACGCCCACTGGAGTAAGTTCATGGAATATCTGAAGGTCTCGAGCAAGTCCTCACCTGCGTCGGTCGCAGGTGCCATCGCTGGCATGGTTAAGGATGGGGTGCCCGTCAACATACAGTCAGTCGGTGCCGGCGCCGTTAACCAGGCTATCAAGGCAATCGCAATCGCTCGTGGCTTCTTGATTCCGACAGGGGTCGATATCTCCTGCGCTCCGACCTTCGCGGACATCGATATCGCGGGAGAAAGCCGTACGGCCATCCGTATCGCTGTGTACGTGCATCGCCTTGCCCCTCAGACGTCCAAGGCGGCTGCTGTTGAGGGCAACGTCACGGAGCTTGTGTAGCGTATGGCAAGGGTGAGAGAGCTGGTGGGGCTTACCTACCACATCGTCACTTTCGGTTGCCAAATGAACCAGCATGATTCGGAGCGTGTCGCAGGACTGCTCGAAGATTGTGGTTGTATCGAGGTGGAGTCGCTTGAAGCGGCTGACATCGCGGTATTCATGACATGTTGCGTCCGAGAGAATGCAGATACGAGGCTGTATGGTCAGGCGTCAGCGCTGGTAAGCATGGTTGCTCCGCCTTCTGGTCAGCGCGTGCTGGCCATTGGCGGCTGTATCGCACAGCGTGATGGCGCCAAGCTGCGTGAACGCATTCCCAACGTGGACGTGGTGTTCGGCACTAGCGCACTTTCCGTGTTGCCAGAGCTGCTTGTCGAGGCACGTGCTACCGGCCATGCAGCTACCCCCGTGGTTGACACGATTGAAGTCGGCCGTGATTTCTCTACGGAGCTGCCGACGCATCGTGAGCAGGAGTTTCATGCGTGGGTTCCCATCATGACTGGTTGCAATAACTTCTGCACCTACTGCATCGTTCCCTATGTGCGCGGACGTGAGAGAAGCCGCGTTTTGGAGCGCGTGGTTGCCGAATGCGAGCAGCTCGTCTCCGAAGGCGTGCGTGAAATCTGTCTGCTGGGACAGAACGTGAACTCGTATGGGCGTGACCTTTATGGTTCGCCGCGATTTGCTGACTTGCTCCGCGAGGTCTCAAAGACTGGCGTCGAGCGCATTCGTTTCACCTCCTCAAATCCCAAGGACCTCTCAGACGAAACGATTGCCGCAATGGCGGCATGCGAAAACGTCATGCCGCAGCTTCACCTGGCGGTGCAGAGTGGCTCCTCACGGATTCTCAAGGCGATGCACCGCAGCTACAGCCGTGAAGAGTACCTTGAGCTGGTAAAGCGCCTCCGCGCCACAATACCTGACATCGCACTATCCACTGACATCATCGTTGGTTTCCCCGGAGAGACCGAAGAGGACTTCGAGGACACGCTCTCGCTGGTCCGCGAGGTCGGCTTTTCGTCTGCGTACACCTTCATCTATTCACGTCGAGAGGGCACTCCTGCGGCGAAGATTGACGATCCGACTCCGCGTGAAGTCATCCAGGCCCGCTTCGACCGACTTGCTAATCTTGTTGCAGAGCTTGCGCATGACGCAAACCAGCAGGATCTCGGTCACGTAGTTGAGGTCCTTGTCGAAGGTCCATCAAAGCGTGACGCATCCGTACTGGTTGGTCACAGCAAAAAGAACCAGACGGTGCATTTCCGTGCCCCTGAAGGAACAGACCCGGCTACCCTTGTCGGCAAACTCTGCGATGTCTATGTTGATGAGGCGCGTACGTGGTATCTGTCCGGAACGCTTCAGGGCGAGCCGCGATGACACGTCCTGTCCAGGCGGTTGCCATTGTAGGTCCAACCGCATCGGGCAAAAGTAGCCTTGCGGAACGCGTGGCATCACATATCGGAAGCTCGATTGTCTCTGTGGATGCGATGCAGGTTTATCGTGGTATGGATATTGGTACTGCCAAGACATGGCCTCGAGACCCACGCGTTCGCCTTTACATGGTCGATGTTGCAGATGTCGGCGAGGATTACTCGGTAAGCCTGTTCCAGGCAGAGGCTCGTCGCTGCGTGGACGATCTTCTCGCTGCGGGTACGCCTGCCGTTCTTTGCGGGGGTACCGGGCTCTACCTTGATGCGGTTATTGACGAAATGGACTTTCCCACGGGAGAGACCAATGGCGCCATACGAGAGCGCTATGAGCAGCTTGCACAAGAGCAGGGTCCAGAGTCACTACATGCACTGTTGGCGGAGCGTGATCCCCATGCGGCAGCGCTCATCCATCCCAACAACGTACGGCGCGTTGCCCGCGCGCTCGAGATGTTGGACGGCGGGGTCTCGTACGCTCATCAGAATGCCAATCTCAAGCATCGTGCGCCTCATTATCGCACGGTAATCTGGGGCATCACTATGGATCGAGAGCGGCTCTATCGTCGCATCGAGCGTCGTGTCGATGCCATGTTTGATGCTGGGCTGGTCAAAGAGGTCGAAAGGCTGTCTCAGATGGGTCTGAGGGAGTCAACCACCGCGCGGCAAGCGATTGGCTACAAAGAGGTGCTTGACGCCCTCGATGGGACTACGACCATGGACGAGGCGCGTGAGACCATCAAGGCAAGAACAAGGCGATATGCCAAACGGCAGCTTTCGTGGTTGCGGCGGGATGGCAGGACGCAGTGGATAGATTATGACGCGGTGAGTGAGGACGAGGCTCTAGAGCTTGTCCTTGACTCGTTGAAAGGCGGTGCGTGACATATATGGGTCGCTTTGAGCCCTTCTCGACGGCTCCGCAGCCAGAGCGTGCCATCTTAGTCGGCGTTGACACGGGGCGTTCGCCTTGGCCGTTGGAAGAGTCAATGGCAGAGTTGGGACGGCTCGCCGAGACAGATGGCGCCGTGGTGGTAGGGTCGCTCACGCAGCGGCTCGATGCGCCGGTACCGCGTACCTTCATCGGATCTGGCAAGACTCAGGAACTGGTGGAGCTTGTCAAGGCGCTTGATGCAGACGTGGTCATCTTTGATGACGAGCTGACGCCTTCTCAACAGTCAAATCTTGAGAAGGCAGTAAAAGAGCCACGCAAGGTTATTGACCGCACGGCGCTCATTCTCGACATCTTTGGTAATCACGCACGGACCCGCGAGGGACGTCTCCAGGTACAGCTTGCACAGCTGCAGTATCTGCTTCCACGCCTGAGGGGTATGTGGAGCCATCTAGTCGGAGAACAGACGCGTGGTGGCATCGGTAGCCGCTTTGGACAGGGCGAAAGTCAGCTCGAAGTGGACCGTCGTCTGGTGCGTGATCGTATCGCCTGGCTTCGCCGAGAGCTCGAGACTCTCGAGAAGCGTCGGGGCGTTCAGTCAAAGGCGCGTTGGGATGCGGGCGTATATCGGGTTGCCTTGGTTGGCTATACCAACGCAGGCAAGTCGACGCTGCTCAATCATCTGACTGGCTCTGACGTCTATGCAAAGGACGAGCTCTTTGCGACGCTTGACCCAACGACCCGCGCTTTGGATCTTGAAGAAGGCCGAAAGATAACCATTACCGATACGGTCGGTTTCATCCAGAAACTGCCGACGACACTGGTGGAGGCATTCAAATCGACGCTTGCAGAGGTTGTTGCGGCAGATCTGATTCTGCTGGTCGTCGATGCGAGCGACGCCAATGCCGAAAAGGAAATTGACGCTGTTCGTGACGTGCTGAACGACATCGGCGCTGCGGATAAGCGCACGGTTCTTGTGTTCAACAAAGTCGACCTTCTAGATGACGCGGGGCGCCGCGACATCATGATTGCTCATCCCGATGCGGTAGAAATATCTGCATTAACGGGGATGGGTATACGCGGACTTCTCTATCGAATCGCCCAGGAAGCCAGTGATGGTGATGTCACCTGTACGGTGCTCGTTCCCTATGACAAGGGACTCCTCATGCGTATGGTGCACGAGCGCTGCCAGGTCATTAGTGAACGCTACGAGGAAGGTGGCCTTCTGGCAACCGTAAGAGCCTCTGAACGCATGATAAAGACGCTTGCACCGTATGTTGTGGAATAGTAGCCGTTGAGGCATGGGGCGACCCTCTG
>JAUNJR010000160.1:0-1206 GCA_030533135.1 Coriobacteriales bacterium
GCACCATCGACGTGACCGATCCTTCTTGGTCCAAGGACACCGCTCAGGCCGTGGCTGACGCCAACGGCGGCGAGACCACCGGCAGCGTCATCACCACCAGCACCGTTGACAACCTGGGCTATGGCTACATTGGCATCAACGCCCACAACGTGAACGTTGCCGGCGAGCCCGCCTCCGACGCCTCCAAGGCACTGCGCAAGGCTCTTGCCACCATCTTCGCCGTCTACCGTGACGTCGCCATCGACTCCTACTACGGCGAGGCCGCCGAGGTCATCAACTACCCGATTTCCAACACCTCTTGGGCTGCTCCGCACGCCACCGACGACGGCTACAAGGTCGCCTTCTCCGTGGACGTCGACGGCAACGACATCTACACCTCTGGCATGAGCGCTGAGGACAAGTACGCCGCTGCCAAGGTTGCCGCTCTTGGCTTCTTTGAGGCTGCTGGCTACACCGTCGCCGACGGCAAGCTGACCGCTGCTCCCGAGGGCGCCAAGCTTGAGTACGAGGTCATGGTTCCGGGCGACGGCACTGGCGACCACCCCGCGTTCATGATCCTCACCGAGGCCAAGAATGCCTTTGCTGACCTGGGCCTCAACCTCATCATCAACGACCTCTCCAACTCCTCTGACCTCTGGACCAAGCTTGACGCCATCCAGGGCGAGATTTGGTGCGCCGCTTGGGGCGCCACCATCGACCCGGACATGACCCAGGTCTACTTCTCCGACGTTGCCAACAAGGACGCCCAGGGCGAGAAGCACAACCCCGACGGCGGTCCCGCGCAGGGTGGCTCCAACTACGACTACTGCATCGCCGACGCCGAGCTCGACGAGCTTATCCTCGAGGGTCGCGCCTCCACCGACCAGGCCTATCGTAAGCAGATCTACAAGGCCGCTCTTGACATCGTCATTGACTGGGCTTGCGAGATTCCGACCTATCAGCGCCAGAACGCCATCATCTTCTCCACCGAGCGCGTTAACATCGATACGGTCACGCCTGACATCACCACGTTCTATACCTGGCTGCAGGAGATCGAGAACATCCAGATGAACTAGTTCTCGCCCGTCCGTTACGTACGCACATACCAAACAGGTGAGTGCCGTCGCTGCCATTTTTTGAGCGCCCGCCCGAAGCAAAAAAATGTTGGCCGACAATGAAAAATAAAAAAATTAATCTTCTAAAAAAGATTTAATTTTTATATCTTTT
>JAUNJR010000160.1:1216-3704 GCA_030533135.1 Coriobacteriales bacterium
CTATCTTAATTTTCTCGCGCGGGTGTGTACCTAACCAAAATCAAAAAGGGTTGTGTGCGTGGGCTGCTTTTTGGCCTCCCACGGCCGTACGCAAAATAAGGTGAGCCGACATGAAAAAATACATTCTTAAGCGACTGCTCATCTCAGCGGTGATTCTGGTCTTCGTGGCCTTTGTCATCTATGTGCTGATGCGGTCGCTCCCGACCTCATATCTGGAGACCATCGCGCGTGAGAAGTCGATGCAGCCCGGATCGAAGAGCTATGAGGAGTGGATGGAGCAGCTCTCTGCCACCTATGGCATGGACAAGGGCATCATCCCCGGATTCTTTGCCTGGTGTGGTCGCGCCATCCGCGGTGACTTTGGCGACTCGTGGCGCTGGACGGTGCCGGTGACGCAGAAGTTCCAGGAGTCGGTCTGGATCTCGTTCATCATGGGCGCCATCTCGTTCATCTTCGAGATCATCATTGCCATTCCGCTGGGCATCATCGCCGCAACCAAGCAGTACACCAAGGTGGACTACATCATCACCATCGTGGCATTGGCCTGCTTCTCGCTGCCGACGTTCTTCTTTGCGTCACTGCTGAAGCTGCTGTTCTGTGTCCATCTAGGCTGGTTTGACCTGGGTGGCCTCATCGGGCGTAACTATGAGTACCTTTCTCCGGTGGGCCAGTTCTTTGACAAAGCCAACCACCTGGTCCTTCCCATCGTGACGCTCGTCGTTATTTCGATCGGCTCGCTGATGCGCTATACCCGCACCAACATGCTCGAGGTCCTCAACGCCGACTACATCCGCACGGCACGCGCCAAGGGCCTCTCCGAGAACAAGGTCATCTACCACCATGCGTTCCGCAACACCCTGATTCCGCTGGTCACCATGCTCGGCGGCTCGCTTCCGGGACTGTTTGCGGGCGCCCTTATCACCGAGACGCTGTACTCCATTCCGGGCATCGGCTTTGTGAGTTACCAGTCCATGGTGGCGGGTGACATTCCGTTCTCGATGTTCTACCTGGTCTTCATGGCCATCCTGACCCTTTTGGGTAACTTGATTTCCGACGTCCTGTACGCGGTGGTTGACCCCCGCGTCCGTATCGCATAGGGGAGGTGCAGACATGGCTGACAACAACCTTTCCGACGACGCCCGCGAGCTCATCAACCAAGAGATCAAGGCTGAAGGCGCAAGTGCCGAGGAGTCCGAGTTCTCGCTCAACGACGACCGTCGCGTCCGCACCCTTTCACCCACGGCGCTGGTTATCAAGCGATTCCTGCGCAACCGCGTGGCTGTGACGGGCCTCATTATCCTGGCGTTCATGTTTGTGTTCTCGTTCCTTGGCGGCCTCATCAGCCCGTATCGCGAGGACCAGCTGTTCTACCGCTA
Source organism: Coriobacteriales bacterium (assembly GCA_030533135.1). Taxonomy (GTDB): domain Bacteria; phylum Actinomycetota; class Coriobacteriia; order Coriobacteriales; family Atopobiaceae; genus UBA1367. The sequence goes on from JAUNJR010000160.1 coordinate 2,593, forward strand.
CGACTCGCAGAACAAGCAGTTTGCTGCAGTCACCGAGAACACCGAGCTGCGCTACATCAGCGAGCACGATGGGGACTTCCCCTCGGTTGCCCGCGCAAAGTTCGTGCTCGCTCAGAAGCAGGGCAAGCAGGGCACCTTCGAGTCCGGTGGTGTCTCGTATTCCTTCAAGGAGGAAGGAGAGGGCCTCATTGCCATCTACGAGGCCTCCGACGAGAGCAAGCCCGTCGCACTTGCGACCTACGATACGGTGAGCTCGTCCACGTCCAACGACCGTCTGCCGTTTGACTTCCAGCATGCCATCCTCGTTGCTGCAACCAACGACAAGAACAGCTTCGAGTTTGACGGCAAGAAGTACACCATTGACGACGGCGGTACCGTGATGGATGGCGACACCGAGATTGCCTACGCCAGCCGTTACGTGGTGCAGGCCATCATGCCCGATGTGTTCCTATCGCGCACCTTCAAGGAACAGCTGCTCGAGGCCATCGAAGGTGGATCGAAGGAGTTTAGCTTCACGGACGAGGCTGGTACGACCGCCGATTACACGCTCACGTATGATGCTACGAAGAAGTCGTGGTCGGTCATGCAGTCCACGTCCACCCGCGTCTTCGATACGTATTCCAGCCCCTCGTCAGCTCACTGGCTGGGAACCGACCGCAACGGCATGGACATGCTGACGCGCCTTATGTACGGCGGACGCGTGTCGCTCTACATCGGCTTCATCGTCGTTATCATCGAGACCATTCTCGGTGTCGTCATGGGTGGCATCTCCGGCTACTGCGGTGGCTGGGTCGACAACCTCATCATGCGTGCGGTGGACGTGTTCTACTGCATCCCGTCCATGCCGCTCATCATCATCCTCGGTGCGGCAATGGATGCCATGCGCGTTGACCCGCAGATCCGCATGATCTACCTCATGCTGCTCCTGGGCTTCCTGGGCTGGGCGGGTATCGCCCGTCTGGTGCGCGGACAGATCCTGTCCCTGCGCGAGCAGGAGTTCATGACGGCAGCCGAGGCGACGGGCATTCGTGCTTCGCGCCGCATCTTCCGTCACCTCATCCCCAACGTGATCCCGCAGCTCATCGTCACCATGACCATGAGCCTGGGCTCCA
>JAUNJR010000064.1 GCA_030533135.1 Coriobacteriales bacterium
CGTCCAAACCTGTGTTTGGACGAAAGGGACCGTCCCCTCTGTCCAGACTAGCGCTCGTTATAAAGCACTTTGTCAGACTGGTACTCGATGTCGCATTCAGCTGGGGTCCAGTTATAGTCGACAAGTTGAGATAAGGTCACGTTGAGTGCCTCTGAGATGTTGATAAGCACTTCGACACGGGGCATGTTTCGCCCTTGCTCGATAAAACCCATGTAAGCACGGCTTATTCCGACGGTGTGGGCGAGAGTCTCCTGCGAGACATGGCGGGAATTACGCACAACCTTAATGTGCGAGCCAATGAGATACATGTATGTTTTGATATCCGCCATACTGAGAACAGTAGGCTGCTAACTGTCACTTAACAACTAACTGGGAGTTAGCATTTTTGCGTGTAAGGTTGTTACGAGACCATCCCAGCAAGCGCATTACCAACTGACCCCGTCCAACGCGGTCTCCATAAACCATGCCCGTTTTGCGAGAGATGCCCGCAGCACGCCATGCACGGCTACACTAGGTAGCTGCACATTTCACGCGTGATGGGAAACGTCATGATCGAGAGCACTACCGAGCCCCTGCTTGTCCTTGCCATGGACACCTCAACTGACATGCTGGCCTGCGCGGTCGCGCACTGGACGCCATCGGCGGACGACCTTACTGTTGACGTTGAGGTCTTGGCTTCTGGTGACCACCTTTGTCGCCGCCAGACCAACGTCGAGCTCACCTCCACGGCACTGGAGTGCCTGTCGCGTGCAGGCTATAGCATGGCTGACGTGGATGCCGTGCTCGTTGGCCGGGGACCAGGATCGTTTACGGGTGTGCGCATTGGCATTGCCACGGCAAAGGGCGTCGCATGCGGACTTGGTTGCCCGCTCCATGGGACCTCAACCCTTGATGCCACCGCATGGAATGCCTGGTTGCATGGGGTGCGCGGCCTTCTTGGCGTAGTTGGCGATGCCATGCGTGGCGAAGTATATCCAGGCATCTATGTTTTGGACGATGAGGGCCCGCTACGCACCTTCCCAACGGAAACCGTCATCAAGGCACAGGCGTGCGTTGAGGAGTGGGCGGTACGCCCCGACCGTGACGAGCTCATTCTGACGGGCGACGGACTCAAGAAGTATCGCAATCGTTTTGAGGACGCAGGCTTTACGCGGTATGTGGACGAGGATTTCTGGCACCCAAGCTCCGAGGGTCTGCTGCGTGCAGCGGCATCTCCTGACCGCTATGACCCCAATGACACCGGCGACCCCGCACTCGTGCTGCCCATCTATACGCGCCTTTCTGACGCGGAGGAGAACGAGCGCCAACGTTTGGGCCTGGTCCAGCCGAAAAGCGCGCGAACCACAGGGGTTTACGAAGGCCTTTCTGGCATTCACACGCAGTTGCGGCCGATGTCGGTCAATGATTTGGAACAGGTCGCGAAGCTGGAAGTCGAAGCATTCGCAGGCGCTGCTCACGAGGCGTGGAGCGAGAAGATGTTCTACGAAGACCTGAGCTCCCCAGGCCGCACGTGGTGGGTCGCTCATGACCAGGGCAAGATTGTCGGATTTGCCGGCGGCATGCTTGCGGGCGACCGACTGGAAGTCATGGACATCGCTGTAAGCGATGATCGCAGGCACGAGGGAATCGGTAGCCGCCTGCTTGCCCGACTGGCCTACGACGGCCAGACTCTTGGCGCGTCTGAGATCACGCTTGAGGTGCACGTGGGTAATGACGCCGCGCGGAGCCTTTACGAGAGCGCTGGCTTCGAGCGGGTGGGCCAGCGGCGCGACTATTATGGCCCGGGCAAGGATGCCCTCATCATGACAGCCGCGTTGCCGCTTTCTATCGACACGGACAAGGTCGGTGATCGTCCAGAGCCGCGCGCCTCAGTTCGTCCGTGGCCCATCGTGGCAGAGGAGCGCCCTGCCGAGGCGGCAAACGCCATTGCCGCTGCTGGCCCCCTACTCCTTGCGATCGAGAGCAGCTGTGACGAGACGGCGCTTGCAATCATAACTGGCGCAGGCGAAGTTATCTCAAATGTGGTTGCCACGCAGATTGATTTTCACGCACGCTTTGGTGGCGTAGTACCCGAAATCGCAAGCCGCAAGCATACCGAGGCGATTGTCGGCGTCTTTGAGGAGACGCTGGCTCAGGCAGGCAAGCACTTTGGTGTCGATACGCTGCAGCCTTCTGACCTGGCTGCCATTGGTGTGACGGCTGGCCCGGGACTGGTTGGTGCGCTTGTTGTGGGCGTGGCTTTCGCCAAGGGGCTCTGTGCCGCAACGGGCCTTCCCCTCGTACCAGTACATCATCTTGAAGGCCACCTCATGGCAAACCTCTTCGAGACACCTGATCTTGAGCCTCCGTTTGTGGCGTCGCTCGTCAGCGGTGGAAACACCATGCTGGTACACGTGCGCGCATGGGGTGACTACGAGATTCTCGGCCAGACGATTGATGACGCGGTCGGAGAGGCCTTTGACAAGGTCGCCAAGGCGCTGGGGCTGGGCTACCCTGGCGGTCCAGTCATCAGTCGGCTGGCGGCCGAGGGCAATCCGCGAGCGATTGCGTTCCCCCGCGCCATGATGCATAGCCATGACTACCGCTTCTCGCTCTCGGGTCTCAAAACGGCGGTCATTACCTATATCGAGGGAGAGAACAAGGCTGGACGGCCTATCAACGTGCCCGATCTTGCTGCAAGCTTTCAAGCTGCGGTTGTAGACGTGCAGGTCGCCAAGGCGGCGACGGCGGTCGACGAGTGCGAGGTCTCAGACTTCTGCGTTGGCGGTGGTGTAGCGGCAAATCCCGCGCTTCGCGCCGCCTACCAGCACAAATTTGCCAAGATGGGCGTCCGCGTGACGGTACCTCCCATGGTGGTCTGCGGTGACAACGGCGCCATGATTGCGCTGGTTGCCCTGCGTAACCTTCGTGCAGGCGTTGTGGCACCGCTTACGTTGGATGCCGCCCCCAACGCCAAGCTTGGCGAGTGGTCCAGCCCAGAGGCTCCAGTCGTGAGCGGCCCTTGGCCCAAGCGCTAAACCTGGACATTAGGGACAGTCCCTTTTGTCCACCGTGACGTTAGCTATGGTGGACTTTCCAAGTCCCGTTAAACGTTCGATCTGCCGCAGAGAGAAACCTGTCTCTCTAAGCTTCTGGAGGCATTGATTTCGTACGACTCTGTTCAGAGAACCCACTTCCATAGGGTTGGTGCCTCCGAGAGCCTCCCGGGCGATCATCATTAAAGTTTCAGTATCGGGGTTGAGTTCGCTTGCCAGCCAGACTGCGGGGTCGACTCGCTCTTGACAGAACTGACGAAACTCTTTGGGGCCGCCAAGCATTTCAAGCACCATGGCAGTCTCAGATATAAACGGAACACCAACGTACTCCCTGTAACTGCTCCACCTGTACTTATCCGCTGGACAAATGCGTGCTTTTTCGGGGTTGTTGTGGACGTACCTTACGAGCTCAAGGAGATAGGCGTTCGAATTGATGGGCCTTCTTACATATCTGCCTTGGAATACGTGTCCAACATGCTCGCTTGCATTGTTGTACCTCTGAGCATACGTACCGTTGACGCGCCTCATAACCTCGGAAAGCCTATCGCTAGGGTCATCGATGATGAAATGACCGTGATTGTCCATGAGGCACCACGCTAAGATGGCTATGCCCGCCTCGGAAGTAAGGCGATGAAGATATTCGAGGTAGAACTGCCTGTCCGAATCATTTTCAAAGAGTATTTGCTTGCCGTTCCCTCTCACGATGATATGGTAGTAACCCGATTCACTAATCAGCTTTCCTGTTCGAGGCATTGTCGGCCCCTTACTTTAGTTATCAACAATTGGATTGCCTAGATTAACATGGATGTTGAAAACTAGCTAGTTATCAACATCCATGTTTTCGATAAACGGGGTGGACAAAAGGGACTGTCCCTTTTGTCCAGTTTGAACGAGTAAACGATTCGTTTCCTCAGAATGCATGTGCACGGTGCGGAAACACCCATGTCCTAGCATTCGACCTGCGCACGTAACTTTCACGCATTCAGTTGCAAGGGGGACGGGAATGGGTTCCGTCCGGTTGCGAGGCGCGAAAGGGGTTTTGGCTACCAAGGGAGAAAAGAGGATTTGCCATGACTGATACCCGCACCGCTTCAAACATGCTCAATACGCCTTCTCGTCGTGACTTCCTCAAGCTCTCGGGCTTGACCATGAGCCTTGCCGCTCTGACCGCATGTGGTCCCGCCAAGGAAGACAGTGCTGATGCGGCTGCTGACAATACTGCTGATGCTGCTGCCAGCACTTTTGCCGACGGTGGCATCCTGCGCGTGGGCATGGAGGCGGCTTACGCCCCCTATAACTGGCAGGCAACTGAGGAGACCGAGTTCACCATTCCCATCGAGAACGTCTCGGGTGCTTTTGCCGATGGCTACGACGTGCAGATCGCCAAGACCGTCGCTGAGGGCATGGGCCTCACGCCGGTTGCCGTCAAGCTCGAGTGGGATGGCCTCATTGAGGCGCTGGGACAGGGCCAGATTGACGTCATCATTGCTGGTATGACCGCCACGCCCGAGCGCGAGGAGTCCATCGACTTCACGGACCCGTACTACGTGGGCACCTATGGCCTGATGGTCCAGAAGGGCTCGGCTTACGAGAACGCTACGTCCATCAAGGACTTTGCTGGCGCTGCGGTGCTCGGCCAGAAGGACACCCTGCTTGACGAGGTCATCGACGAGATCGAGGGCGTCAATCACCTGAGCCCCGTTCCCACGGTTCCTGACCAAATTTCCAACCTCCTTGCTGGTTCCTGCGACGCCATCACCTTTGATGTGGGCAACATTGAGAGCATGACCGCAGCGCATCCTGAGCTCGTGGGCATCATCTTTGCAGACGGCATGGGCTTCTCCGAGGAGGTCCCCGTCAACATCGGCCTGTCCAAGGGCCAGGAAGACATCGTTGCGCAGATGAATGGCATCCTTGCGGGCATCTCCGAGGACGATCGCCAGGCCATCTGGGCCGCCGCAGTTGAGCGCCAGCCGGAGTAACGAAGACATTTGACGGGATTACGCCCGAAAGGGCGACCCGTTCTTCTCAACGCTCCGCATTGTGCAAGTCACGTGAGAAGAATGGGTCGCCCTTTCGGGCGCCGTCTCATCTCATGCGCTAAGAAAACCTTGTTCAACTTGGGAAGGGTTTCGTGTTGAAACGTTTCGAGAAGCTTAAGTCTTTCATAGTGGATGACCACAAGTACGTGTTCCTTGGGACGTCGGTGGTGGCAGCCATCGGGGTTTGGTTCTCGCTGCAGAAGCGCTCTTCGATGAGCTTTCTGCGCGGCGCCTATGTCTTTGAGGTTGCTTTGTACTGGTTCCTCATGGCATGGCTGGCGCTTGCTGCAGTGGCGCTTGTCTTCAAGCTCACGCACTGGAACACCTATGGAGAGACGTCTCCCTTCCGCAAAAAACCGCTGGTCACGGCCGTTCGATGGCTGAGCTATGGCGTGTGGGTGGCAACGGCCGTGCTCTTTGTCGACCGTGCGTTCATGGGCTTTCTGGCCGTCACGTCCGAGGCGCTCGCACAAGACAAGAATCCCTCCGGGTTTCTAAGCTCCATCGTCTATATGGTGGATAAGGGTTGGGGCATCATCGCCAAGGGCGTCATGACTACGGTGGGGCTTTCCGTGTTTGGTACGCTGATCGCTTTCGTGCTGGCCATCCTACTCGTGTTTCTGCGCATCCAGTCCGTCGATCGCTCTGACAATGATGCCGTCCGTTTCTTCAAGCAGACAGGCGTCCTCTTCGCCAAGATCTATTCAACGGTGGTACGCGGTACGCCCATGATGGTTCAGGGCATGCTTATTTACTTCACGGGGTTTGGTCTGCTCAAGAACACCGGCATGACCGTCAGTGAGATTGGCGCCGTCTGGTCGACCTTCGTGGCGGGTCTCGTGACCATCTCGCTGAACTCGACGGCCTACATGATGGAGGTCCTGCGCGGCGGAATCGAGGCGGTGGATTCTGGTCAGAACGAGGCGGCTCGCTCGCTTGGTCTCTCGCAGTGGCAGGCGATGATCAAGGTCGTGTTCCCGCAGGGTATCAAGAACGCCATTCCCGCCCTTTCGAACGAGCTGGTCGTCAACATCAAGGACTCCTCGGTACTCTCCGTCATTGGCGTATTTGACCTCATGTTTGCCACCAAGACGGTGGTGGGCATCTACTTCAAGCAGATCGAGATGTACGCGGTGGCCGCGGTCGTGTACCTGTGCCTGACTATGGTTGCCAGCTGGCTGCTTGGAAAGTTCGCCAGGCACCTCTCTGTCGAGCCCCAGCCGCTGACCAGCGTGTCCGATATGAACGCGACAGTGGGAACCGTTGCCGGCACGGGCAGCTCCAAGTACTCCTTGGACCAGAAGAAGGCGAGGAAGTAGCCATGGCGAGTGAAACAACCACTGCGACGGGACCGCTCATTCGTGTCGAGAACCTGCGCAAGTCGTTTGGAAGTCACTTGGTCCTGAAGGACATTGACCTCGCGGTCAATCAAGGCGAGGTTGTGACCATTATTGGTGCCTCTGGTTCTGGAAAGTCCACCTTGCTGCGCTGCATGAACCTGCTTGAGACGCCGGATTCGGGCCACATCTGGTTTCACGGCGAGGACCTGGCGGCCGACCGCGTGAATATTAACCGTCTGCGCGAGCACATCGGCATGGTGTTCCAGAGCTTCAATCTGTTCAACAACATGAATGTGCTAGACAACTGTACCTTGGCGCCTATCACGCTCAAGAAGATGAGCCGTGCGGAAGCAGAGGCCGAAGCGCGTCGTAACCTTGAGGCCGTGGGGCTGGCCAACTTCATCAATGCGCCGTCTACATCGCTTTCGGGTGGACAAAAGCAGCGCGTCGCCATCGCGCGAGCGCTGTGCATGAAGCCTGACCTCATGCTCTTTGACGAGCCGACTTCGGCGCTTGACCCCGAGATTGTTGGCGAGGTTCTGAACGTCATGCGCGACCTTGCTGCCGACGGTATGACCATGGTTGTCGTGACGCATGAGATGGCCTTTGCGAAGAGCGTGAGTGACAAGGTCGTGTTCATGGATCAAGGCGTCATTGCCGAGGAGAGCTCCCCACAGGAGATGTTCACCAACCCCAAGCTACCGCGTACGCGCGAGTTCCTTGCTCGATACCTAGAAGACTAGCGCGTTACGGCAGGTCGACAGACAGTAGGCCATAACGCGGGTTTTGATGGGGTTAAGACATGCGGCCAGACTATGTCATTACTTCCACGCAGGTTTTCCAAGGCGTTCTTGGCTGCGATGCGGCACGTCCGCTCGCTCTGGCGGTCAAGGGTGAACGCATAATCGGAGTTGCACCGAGAGACGATGCGGCAAGCCTTGCCGAAAGTGCTCCCGTCAAGGACTGGGGCGACGCCTTTATCTGCCCCGGCTTTCATGACGCTCACCAGCATGTATTTCATGCGGCACTGTTCCCAAGCAACCTCGCGACTGAATATGCTGGAAGCAGCGAGCAGGACTGTGTCGACCATCTGGTGAGATGGGCGGCGTCACGACCCGACGATGGTTCATGGCTGGTGAGTCACGGCTGGCGCGAGAACTACTGGAATCCATCAATCCCGCCAACGAGGGCGTCGCTTGATGCAGCGTTCCCCAACCGCCCGGTTGCGATGTATTCTGGCGACGCACACACCTTATGGGTGAATACGGCAGGCCTGAAGGCATTGGGCATTACTGACACGACGGAGCCTCCGTCTGGCGGGAGCTTCGATCGCGATGCAAACGGTCGTCTCACGGGCGTTCTGCGCGAGGCGGCGGGCATGCTCTACATTGCACGGGTGCTCTCGTCCTTCTCGGTGACGCAGCTTTGCGAGATCTATCGCGCATACTTTCGCACGTTAAACGAGATGGGCATTACGTCCGTCTCTGACATGGCGCTCTCCTTGGTTCCGGGAGCTGATGGCATATATGCGCAGGTATATGAGGCGCTCTTAGCGTCTGGCGAGCTTTCGGTTCGCGCACACCTCTTCCCCTGCCTGTCGGACGACCAGTCCAACCTCGAAGAGCTGCAGGCACGTCTGACGGGATCGCGGCTGCGTGCTCCCGGCTTCAAGCAGTTCTTTGACGGCGTAAGCAGCCAACATACGGCGTGGTGTACCGAGGAGTACGAGAACGCACGCTTTGCCAGCGATGTGGGCCGTCCAACTGTCGCTCCTCAGCGCATGCGTGAACTTGTGCTGGCAGCGGCGGCGCGCGGCCATTCGGTGCGTATCCACACAATTGGTGATGCGGCCGTGCACGAGGCCATCGACATATTCTTGGAGGCCCAACGCCGATATGGCAACCCCACGCAGGGGCGTAACACGTTGGAGCACATCGAAGACATCCAGCCAGCAGACATCGCACGCTTGCGCGACGCAGGGCTGGTTGCCTCGGTGCAACCTCCGCACGTGACCATTGACCTCGCACAGCCAGCGCGCGATTTGGGGGAGTGGAGAGCTCGGCGCATGTGGCCCTTTGCGGAGATGTCTGCGGCGGGCGTCTCGCTGGCGCTTGGCACGGATGCTCCAGTCGTTTCGCCTAGCAGCCTCGATGTGCTGTATACGGCGGTTACACGGCAAACACCAGACACCCATGAGCCTCAAGAAGGCTGGTATCCCCAGCACCGCCTTTCGCGTGCAGAAGCGCTGCGGGCATACAGCCTGGGTGGCGCCATGGCAGTTGGTCGTGAGGAAGAGCTCGGTACGCTGGAGGCTAGCCGTCTGGCCGACATAGCCGTATGGGACACTAACTTCCTGACCTGCGAGGACGACGCAATTCAGCATGCAACGTGCCTTGCCGTTATGACAAGTTGACAGGCCATTTGCCATAACGACGGCGTGTCAGCCTCCAGCCAAGGAAGCCATGCAATGCGCTACGATAGCAGCAAGGTTCATCGGCCCTAAGGAGGAGCCATGCAGGACGGATTCGTCAAGGTTTCTGCCCGTACGCCTGAAGTTCGCGTTGCGGACGTCGTCTACAATGTCGAGCAATGCATTCGCCAGGTGCGTGACGCATGTGATGACGGGGCAAAGATCGTAGTGCTGCCCGAGCTCTGCATCACGGGCTATACCTGCGAGGACCTCTTCTGGCAAGATGCGCTGCTCGATGCCGCGCAACGTGGCCTGTATGCTTTTGCGGAGCAGACGTCTTCTCTTGATGCCTTGGTTTTCATTGGTGTGCCCTGGCGCGTGAACGGCAAACTCTACAACTGCGCGGCGGCCCTGTGCGGCGGTGAGATTCTGGCGCTTATCCCCAAGACGCATGTCCCTAACTACAACGAGTTCTATGAGCGGCGTCACTTTGAGCCAGCGCCGCAACCCTGTGATTATGACTTTGTAGACATGGGGCAAGAGGAACTCGTTCCCTTTGGCACTAACGTGCTGCTGCGCTGCTCCTCTATGCCAGACCTTGTGGTTGCGGCTGAGATCTGCGAGGACTTGTGGGCGCCCAATCCGCCGTCGGTGGGGCACGCAATGGCCGGCGCAACGGTCATCGTGAACCTTTCCGCATCGAATGCTCTCGTGGGCAAGGCTGCCTATCGCCGCCAGCTAATGGTTGGCCAAAGCGCGCGGCTGGTGTGTGGCTACGTTTATACGAGTGCAGGTTGGGGAGAGTCGACGACTGACGTGGTCTTTGCTGGCCACGACATGATTGCCGAAAACGGCACGATGCTTGCCGAATCCGCACCGTTTGCCTCGGGCAACGCCACCAGTGAGATTGACGTCTCTGCCATCGTGGCGGAACGCATGCGCATGACGACGTTCAAGACGACGCGGCCTGGATCTGCTGAGGGTCCTGGGTACTTTGAGGTCGAATTCTCGATCGGCCGCGAGAAGACCCGACTGACGAGGCATGTTGATCCACACCCATTCGTACCTGCTGACGGCGCAGAGCGCGACGCGCGCTGCGAGGATGTCTTTACCATCCAGGCATGGGGCCTTGCCAAGCGCCTTGAGCACACGCATTGCTCTTGTGCGGTGGTGGGCGTGTCTGGCGGTCTTGACTCGACCTTGGCGCTGCTTGTGACGGTCCGAGCCTTTGACCTGCTGGGTCTTGACAGAAGCGGCATTATCGCGGTAACCATGCCTGGTTTTGGCACGACTGACCGAACGCACGGCAACGCTACGACGCTTTCTGATGCGTTGGGCGTGCAGCTGCGTGAGGTCTCCATCGTGGCGGCCGTGCGCCAGCACTTTGCCGATATCGGTCATGATGAGAGCGTCCACGACGTCACCTATGAGAATTGCCAGGCGCGCGAGCGGACGCAGATCATCATGGACATCGCCAACAAGGAAGGCGGGATGGTCATCGGCACTGGTGACCTCTCTGAGCTGGCACTTGGTTGGGCAACGTATAACGGCGATCACATGAGCATGTACGGAGTGAATGGCGGCGTTCCCAAGACGCTCGTGCGTCATTTGGTGCGCTATGTGGCCGATACCTGCGGAAACGATGCCGAGGCGGACATCTTGTATGACGTGCTGGATACGCCCGTCTCACCCGAACTCCTGCCTGCCAACGCGGATGGGACCATTGCCCAGCAGACAGAGGACTTGGTTGGTCCGTATGAGCTGCATGACTTCTTCCTCTACCAGGTGCTGCGCCGCGGTTTCACGCCGCGCAAGGTGTACCGCCTGGCGTGCTACGCGTTCGCGGATGCGTATGACAAAGCGACGATTCTGACGTGGCTCAAGGTGTTCTATCGGCGCTTCTTTGCGCAGCAGTTCAAGCGTAGCTGCCTGCCAGACGGTCCCAAGGTGGGTAGCGTGGCAGTCAGCCCGCGCGGTGACCTGCGCATGCCTTCTGACGCCTGCGCCACCCTCTGGCTCGCCGAGCTGCAAGGACTGTGACGCGTAATGCCCGATTTGGCGCACGCCTGAATCGGGCCGCATCGAAATGGTAGAATCCCCCTCCACGCCGGAGCAAATTATGGCAAGCCGCCTGTCGACTTGCCATAATGACGTCTTTACTTTCTGGTAGTAACAAAATCTAAGTGCCGTCTTTGAGATTTTGTTACCTCTCGCGGTATATCTGGCCAAGCGTGGGTATCATTCCAAACGTTGGCTAAAGCGGCTCCGCGTGGGGCCTGCGAACGTTGTGCGCCAGATGGCGCTTTAAAGGAGGTAATAGGAATGACGCTTAAGCCGCTGGGAGATCGCGTTCTCGTCAAGCCCGCTCCCAAGGAGGA